>JBOHFJ010000046.1:0-18562 GCA_050699655.1 Pseudonocardiaceae bacterium
CATCGAAGCTGATCGCTAACATGACCGACCTGAGCTGGACGGAGACGAGCCTGTACGCGCTGCTGTTCCACTACATGAGCGGCGCCGACTCGGAACACAGCGAAAGGTTCACGTCGGAGACCGGTTGGGCGGACCGCTTCAGTGGCGACGAGACCAAGCAGCGAGAGGTCCTCGAACGCATCGCCAGCACGTACATGGGGGCCGACCACCGCAAGGGTTACACCTACACCTGGTTGCCTAACCACCTGGCCGACGGCAGGCAGCAGGTGAGCCCGCGAAGTTTCCTCAGCGCGCTGCGGCGTGCTACCAAACGGACCGAAGAAGACTTCTCGGGTCATGCTTACGCACTGCACTGGGACGCAATTCTCCAAGGAGTGCAACATGCCTCCCAGATCCGCGTGCAGGAGGTCCAGGAGGACACGCCTTGGGTATCCGACGCGATCAAGCCGCTGCATGGCACCCAGGTCCCCATCGAGAAGGACGAGGTCATTCATCACTGGGAAAAAGCCAAATTAAGTAGTGTGTTGTTGACGCAGCGGTCGCAGACCAGCGAGCCGCCTGACGACGATTCCGAAGTCCGGGATCCGTTCGCTACCGGCCCGCTCAACATCGGCTACGAAGGCCTCATCACGGAACTGATCAACCTTGGGGTCATGACCATCCGCACCAACAAGAAGCTGGATCTGCCGGATGTCTACCGCATCGCATTCGACATCGGGCGCAAGGGCGGCGTCCCACGCGTCAAGAAGAAATAGCACGTACGGCCTGAATGGTAGTCACAGCGAGCATTTCATCGTGACGGTGCAGGTCACGGCCCAGGCTTAAGCTAGTCCCCGCTAGCCCGCGTCACTGTGCTGTCGGCAGCCCGAGACACTGTGACGTTCCCCTCTGATTTCGAGGTTGGCCGTTCACCAGAGCCCCCGTGGATACGGGAGGCTAACCGGATGGGCTTCTGCATTTTTTACGTTGGGTGGCCGTCGTGCAGGTAGGTGGCGCAGCGGGATTCTAGCGCCTGTAGCGCGGCGGCTACGCGCCGCCATACGTAAGGCCTGAGCCGTTGTTCCACCTGGGTCGGGGTACAGAATTCGTAGGCGGCGAGTTCGCCGTCGGTGAGACGCAGGGCGGAGGCTTGTTGTGTGGTGAGTTCGCCGGCGCCGAAAATGAACATCAGTGAGTCGTCCCATGGGTCGTGTGGTGATACCCAATCCACGCACAGCAGTGTCACATCTTCGGCGCGCACGTTGTGGCCGAGTTCTTCTTCCAGTTCCCGCCGGAGGGCATCCAGCGGTGGTTCATTCGCCTCGGCCATACCGCCAGGCAGGTCCCAGTCGGGCTTGTATTTGGGATCGACGAGCAAGATGCGGCCGTGTTCGTCCCAGAGGAGCGCATCGGCTCCTACACGTTTGCGGGCTTGTTTAGCGTTGCCTTCGGCGAGGTGCTTGCGCCACGCTTCGGGATCGCGCTGGTATAGCGGCGCTTCGGCGTCCATGTCACCCTCATCAAGTCGGCGGTCGACCATCGTATATCATTTGACGGGCCATTGATCCAGCCAGGCCCGTTGGCGCGACACCTCGCCGAGACATTCCAGGAAGTCTTTTACCACCGCGCTAGCGCGGTGCGGCACGAGGAGCCGGTGAAGACCATGCAGTTGTTCAATGACCTGGCAGGAGCTTAGCCACCGGGTGGCGTCGAGTACGTCTTGCGCCACGGCGCATGCCGGCTCGGGCTGGTCTTGCTCAATGAGCACTGTGGCGAGCATGAGTTGCCCTAAAGCGCGGCTACGGGTGTGGCCGGCTGGGCGGAGTTCAAGAATACGTTCGGCGTGGCGTTGCGCCTGTGGCAGTTTTCCGAGTTGACGCATACACCGCGCGGCTTCGCTGGCAAAGGAACCTTCATCGAAATTGTTGGCCCACTCCGATGGCTCCTCGTCGTAGCTGTGGCCTAAGGCTTGCTCGGCGCGCCCCAGAAGCGCCACTGTTTCAGAGAGCTTGCGCAAAGCCGCGAACCCTCGCGCTTGCATGGCAAAAACACGCGCCTCAACAGCAGGATTACGCGGACCACCGGATAGGGCATCTTCTCCAGCGCGAGCAAACCGGATACCGTCATGTGGCCGCAAGGTGTGGTATGCCAGGTGGCTCATGCTGGTGAGCACATGTGCGCTCAGCTGGCGGTCGCGTCCCACCCGGGACATGTCCAGCGCCCGCCCGAAGTGCCCTCGTGCTTGATCGTTACGTCCCGCGTCATGAGCCATCCAACCGGCCAGCTCGGTCAGTGCCGCAGCGGCGGTAAATACCGCCTTGCCCTCGACGCCATGAGCTCCGCCGAACAGTCTGGGCGCAACATCGCTGTGGAGGTAGCCAACGACCGTTCCGTACAGATGCCCGCCGCCAACTTGGCGATCCGCTGAGCGAAACGTGTGCATCGCCGCCATATCTGAGCAATCAGCTTGGCTAGCGTGACTACTCGCCCGTACCAGGAAAAAGGGACCGGCCGAAGGCAGTGGCACCGGCGGTGCGCACACAGCCACGCGAGAACCCCAAGCGGCGGAGGGAGGAGCGTGTCGCTGCTCGGGAAGTTGGAACCACAGCAGGTGAGCCGGGATACCAAGAGCTCTGGCCCATGTGATCAGTTTGTCGAGGTCTTTGATGACCGGGCCTTTTTCGACGCGGCTAAGCTGGGCTTGGGTGATGCCCACCCATCCGGCGACGGTTTCTTGCGGAAGCACACGGACATGAAATGAATGGTTCCGGTAGGCGTAAATCACCGCACCTATGTGCCAGCGCTCAAGCGCGTTACGGATGCGGGGGTCCTCCCAGAACTCCGCAGGCAGTGCGGGAGGGCCGGGCACTAGGTCGCGTGCCTTCGCTGCGCACGCGGCGCACTCACCGTTCCGGTTGTCCCGTGCAAGACGTGTACTGCACAAGCCGCAGTACCGGGTGGTGCTGGCGTTCATGGATCGAGTTTAGATCATGGCCCTAACAGGCCACAGTTCGACTAAGACCACCTCGGTGCCCCCGGTGGGACTCGAACCCACACTGGGATCCTTTTAAGGGACCTGCCTCTGCCGGTTGGGCTACGGGGGCGCTCGCTTAGGGTATCCGGTGCCGGTCTGGGGCGGATCACGACGCGGCGTTGGCGCGGGCGAAGTCGGCCTTCGGGTCGTTGATCTGGCCCAGCGCCACCACCTCGCGGCGGAACAGCAGAGCGGTCGTCCAGTCGGCCAGGATGCGCACCTTGCGGTTGAACGTCGGCATCCGGCTCAGGTGGTAGGTGCGGTGCATGAACCAGGCCACGAAACCTCTGAGCCGGATCCCGTAGATCTCGGCGACCCCGCGGTACAGGCCCAGGCTGGCCACCGACCCCGCGTACCGGTGCCGATAGCGCCCCAGCGGCTGGCCGCGAAGATGGGCGATCACGTTGTCGGCAAGCACCTTGGCCTGCCGGACGGCGTGCTGAGCAGACGGGGCGCAGGTGGCGTTCGGGTCCGCGGAAGTCAGGTCGGGCACGGCCGCGCAGTCCCCGGCGGAGAAAACCTCCGGGCACCCCACCACCTGCAGGGTCGCCGTGCAGCGCAGCCGCTCGCGCTCATCCAGCGGCAAGTCGGTCTGGCGCAGTACCGGGTTGGCCCGCACCCCAGCGGTCCAGACGATGGTGTCGGCGTCGAACTCAGTGCCGTTGTCGAGGGCCACGTGACCGTTCTCCATCGTGGTGACCCGGGTGTTCAGGAAGATCTTGATACCGCGTCCGGTCAGCCGCCTCGCGGTGTAGCGGCCCATTTTCGAGCTGACCTCGGGCATAATCCGGCCGGTGGCTTCGACGAGCACCCAGCGCATCTCCGCTGGCTCGATGGTCTCGTAGTAACGGCAGGCGTAGCGGGCCATGTCCTCCAGCTCGCCGAGCACCTCGATCCCCGCGTATCCCCCGCCGATCACCACGAAGCTCAGCAGCTTGCGGCGCAGCCGCGGCTCGGTCGTGGCGTCGGCGGCCTCCAGCCGGGACAGCACGTGGTTGCGCAGGTAAATCGCCTCGCCGATGGTTTTGAACGCGATACCGTGCTCGGCGAGCCCGGGAATGGGCAACGTGCGCGCGATCGAGCCGGGCGCGAGCACCAGCACGTCGTAGCAGTGCCGCTCTACCTGTCCGGCGGAGTTCTCGATGGTGGCGAACCGGTGGGCGTGGTCCACTCCGGTGACCCGGCCACCCACGACGTGGCAGCGCCGGAGCACCGGGCGCAGCGGCACGACCACGTGGCGGGGCTCGATCGATCCAGCCGCTGCCTCGGGCAGGAACGGCTGGTAGGTCATCTGCGGCTGCGGGTCCACCACGGTAATTGATGCCTCGCCGGGGCGCAGCTTTGACTGCAACCCCAGCGCGGTGTACATCCCCACATAGCCACCGCCGACGATGAGGATGCGCGGCGCGCCCCCCGGTGTAGAACCCATATCACCAGTATCACCCGATTCCGGCCAGGTCGGCCGCGCGGCGGAGCACGTCGAGCAGCATCGCCGGGGTGAGCCGGCCGGTGAAGGTGTTCTGCTGGCTGACGTGGTAGCAACCGAGCAGGTGCAGCCCGTCCAGGGCGATCTCGGTGCCGTGCCCGAAGCGGGGCCGGGGGCTCGGCACCGCCCAGCCCGCGGCGCTCAGCGCGGGCAGCAGCGCCTGCCAGCCGAAACCGCCGAGCACGACCACCACGCGCAGCGTCGGGCGCAGCAGCCGCAGCTCGCGGATCAGCCAGGGCCGGCAGGCGTCGCGCTCGGTGGGGGTGGGTTTGTTGGCCGGCGGTGCGCACCGGACCGGAGCCGTGATCCGGGTGCGGTGCAGCGTCAGCCCGTCACCGCGGTGGGAGGCGAGCGGCCGGTCGGCCAAGCCGACCGCGTGCAACCCGGCATAGAGCACGTCACCGGAGCGATCCCCGGTGAACATCCGGCCGGTCCGGTTGCCACCGTGCGCGGCGGGCGCGAGCCCGACGATGGCCAGCGCGGCATCAGGCGGGCCGAATCCCGGAACCGGGCGCCCCCAGTAGGTCTGATCGCGGTAGGCGGCGCGCTTGTCTCGGGCGACCTGCTCCCGCCAGGCGACCAGGCGCGGGCAGGCCCGGCACCGGGTTACCTCCTCGTCCAGCGTGTCCAGCGTGTCCAGCGTGTCTCGCGTGTCCCGGTCAGGCGCGTCGCACATCAGGCCAGGCCCAGCGCGATGCCATCAAGGATGTCATGCTCGCTGACGACGAGCTCGGTGATGCCGGCCCGGGTGTGCAGCTCCTCGGCGAGCACCTCCACGATGAGCGCACCACCCGCGATGACGTCCACCCTGCCGGGGTGGATGACGGGGTTGGCAGCCCGCTGCTCATGCGTCGAGGCCAGCAGCGACTGCGCGGTGGCCCGCACCTGGTCCAGCGAGAGCCGGGACAGGTGAGTGCGCTCGGAGTCATAGACGGGCAACCGCTGGGCAATGCCGGACAGCGTGGTGACGGTGCCGGCCACACCGACCCAGGTGCGGGCCTGGCCCACCGGCACCTCGGTGAAAGCCTCCCGCAGGGTCTGCGTCGCGAACCACCGCGCGGCGCTGATCTCCTCAGCCGTCGCGGGATCCGAGTGCAGATAGCGCTCGGTGATCCGGACACACCCGACGTTCACCGAGCGTGCCGCCGTCACCCGCGCCCGCCCGTCGTCCCAGGCACCCACCACCACCTCGGTCGACCCGCCACCCACATCGACGACCACGACCGGCCCGCCAGCGGGGTCCAATCCACCGACCGCGCCGGTGAACGACAGCCGGGCCTCTTCATCTCCGGTGATCACCTCAGCGTCGGCGCCGAGGGTCCGCCGGACCATGGCGAAGAAGTCCTCCCGGTTGGCGGCGTCGCGGGTCGCCGAGGTGGCCACCATCCGGATCCGCCGCGCGCCGGCGCGCCGCGCGATGGCGGTGTAGTCGGCCAGCGCGACGCGGGTGCGCTCCAGCGCCTCCGGAGCCAACCGACCCGTGGCGTCAACGTCCTGCCCCAACCGAACAATCCGCATCTCCCGCCACACATCACTCAGCGAGTCGCCGCCCACATCGGCGACAAGCAACCGAATCGAGTTCGTCCCACAATCAATCGCCGCGACCCTTACCATCTCCACCTCCAGCGATGCAGGGGGTGGGGAGCCACCAATCGCCGATTTGGGTTAGGGTTTCGTCGCCGAAGGGGTTGCGGCCGGGGCCTTTGGCTAGGGCGTGGGCTACTAGGGCGTGGAGGCATTTCACTCGGTCGGGCATCCCGCCGGCGCTGACCTGGGTGCCCAGCGGTGCCATCGCGTCCCGCTCAGCCAGGTAGGACTCGTGCGCGGCCCGGTAGGCCCGCGCGAGCTCGGGATCCCGCGCGAGCCGGTCGGTCATCTCCCGCATCGCGCCACTGGCCTCGATCCGCGCCACCAGCCCGGTCAGCCTGGCGCAGGTCAAGTAGTACAGCGTGGGGAACGGGGTGCCGTCGGCAAGCCGGGGGCAGGTCCGCACCACGCTGGGCAACCCGCAGCCGCAGCGGTGCGCGACCGACCGCAGCGCCCGCGGCGGGCGACCCAGCTGCGCGGCGACGGCCTCCCAGTCAGCACGGTCCACCTCAGGGCCGGACACCAGCTCATCCATTGTTGATCGACCTCCAGAGCTGGCCGTACCACGGTTGCGTGGCCGCCGGTACACCGCTGATACTGACAGCGCTGGTCATGCCGGGGGGAAGCTGCACCAAGTACGGCGCCTGCCCGGGAAGCACGTAGCGCAACCGCTCACGGGCCTGTGTCTCGATGTGCTCCGGATCGGCCAGCAGGCCGCGGCGGCGCACCAGCTCAGCGATCTTGTCAGTCAAGATCTGCTGTCGCTCGTACACCGCCGCCAGCTCGGCGCGCTGCCCTAGGAAGTTGCGCAGCGGCACCGCCACGCTCAGCATCAGTACGCAGACCAGCGCGGCGAGCAGCGCAGCCCGGCGCGGCGAGGTGACACCCACCGCGTGGCCGCTCCGCACCGAGCCTAGCCTTCCAGCGCGAACCGGGCGAACGCCAGGTCCCCGGCGTAGCGAGCCGCGTCCCCGAGGGTCTCCTCGATACGCAGCAGCTGGTTGTACTTGGCCACCCGCTCCGACCGGGCCGGGGCGCCGGCCTTGATCTGCCCGCAGCCGATCGCCACCGCCAGGTCAGCGATCGTGGTGTCCTCGGTCTCGCCGGAGCGGTGGCTGATCATGCAGCGGTAACCGTGTGACTGGGCGAGCGCGACGGCATCCAGAGTCTCCGACAGGGTGCCGATCTGGTTGACCTTCACCAGGAGCGCGTTGGCCGCCCGGCGGGCGATGCCTTCCTCCAGCCGCTCCGGGTTGGTCACGAAGAGGTCATCACCAACGATCTGCACCCGGGTGCCGAGCTCGGCGGTGAGCCGGGTCCAGCCGTCCCAGTCGTCCTCGGCCAGCGGATCCTCAATGGACACCAGCGGATAGGCGTCGAGCAGCTCGGCATAATAGGCGATCATCTGCTCAGCACTGCGGGCGCTGCGCTCGAAGGTGTACACGCCGTCGGCGAAGAACTCGGTGGCAGCCACGTCCATCGCGAGCGCGATGTCGCGGCCGAGAGCGAAACCGGCCTTGTCCACCGCGGTGGCGATCAGGTCCAGGGCGTCGGTGTTGGCCGGGAGATCTGGCGCGAAACCGCCCTCGTCCCCCAGCCCGGTGGGCAGCCCGTTGGCCTTGAGCACCGACTTCAACGCATGGTAGACCTCCGCACCCCAGCGCAGCGCCTCGCGAAACGACTCCGCGCCGATGGGGGCGATCATGAATTCCTGGACGTCGACTCCGGTGTCGGCATGCGCGCCGCCGTTGAGGATGTTGAGCATCGGTACCGGAAGCACATGCGCGTTCGCGCCGCCGACGTAGCGGAAAAGCTCGAGGCCGCTGGACTCGGCGGCCGCCTTGGCGACCGCCAGCGAGACTCCGAGGATCGCGTTGACGCCCAGCCGGGACTTGTCGGGCGTGCCGTCCAGATCGACCAGTTTCTGGTCCACCACGCGCTGCTCGATCACCTCGATGCCGACGAGCTCGGGGGCGATCTCATCCAGCACCGTCGCGACCGCGCCCTCCACGCCTTTGCCCAGGTAACGCTGGGGATCACCGTCACGCAGTTCCACCGCCTCGTGCCGCCCAGTGGACGCGCCGGAGGGCACCGCGGCATGGGCCACCGTGCCGTCATCAAGGGCGATCTCAACCTCGACGGTGGGGTTCCCGCGCGAATCCAGGATCTCGCGGGCTCCGACGTCCTCGATGACGGCCACAGATACGCTCCTTGTCAGGTTTGGTCAGGCTTGGGTGATGGACAGCCTAATCACCGTCCAGCACGCTCAGCGCCAGGCACGCTGAGTAGTCAAGCACACTGAGTCGTCAAGCACACTGAGTCTCCAAGCACACTGGGTCGCAGGCGCGTACCCTCAGTTGATTCTGTGATCACACCCGACGTGTTTCGAGACCAGCCCATCCTGACCGGGCCACGGGTCCGACTGGAACCTCTGACGCCAGCCGTCCTGGAAGACTACCTCTCGGCGCTGGCCGATCCTGAGGTCAACCGCCTCACCGGCAGTCATGCGATGTTCGACCGGTCCCAGGTCGAGACTTGGCTCGCCACCAGGCACGAGCATCACGACCGGGCGGATTGGGCGGCCATCCGGGCTTCGGACGGCTTGTTCTTGGGCGAGGCCGTCCTCAACGCGCTCGATCCGAACAACGAATCAGCCAGCTATCGCGTCTGGCTCGCGGGGGCGCACGTGTTCGATCAGGGCTACGGAACTGAGATCACTCGGCTCGTTGTCGACTACGCGCTGGGCACCGTCGGCTTGCATCGGGTGAGCCTCGGTGTCTACGACTTCAACCCCCGGGCGCAACGGGTCTACGAGAAGTGTGGCTTCAGCCATGAGGGCCGTCTGCGCGAGGCACTCCGCTGGGATGGCCAGTGGCATGACGAACTGCTCATGGCCCTACTGCACAGCGATCCCCAGCCAGACAACTGAACTCCAGCAGCGTTCGATGGTCAGCCACCGGCTGGGAGCGGCGAAGCCCCAGGCCGCAGTCCGCGGCCAGCTGTGCCAGCTCGCCGACTGTCCGTTCGCGTCCACCGAAGCACATCAGCATGAACAGGTCGATCGCGGTGTTGGCGGCGTGCCCCCGCATCGCTTCGATCACGATGACCACGCCGCGCGGCGTGGCGGCTTGGGCGCATCCGGTAAGGATCGCTCGAGCGTTGTCATCGTTCCAGTTGTGCACGATGTCGGACAGCACGTAGGCGTCCCCGCCTTCCGGCAGAGAGTCGAAGAAGCTGCCCGTCACCGCGGCGGCCCGGCCATCCAGCCCGGCCTCACTGAATTTCCTGGTAGCCGCCGAAACGGTGGTGGGTGACAATTCCAGTACCCGACCCCGCAGCCCCGGGTGAGCCAGCAATAACGCGCTGAGCAGGGTACCGTCGCCGCCACCGATGTCCACGACGTCAGCGAAGCGGCCCCAATCGAACCGCTGGGCGATCTGAGCCGCCTGGTTGTGAAACCGCCGGTTCAGCTGGGCGTCAAACGACCGCCGCAGCCGCGGCGTAGCCGCAAGGTCTGCCCAGAATCCGCGCCGGTAGCGGCGCGGGTAAGCAGCCTGGCCGGTGGTGACGGTGTCGAGCAACTCGACGAAAGCAAGCTCGGCGCGCCCGATCGCACCGGTCATGTCAAGCTCCTCGCGGAGTTCGTCCGCGGCGTCGTCTCGCAGCTGGCGGCCCAGTTCCGTGACTCGGTAGCGGTCGGTCTCGGTGTCGAGTTCGAA
The DNA here is from genome assembly GCA_050699655.1 of Pseudonocardiaceae bacterium. Taxonomy (GTDB): domain Bacteria; phylum Actinomycetota; class Actinomycetes; order Mycobacteriales; family Pseudonocardiaceae. The sequence goes on from JBOHFJ010000046.1 coordinate 9,806, forward strand.
CACTCCGACCGTCACCAAATGGTCAAGCAGCCTGCGCAATGCGGGTGCCGAAGTCTCGGTGTCGTGAGCGAGGTCCTCCACGGTCGCACCGGTGTCCCCCGCACGATCCGCCAGACCCAGCGTCGCGGCCACCCGCAAAGACATCGGAGTAGCCAGATCGGCCAATGCCCGCAACGAGGGCACCCTGTGGATAACCCGTGAGCTTGGCCAGTGCTCACGCCACTGCGCGGCGGTGAGTTGATGGGCGTCCAAGCCGGCGGCCCGGGCGGAGCGCTCGGCTGCCCGCACGTCATCGGCGAACCGCCGGGCGACGCGGCGCAGGGCGGCCTCGGGGTCCTCGCCGGCCAGCGTCGCCGCGGCGGACAGCGCGAACAGCGACTCGCCCCTAACACCGTCGACGCCGTCACCGTCCGCCCTGGGCAGGTCAACACCGGGCAGGTCAACACCGGGCAGTAGATCCGCCGGAAGCGCCGCCTTTGTCGCGCGGGACACCAGCTTGGCCACCAGCGCCACGGCCGGCTGGGTCAGCGCCACCCCGTCGACGCTCGACTCGCGGCGCTTCTCGGCGCGTTTGAGCCGCTCCCAGCGGAGCTGCTGCTCAGCGGCGGTGCGCACCGGCTCGCGACCCGCGAAGACGTGCGGGTGCCTGGTGATCAGCTTGGCCACCAGGGCGGTGGCCACCGCGTCGATGTCGAAACCCCCGAAACCCTCGCGACCCTCAGAACCCGCAGGCATCTCCTGCGCGATCCGAGCGTGAAAGAGCACCTGCAGCAGCACGTCGCCGAGCTCCTCACGCAGCGCGCCAGTGTCAGCGTTGTCTTCCAGGTCTTCGAGCGCCTGGTACAGCTCGTAGGCCTCCTCGATGAGGTACGGCATCAGCGAGGAGTGCGTCTGCTCGGCGTCCCAGGGGCAGCCCCCGGGCGAGCGCAACCGGTCCATCACCGCGACGGCGTCCAGCAACGCCCCACCCACGGGCTCCGGGGTGCTCAGCACGGTGGCGCCGGCAGCCACCCAGCGGGCCGCCGCACCGGTGCTCGGGTCGAGGGTGAGCAGCAACCCCCGCACGGCATCGCCGACCGGATTCGCCCCGCACAGCCGCACCAGCTCACGGGGCACGTCGGTGTCGGCATGCAGGACCGCCCCGTCCCGCAGCGGGCGCAGCGCCGCCGCCGGAAGCACCGCACCGAGCCGGGGGGACAGCGCGACGACCACCGACTCGCTGAGCAGGCTCACCCGCGGGAGGTGGTGCGGAGCGGTGCGATGAAGCCGCCCGTCTCGTTAGCATCAGACACGACCTGCAGGTTCACCGGATCCCACACGCCGTAGCGGGGGGACAGGCGCACTCCCAGCTCCTCACCCAGCCGAGCCAGCTGGCGCAGGCCGATGGCTGCCAGCACAGTGGGGCCTACTTGGTCGGAGTCGAATGCCTGGAGGCTCCGGCCGGTCCGGTTCGTGACTACCATGACCACCCAGGGCTTGGTGTCCTCCAGCTGGAAGGCCACCACGGTACCCACCGAGACACCGAACGCCGGGGTGGTGGCGAAGATCGGGTCGTCCGCGGCGACGATCCGCTTGCCGAGCTCGGCGTCCTTCCCGGCACGCACGTCAGCATCGATCGATTGTCGAGCCCGCGCGGCTCCGGCCTGAGCAAGCTCCTTCACCCGCTGTTGCGCGGCGGTTCGGGTGTCGGCGGTGGTGTAGTCAACGGTGATCGCGCTGTTGCTCAGGACGCGGCGGCCCAGCGCGACCAGGATCAGCGTGTCCCTAACCCGCTGCTGGTAGGACTTGGCGTCGAAGATCGTCCCCTTGGACGCGGCTTCGGCTCCCCCGGCTTCCGTGATCTCCCGGTTCACCTGGGCCTGGCTGACGGTGAGGCCGGCCCGCCACGCTGCGATCTCGACCAGTTGATGCCTGATCCGCACGGTGAGGATCTTGCGTGACACCGGGCCGAGCTGGTGGGCCGCCGCCAGCTCGGCCCGGTCCTGTGGTCCTTCCTTGGCCAGCACAGCCACCAGCTGGTCGTGCACCCGCTCCTGCGGGATCACGGTGGAGCCGACGAAGGCGGCGGCACCGAGCTGGCTGGAGCCAACACCGCAACCACCGACCAGCAGCCCCCCAGCAACGACCCCGGCAACGGCACGCGGGAACATTCGCACGAGCGCTACCCTCCCACGCCGCCGAGCACCCCGGTGACCAGTTTGGTGCACCAGTCGAGCAGTTCCCGGTCGCGCAGCGGCGGAGCACCAATACCGCCGGAGCCATCGCTGGGCCTGGCCACGGACAAGATCTGGCCAGCCGCCCGGTACGCCGCCTGGGGATAGAGCCGGTTCAGGCGCACCACCTGGGAGTCTCGAAGCGTCACCGGAGCGAACCGCAGCTTGGCGCCCTGCAGGGTCACCTCCGCCACCCCGTGCGCCCGGCACACCTGGCGGAAGCGCGCGACCTCCAGCAGGGTCACCACAGCGGGCGGCAAGGCGCCGTACCGATCGCGCAACTCATCGGTGATGGCGGTCAGCGTCTCGGCGTCCATCGCTTCGGCGATCTTGCGATACGCCTCCAGCCGCAGCCGCTCACCGGGGACGTACTCATGCGGCAGGTGTGCGTCCACCGGCAGCTCGACCCGCACTGGTGCGGGCTCGGGCGCGGTAGCGGCGCCCGCGGTGCCGCACACCCGGCGGAACGCCTCGACGGCCTCGCCGACCAACCGGATGTAGAGGTCGAAGCCCACTCCCGCGATGTGCCCGGACTGCTCACCGCCCAGGATGTTGCCCGCGCCGCGGATCTCCAGATCCTTCATCGCCACCGCCATGCCCGCGCCCAGCTCAGTGTGCTGCGCGATAGTGGCCAGCCGGTCGTGCGCCGTCTCGGTCAGCGGTGTCTCAGGCGGGTAGAGGAAGTAGGCGTAACCACGCTCCCGGCCGCGCCCGACCCGCCCGCGCAGCTGGTGCAGCTGGGCCAGCCCGAGCAGGTCACCGCGCTCCACGATCAGCGTATTGGCGTTGGAGATGTCCAGCCCGGTCTCGACGATCGTGGTGCACACCAGCACGTCGTGCTCGCGCTCCCAGAAGCCGGCGACGGTGCGCTCGAGCTGGTCCTCGTTCATCTGCCCGTGCGCCACCGCCACCCGGGCCTCGGGCACCAGCTCACGGATCGCCCGGGCGGCCTTGTCGATCGAGGACACCCGGTTGTGCACGTAGAAGACCTGCCCGTCGCGCAGCAGCTCGCGGCGGATCGCGGCGGCGACCTGCTTGCCGTCGTAGCCCCCGACGTAGGTCAGCACCGGGTGGCGCTCCTCGGGGGGAGTGAGAATCGTCGACATCTCGCGGATGCCCGCGAGCGACATCTCCAGCGTCCGCGGGATCGGGGTGGCGGACATGGTGAGCACGTCGACGGCGGTGCGCAGGGCCTTGATGTGCTCCTTGTGCTCGACGCCGAAGCGCTGCTCCTCATCGACCACCACCAAGCCGAGATCCTTCCAGCGCACCCCGGTCTGCAGCAGCCGGTGGGTGCCGATCACGATGTCCACCGAGCCCTCGGCCAGCCCGCGCAACACCTCCACCGCGTCGCCGGGGTGGGTGAACCGGGACAGCCCGCGCACCGTGACCGGGAAGGAGTGCATCCGGTCGGAGAAGGTCTGCAAGTGCTGCTGGGCGAGCAGGGTGGTGGGAACCAGCACGGCCACCTGCTTGCCGTCCTGCACCGCCTTGAAGGCGGCCCGCACGGCGATCTCGGTCTTGCCATAGCCGACGTCACCGCAGACCACCCGGTCCATCGGGACCCCACGGCGCATGTCCGCCTTGACCTCGTTGATCGCGGCGAGCTGGTCGGGCGTCTCGGTGTAGGCGAAGGCGTCCTCCAGCTCGGCCTGCCACGGGGTGTCCGGGCCGAACGCGTGCCCCGGGGAGGACTGCCGGGCCGCGTACAGCTGAACCAGCTCAGCGGCGATCTCCTTGACCGCCTTGCGGGCCCGACCCTTGGTCTTGGCCCAGTCCGACCCGCCCAGCTTGTTCAGCGTCGGCAGCTCGCCACCGACGTAGCGAGTGACCTGGTCGAGCTGGTCAGTGGGGATGTACAGCCGGTCCCCCGGGTGGCCCCGCTTGCTGGGCGCGTACTCCACCAGCAGATACTCCCGGGTGGACCCCCCGACAGTGCGCTCGACCATCTCCAGGAACCGGCCGATGCCGTGCTGCTCGTGCACCACGTGATCGCCGCTGTGCAGCGCCAGCGGGTCCACCGCGTTGCGGCGGCGGACCGGCATCTTCGACATGTCCCGGCTGCCGGTGCCACCCCGTGCGCCGGTGATGTCCGCTTCGGTGAGCACCACCAGTCCCAGCGCGGGGACCGCGAAGCCGTCCTCCAGGGTGCCGCGGACCACCGTGACGGTGCCGGGCTCGGGTGGTCGCACCAGGCCGTCGGCGGCGTGCACTACCGGCACCTCGGCCTCGCGCAACTGCTCACAAGCGCGCTGCGCGGTGCCGGCGCCGGGCACCACCAACACCGCCGCGCCACCGCTGGCGGTGTGCGCCCGCAGGTCGGCGAAGGCCCGCGTCACGTCACCGTGATAGGGCTGCGCCGGGATGATCCGCAGCTGGAGCGAGCCGTGGGCGTCGCCGCTCAGCGGGCTCAGCGTCCACCACGCCAACCCGCTGGCGCGGGCGTGCTCGGCGACCTCGCTCAGGCCGCGGTAGGCCGAGGCGGACAGGTCCAGCGTCGCGACGTCGACCGGGGCGGCGCCGCCACCCGCGGCGACCATCCAGGACGCCTCCAGGAACTCCTGGCCGGTGCGGACCAGATCGGCGGCCCGGGTCCGGATCCGTTCCGGATCGGCAAGCACCACGTGAGTGCCCGCCGGCATCACGTCGGTGAGCAGCTGGAGCCTCTCGGCCACCAGTACCGGGATGAGCGACTCCATGCCCTCGGCCGGGATCCCGGCGGCGACCTTCTCCAGCAGCTGCGCGACCGGCCCAGCCGGGGCCTGCGCGACCAGGCGCGCCGCGGCGGCCCGCACTCCAGCGGTGAGCAGCAGCTCCCGGCACGGTGGTGCCGTCAGCTCCTGGGCCGGCGCCAGGGTGCGCTGGTCAGCGACAGCGAACGAGCGGATCTCCGAGACCTCTTCGCCCCAGAACTCCACCCGAAACGGATGGGCGGCGGTGGGCGGGAAGACGTCGACGATGCCACCGCGGACCGCGAACTCACCGCGCCGATCGACCATGTCGACCCGGGTGTAGGCCAGATCCGCCAGCCGAGCCAGCACGCCGTCGAAGTCGTGCACCTGCCCGACCCGCAGCCGCACCGGGGCGATCTCACCCAGGCCAGCGAGTATCGGCTGGATCAGCGACCGCACACCGGTGACCACCACCCGCGGCGCGGTGTTCGATACATCGGGGCTCGATTCGTCGGGATGGGCCAGCCGGCGCAACACCGCCAGCCGCCGCCCCACGGTGTCAGCCCGGGGAGACAGCCGCTCGTGCGGCAGTGTCTCCCAGGAGGGCAGCTCCGCGACCAGGCCGGCGCCCAGCACGTCAGCCAGCTCGGCGGCCAGTTCACCGGCTTCCCGGTCGGTGGCGGTGATGGCCAGCACCGGGTGCCCCTCGCGGGCCAGCGCGGCCACCACCAGCGGACGGGTCGCGGGCGGCCCGTGCAGCTCCAGCTCAGGGGAACCTGCCCGGCCGACCAGCTCCCGCAGCGAGGGTTCCGGCAGGACCGCCTCGAGCAGACCGGACAGGTGAGCGGATGTGGTCGGTAGCGCGGTCGCTACAGGCACCGTGGTGAACCTTTCGGGCGCAGACGTGGTCGACCGTGGTCGACGCAGAGCAGACACGATACCGACCGGTCTCGTCCCGCGCCGCCCAGGGTCGGTAGCGGCGGGCGAGCGGGGTTGGTAGTCCTTGACGAGCATATTTAGGTGCCACACTCGGCGATCTCGGTAATCAATGCGACCATTGCGTTGTACGCTGGAGGAAGCCAATCACTCAGCGCGGTTTTTCTGACCTATTTTTCCCGACCTATTTTTGGGGACTCAATCCGAAATGATCAGCATCGTGCTCGGCGACGACCACACGGCGTTCGTGGAATCATTGGTCCCAGTACTGACCGGGCAAGGATTTCAGATACCAGAAATCACCCGAAGTCTCACCGGGACGATCGAAGCGGTTCGCCAGCACCGGCCCGACATCTGCCTACTGGGTCGGCGTTTATGCGATGGCGACGGGCTTACCGCGATCAGCCACCTGATCACGGTAAGCCCGTCGACCCGGATACTCATCCTCGCGGCGCAGCGCGACACCAACGCGATGCGCCAGGCCATCCGGTCGGGGGCGGTCGGCTACCTGCCCACAACATGGGGCGCCCGCAAGCTGGTCCGCGCGCTGGAGCGGGTCATCGACGGTGCGCTCGCGCTGGATGCGCCCCGGGTCAGTGGCGCCGGATCGGGCGCCCAATCCGAGGGCTCCGAAGCGCGCCGGCTCGCGGCGCACCTGACGACCCGCGAGCGGGAATGCCTCGCCCTGCTCGTCGACGGGCTCGACACCACGGCGATGACCCTGCGCCTGGGTGTCTCGACCACCACCGTGCGCAGTCACGTGCAGGGCTTGCTGACCAAACTCGGAGTGCACTCCCGTCTCGAGGCCGCCACCCTCGCGGTGCGCCACAACCTCGTCGCGCGCGACCAGCACAACCCGGAGGGCCGCACGAGGACGGGGTAAGACCCCTTTGCCCATCCTCGTGCGCGAGCCACTGGCGGCCCAGTCCTCCGACACCGACCGGCGCCGCACCGAAGGACGGCCGCCGCGCTGGCCGCGAAGTCCTTCAACGTACGGCGCACCACCACCAGCAGCTCGCCGCCCAACTCACCCGGTGTCGATAAGCCCAGAGTCGCTACGCCAGGAGTGTCGTGACGATCGCGTCAATATCCACGCTGACTCCGTCATCAACGAGTGCCTCGCGGATCCGGCGACGCTGCGCCTCAAAACGAACGGTCGGCAGATCAACGCTGGCCGCGACCTGCTCTGACCGCTCAGCAAGCACCACCAGCAATTTGTGGGCGCTGTCACGGGGGTCGTACAGCGGGATCGGCAACTGGAAGACGTACTTGTCGAAATCTCGAGGATTGTGTTCTCCGCGGCCCCGCAGAGGGCGGACAGCCGTTGTCAGGACACTTGAGTTCAGGATCGCGGTAAGAAAGCGCGCCTCATCGAGGATGGTCACTGGCCCCCAGTAAAGTTTATGGTCGATCACGGCGGTCAGGTCCGACACGATCGCAGCAGCCAGGTACATTCCACTCTTGGTATAGACGACGCGACGATCGGCGACCGGGAACTGTTGCGAGAGCTTCTTCCGGTAGTCAAGCTGCTCTATAAGGTCCAGTCGTTCACTAGACCGGTTTCGAGTCCAAATATCTTCAGCGCGACGCCACCAGTCGGCGAGCCCCGGGTACAGGTCTAAACGCTCGGACTTTCCATGCAGGAGGCTTCGACCATCCCAGGGGACGATAGCCTCACGGGCCGACAGAGTACGAAACGGCAGGACCGAGTCTCCGAGATACAGCGGCCGGATAAACTGCCGTTCGACTGTTCCGTGCAATCCGGCGAGCTCTTTCCACGGCTTCTTTTCGTTGACACTGCGGCGACTTCGAACTGCTCTACGACCCTCCCCCGAACCGAGCGGGTTAGTTTTTCCAGACTCAATAAGGAAGAGGAAACGAGGAACTAAGATCGCACCTTGGTGAAACCGGGAGGCGTACGGGGACCTTCGTTGAGCAAGCGCCAATGCGGGTTCACTAACCGTCCGCGCGATACTTGCGGCCGCCTCTGCCCGCGAAGCCGTTGCGGTGGCGAATCGCCCAGACCACACCTCCGGCGCCTGACCGAGATCTGCACCGCTCGCGTCGTTATCCACGCGTCGACCGAAGATGACACTGGCAGGCACTGGAAAGAATGTCGGCTGGATTCGATGGAGGTCCCAAGGCTGGTCGAAGCGAACCCTTACCGGTTGCGCTTGGACGGGATAGTGACCTGTGCGGAAACCCGCGTACTGACGTCGAGACAGGACTGCCCACGGCATGACATAACCAAATCGCCCACCCGGCCTGAGGTACTGCTCGATACAACGCGCCACGAACAGCGCAGATAGATCCTGGTTCGTTGCAACAGAAGCCCCAGCCCACAATCCTCGCTCAGTGCTCATAGCACGAAAGGAAACCTGCTGCAAGTTCGTCATGTAGCGGTAGGATAGCCACGGGGGGTTACCGACAAGAACATCGATCCGGTTGTCCGGTCGTGCCAGCCAGAACGGGCGGGCCAAGTTGCGGACGTAGTAGCCCCAGATGTGATCACGATCGTCATCATGCAACCCGCACATGACCTTGAATGTCCGCTCCAACACCAGCCGGTCTTCATTTTTGATCTTAAACCGCAAAAATGTAGCAGTCAAAGAAGGCACAGTGGTTCCACGTTGACGATTTGTGGCTTTCTCAGCCATTTCGGTGACCAGCCGGTCAAAGAGCCTGGCGTTCGCAACGACGCTGTCAGGAAACTTGAGCTGACCGGTGACCTTGGCCTGAACAGTGAACTCGGGATCACTGACGAAGGTCTCGTGATCGAGGATGGTCGGAACGCTAAGGCCCCCAGAGGGCAATGCCGCTAAGTTAGAGACCTAAGTCGGGCGGCGGGAGCTGTGTGGCCGCGCCGAAAATAGGACGGCGTGTCGCGTGTCGAGAAACCAGGATAATACGGTCCGGATCGATATTATTTGTCGTGT
>JBOHFJ010000047.1:0-18456 GCA_050699655.1 Pseudonocardiaceae bacterium
CGCGAGCACGATGAGCAGGATCGCCACCCCGGGCGGGTAGATCTGCCACCAGTACCCGTCGTAGAGGTACGCCGTGCCGCTGGAGAGCATCTCGCCCCAGCTCGCGGCCGGCGCGGAGAGCCCGAACCCGAGGTAGCTCAGCACCGCGAAGATCAGGATCGCGTCGGCCACCTGGAACGTGGCCTGCACCACGATCACCCCGATCGCGTTCGGGATGAGGTGCCGGAGCATGATCCGCCCGCCGCGTCCGCCCATCACCCGCACCGCCTGCACGTACTCCCGGCTGCGCAGGCTGAGCACCTCACCGCGGACCAGCCGGGCCGGGATCAGCCAGGCGAACAGCGCGATGATGGCGATCATCGTGCCCAGCGTGGGCGGGATGATCGTGGCGACGAACAGCAGGATGAACAACCCCGGGATGGACAGCACGATGTCCACGATCCGCATCATCACCGCGTCCACGACGCCGCCGAAGTAGCCGGCTAGTGCCCCCCAAGCCACCCCGATCGCGGACGCCATCACCGCCGCGGCCAGTCCGACCTCGATCGAGCTCCGCCCGCCGGCCATCAGCCGGCCCAGCTCGTCATAGCCGAGGTAGTCGGTGCCCAGCGGGTGGGCCGCGCTCGGCGGCAGGTTCGCCGCCGTCAGGTTCGTATACACCTGATCCGTGTGGTACAGCAGCGGCCCGAGGAAGCAGAACGCCACGATCACCGTGATCAGCCCGATCCCGAGCACGGCCAGCCGGTTCGCTGTGAACGCCCGGCCCATCGCGCGCCCCAGGCCGCCCTCGGCGCGGACCTCACCGCCCTTCGGGCTGGCCAGGACATCGAGATTGGGGGTGTTCACGCCAGCCTCACCCTCGGGTCGGCGACCCCGTAGGCGAGGTCGGCCACCAGGTTCCCGACCACGACCAGCGCCGAGCCGAGCAGCGTCAGCGCGATCTCCACCGGGTAGTCGCGCCGCAGCGCGGCGTTGAAGAACAGCAAACCCACCCCGGGATAGTTGAACACCTGCTCGACGACCAGGTTCCCGGCGACCAGCGCCGGGATGCTCAACCCGATCAGCGTGATGATCGGCAGCAGCGCGTTGCGCAGCAGGTGCCGGGCCAGGATGGTCCGTTCGGTGAGCCCCTTGGCCCGGGCGGTCCGGATGTAGTCCTGGGCCAGGTTCTCGATCGCCGCCGAGCGCATGAACCGGCTGAACGACGCGATCGAGACGATCGCCAGCGCGGCCACCGGCAGCACCATGGCGGCCGGGTCGGCGAGCGCGCCGCTCAGGGTGGCCGTCTGCGGCGCCTCCGGCGGCAGCAGCGACAGGTCCACGGCGAACCAGGTGATCAATAACAGGCCCAGCCAGAAGACCGGCATCGAGTAGCCGAGGAATGCCCCGGTGGTGACCGCGTAGTCGAGGAACCGGTTGCGCCGCACCGCCTGGGCGATCCCCAGCGGCAGCCCGACGATGATCGAGATCACCAGCGCCAGCAGGCTCAGGTACGCGCTCTTGGGGATGTCCTGGGCCAGCAGCGAGGCCACCGACTGGTTCTGCGTGTAGGAGAACCCCAGGTTCCCGTGCAGCAGCGAGCTCAGGTAACTGAAATATTGCAGGTAGAGCGGTTTGTCGTAGCCGTTCGCGTGGTTGAACGCGGCGATCGCGGCCGGGGTGGCCCGAATGCCCAGGATCGCCCTGGCCGGCCCGCCCGGCAGCAGGTGGGTGAGCGTGAACACGATCACCGACACGCCGAGCAGCACCACGAGGGTCTGCCCGGCGCGCCGCAGCAGGTAGCTGGTCATGACGTGAAGTGCCACCTCTCCGGTTGCAGGTTGCTCTGAGTGAGCGCGGTGAACGTGCCCTCGGTGGCGAGGTCGGACTTGACCACGGCCACGTAGTCGGGATCGGGCTGGTAGATCACCGGCAGCTGCCGGGCGATGTAGTCCTCGTACGCGGTGAGCGCGTTCGGGTCGCTGCCGTAGAGGGTGGCCTCGATCAGCTTGTCCGCGGTGGGGTCGCTGTAGCTGCCGGCGTTGAGCGCGCCGCCAGTCTCGAACAGGACGTCGCCGGTCGGGTAGGTGCTGATCTGGACGCCGCCGTAGTCGGACATCTGCCAGGCGCAGGCGCTCTGGCCGGGCGTGCAGACGCTGTCCTGAGCGAGGATCGTGTTGAAGGGCGCACCGCGCAGGTCGAGCTGGATGCCGACCCGGGCCGCGTCCGATTTCAGCGCGCTCACCTGCGTCGCGGTCGGCTGGAGAGCGTTGGCGTAGTCGACGGTGAACTCCAGCCTGGCGCCGCGCTCGATGCCCACGCCGCACTGCTCGGCCCCGATTCCCGGGTTGAGGCAGGTGTCCACGCCGCCCGGGATGACCGACCAGCCGTGCGTGGACAGCAACTGGCGGGCCGCGGCCAGGCTGTAGGGGTAGGTGCCCCGCTTCTCCAGCGCGCTGGCGTAGGGATTGGGCGGGCCGACCGGCACCGGGCCGTAAGCGGGAATCGCGTACCCGGAGTAGACACCGCGAATGATCGCCGGCTGGTCCACCAGGTGCTGCAGCGCCTGCCGGAGGTAGAGCTGCCGGAACACCGGGCCCGAGGTCGGATTGTTGAAGTTCATGTTCAGGTACCCGATGAAGAACTCGGGCACCGCGAAGACCTGGTAGCCCCCGCGCTTGACCGAGGGCAGCCGGGGGAGGTCGTCGGTGGGGACATACCCGACGTCAATCGCGCCGGCCCTGACCTGGTTGAACTCCGCCGCCTCGGAGGTGAACGGCAGCTCCTCGAAGTGCGGGATCGCCGGCTTGTAGGGGCCGTCGTAGCGCGGGTTGGTCGCCATGGTCAGCTGGCCGGTGGGGGAGTACGAGGTCAGCCGCCACGGCCCGTCCACCACCTGCCACAGCGGGTTGGTGGCGTAAGTGGACAGGTTCGCGGCCTGCCCGGCGAGGAAGTCATAGACCTGCTTCGCCCCCGCCGGAGTCAGGTCGTAGTCGCCCCTCGGGCCACTCTCGGAAGTCTTGTCCCAGGCCAGCGGCAGCGGGGTGAGGAGCTCGAGTTGCTCGGTGGTGAACCACTCCGGGTTCACGCTGCGGGTGAGGGTGAACGTGACCTGGTACTTTCCGGTCGCGGTGTAGCTGGCGAGGTTGTCCGGGATCTCACCGGGGCTGTAGTTGCCGAAGTTCGCCGGGCTTTCCTTGATCGCCGCCTTGAACAGGTTGAGCGAGAACACCACGTCGCGGGCGTCCACCGGCTCGCCGTCAGACCACTGGTAGGTGGTTTTCAGGTTGACGGTCACGACGGTGTTGTTGTGCGAGTAGACCGGCTCGTCGGCCAGGCTCAGGGCGTCGTCGATGACCGGTTGGGCTTCTTTGGGCGCGAAGTACAGCGGCCGGTACATCAGGTACTGGAACTGCTGGATGGTGTAAGCGGTGTACTGCTGGGTCGGCGTGATCGGGAAGATGTAGCTCGGCGCCGACCCGGGACCCTCGGCGAACGTCACCGTGTCGCGCTGGCCCGCCCGGTGGCTCTCGGCGCCGCCGCCGCACGCCCCGGCCAGAGCCAGGACACCGAGCAACAGCGCCGCCGTCTTGCCCGCCACACGGCGAACACGACCTCGCATCGCGATACCCGTCACTGGCTGGTCAGAAGATGCTCTGGATGATCTCGTCTCCGATGCCGAAGCCGGCGCCGGTGGCGATCGCCCGCCCGAAGCCGCCGCCGAGGAAGCGTTGCAGCATGCCACCGCCTCCACCGCCGCTGGGGTAGCCGCCTGGCGCGGGGTACGGCTGCTGGTAGCTCGGTTGCTGGTAGCTTGGCTGCTGGTATTCCGGCTGCTGGTAACTGGGCTGCTGGTAACTGGGTGCGGGCGCGGCGGCGACTTGCTGGACGTGGTTGTCGACCATCGCGTGGATCGAGCCCAGCAGCGTCGAGGTCTGCCCCTCCTCATCGCGCACCGCGAGCGCGATCTCCTTGAGGTCAAGCTGCCACTCGCGGGCGTTCTGGTCCCCCGCGGCCGCGGCGGACTGGAGTTTGCTGGCCAGAGTCTGGATCAACTGCATGGTCTGGCGGCCCTGCTGCTGCAGCTGAGCGTAGTTTTGATCAATGGTCTGAACGTCCATCACTCACTGGTCTCCCGGATCGGACAATGTCGGCGGGCGCGCCGACCCAGTGCTACCTTGCCTCATCCGATCGCGGCGTGCTCGCGAGGCTGCCCACGACGGGGGAGATCAGCGAGAGGAGCGCGGCATGACGGACGCCATGAGGGCCGAAACCGTCAGCATCACCGGACACGGCGGCGACCGGATCGAGGCCTACCTTGCCCGCCCGCTGGAGGGTGGCCCGCGCGGCGCGGTGGTGGTCATCCACCACATGCCCGGCTACGACTGGGCCACCAAGGAGATCGTGCGCCGGTTCGCGGCGCGGGGATACCTGGCGCTGTGCCCCAATCTGTATTCGCGGGAGGCTCCCGGGGTTGACCCTGACGAGTTGGTGGCCACCGTGCGCGCGGCCGGCGGGGTGCCCGACGAGCGGCTGATCGGGGACGTGGCGGGTGCCGTGGACTACCTCAAGGGCCTGGACGGCGCCAACGGCAAGATCGGTGTGATCGGCTACTGCTCAGGCGGGCGGCACGCCTTCCTGGCGGCCTGCTCGCTACCCTTGGACGCCGCCGTGGATTGCTATGGCGCGTGGGTGGTGACGGACCCACCACCCGGGCGGCCTCGGCACATGCGCGCGATCCCGCATCTGGCGCCGGGGCTGTCCTGCCCGTTGCTCGGGCTGTTCGGCGCCGAGGACCAGCACCCGTCCCCGGCCGAGACGGCCGCGCTCGCCGCGGAACTGGACCGCTTGGGCAAGCCCTACCAGTTCCACACCTACGACGGCGCCGGGCACGCGTTCTTCGCCGTCGACCGGCCCGCCTACCGCCCGGAGGCCGCCGTGGACGGCTGGCGACGGATCCTGGACTTCTTCGGCACCCACCTGGCGAGCTGAGAACATCACCGACTTGGGTGAAGGTCTTCGATTTCGCATGTCTTGTCCCAGCATTGCTGGCAGGTGGGCCAGAGCCATTCCTCGTCACCACTGGCACCCCGGGGATAGGCCACCCCACAGAGGCACCGCATGGGTTTACCTCGGAGAACGCGGCGGTCTTCCAGCTCGATGGCGTGGCGTTGTCCGGCGAGCGGAAACCAGCCAAATGTGCGTGGATTGAAGTATGAGGTGGGCATGGCCGATACCTGCTCTCCCGCATTGTTGCAGGTGACATAGTCGAGAGTCCGGATGGGCTCGGGTGACTGGGTGGCGCCCCAGGGCCGGGGGACGGCCTTGTCCTGAAACACGGTCGGGAGGGGCGTCTGCCTTCGGGGGTGTTGTGTCGGGGGCCAGGCAGGCGCCGCGACCGTGCGGATGGCTCACACATCCCGGCCCTGGGTGCCAGGGCGTCACGCTAGGGCCGCCAGCGATACCGCGCCAAGGAGTTTGCTTGAGTTTGCTTGAAGTCAGATGAGGTGCCTTGGCCGGCTTGCCCGCTTGACTGCGCGCCCAGAGCATCGGGTAGGCTCAAGCAAACCTGAGCAACTATCTACGGGAGGCGTATGGTGTACCGCCGTGCAGCTGACCTTCCTGGGCAAGAGGACGCAGGCTGGGGCGTCGCCCACCCTGTTCGCGACCGACCGCGACACCTACGTGGTGCAGGGCTGGCGCGTGCCCGGCCATGAGGCCAGCGTCGAAATCCCCATGAGCCTGTTGGAGTATCTGGAGGCCGACACCACGCTTGCGGTGGCGTTGCGCACCACGGCCCACGGGACCTATGTCCTGTCCGGGGCGGCGGTGCGCGATGCCCAGGCGCTGGCGCAGATGGACATTCCCGGTCACGAGACGTGCATCGAAGTCGGCAAGGTTCGAGAAGGTGGCGTTGATGGCACTGCTGCAAGGCCAGGAGTTTGACAATCTCTTTCGTACTTTCCACCACGCGGCGTTTCATTTGGAGCTGCGGGATTCCTACCACGTCGCCAAAGAGGCCGGCCCCTTCGAACTGTTCCTGACAGACAAGCCTGATGATTTCTCCTGGCATCAACCCTGGCTCAGGCTGGTCCGGGAGGCAACACGGGCGGGCAAGAGCATCACCCGCGTGCGGGTGGTGACGGTTCCACACTGCGATTACACGCGCTGGGGTGTGCGTGTGGCGCCGTTGAACATCGAAGCCGGAGAGGATCTTCGCTGGCTGCCGCGCCACCACGCCACCGGAATTGACTTCCCTCCGCTGGATTACTGGCTCTTCGATGGCAACCGGGTCGTGTTCACAATCTTCGCCGATGATGGCCGCTTCGCGGGAGGTGCGGAGGTATCTGACGCGGAGCTCATCGAACAGTGCCGCAAGGTCCACCAGCAGGTGTGGGCTCTGGCGATCCCGCATGAGCAGTACATCTCGGTGTAGAGCGGAATCTGTTGTCCAGCTCGGTTATCCAGGCCAGGGAGGTTCTCGGCCACAGACTCCGCGACCTGCGCAAAGACGCTGGGCTGACCGGGCGGGCGCTGGCCACGCTGGCTGGGTGGGACAGCTCCAAGGTATCCAAGATCGAGTATGGTAAGCAGACGCCGACGGAAGACGATATCCGGGCCTGGTGTCGCCACTGCCAGGTGGTCGACCAGATACCGGATCTGATCGCCACCGTTCGTAACATTGAATCGATGTACATCGAGTGGCGTCGCGTGCTTCGAGTAGGTACCCGCAGGCGCCAACAGGCGTCACTCTCACGGGACGCGCAGACTGGGTTGTTTCGCTGGTACGAGCCAGTCTTGGTACCCGGTATTCTGCACACCGTCGAGTACGCGACAGCCGTGATGGCGCAGGTTATCGCCTTCTATGCGATCACCGACGACCTGGCGGACGGTGTTGCCACGCGCATGCAACGCCAACACATCCTCTACCAAGGAAATCACCGATTTCACTTCATTCTCGCTTGCCAGGCCCTCCTCACCACCGTGGGTGACGCCGACGTGATGCTCGGCCAACTCGACCGCCTGCTCACGTTCATCGCGTTGCCCCGCATACGGCTGGGCATCATCCCGGCCACCGCCGCCTACCAGGTGCCGACCAATCAATTCGTCATGTTCGACGAGCGCCTGGTCCGCGTCGAAACCATCTCCGCAGAACTGGCCATCGCCCAACCGCGAGAAATAGCCCTCTACGCCAAAACCTTCCACCGGCTGTCCACACAAGCGGTCTACGGCCAAGCGGCCAAAGAAATGATCAACACCAGACTGGCCACCCTACGTCACGACTCAGGAGCCGGAACGAAGTAACAAAACCGCGCAACTCGCCCCGCGGAGCGGTGAGCTGACCCAGTTAGGCCCCGCCGGGTGCCGGCCCGCTGCGTGAGCGGCCGGCCGCAGGACCGCCGAGTGGCGTGGTGATGTGAGACGCCGTCGGGTACTTGCCGGTGTGTACGGTGAGGCTGTTTACTGGAGGTGATCGGTGTGCCACTGGTGGGCCCGGGTGTGTGGCGAGCTCGTAGTGGCGCTGCGGCATTGCTGATCCGGAAGTGGGGGGATCGCTGGTGCGCGTGGTCACCGCCGGGTTGGCGATGGTACTGGCTTTGGCCTCGGGCTGTTCCCAGCCCACCACGCCCAACCCGGTAGCCGCCGCCGACTCATCCGCCGCGTTGCGCGGCTTTTATGACCAGAAACTGGCCTGGTCGAGCTGCGACACGATCTTCCAGTGTGCCTCGTTGAGGGTGCCGCTGGACTACACCAGACCGGGCGGGGGCACCATCACGCTTGCGGTCGTCCGCAAGCAGGCCACCGACCCCGCGCACCGGATCGGCTCGCTGATCACCAACCCCGGCGGTCCGGGTGCACTAGGTGTGGAATTCGTTAAGCAAGGCTATCCCGCCCAACCCGGCCGGCCATCGCGTTTCGGCCCGCAGCTGCGGGCCGGCTTCGACATCGTCGGTTTCGACCCCCGAGGAGTGGGCCAGAGCGCACCGGTCACCTGCCTGCCCGACACCCAGCTCGACCAGTTCCTGGCCCTGGACCGGGACCCCACCACCCCAGCAGCGCAGGAATCGGTCGTGACCGGGGCCAAAGCCTTCGACGCGGGCTGCCAAGCCCACTCCGCCGCACTGCTGCCGTACCTGGGCACCCCGAACACCGCCCGCGACATGGACATCCTGCGTGCCGTGCTCGGCGACCGGCAGATGTACTACCTCGGTGCCTCCTACGGCACGTACCTGGGTGCGGTCTACGCCGAGTTGTTCCCGACCCACCTCGCCCGGGCCGTGTTCGACGGTCCCGTGCCCCCGACCCTGACTGCCCAGCAACTCGGTATCGCGCAGGCCGGTGGCTTCCAGGACGCGCTCACCCGATTCATCGCCGACTGCGTGACCCACCCCGATTGCCCGCTGGGCACCGACCCGAAAACCGCCGGGCAGAGGCTGGCGGATTTCTTCGGCTCGGCCCAGGCCCGTCCGCTGCCCACCGGCACCGGCCGTCGCCTCAACGAAACGCTGGCCAAGGGCGGCGTACTCGTCGCCATGTACCACGGTCCCCGATCGTGGCCGATCCTGCGACACGCTCTGGCGACGGCCATGGCCGGTGACGGGCGAGAACTGCTGACCCTGTCCGATCAGTCCTACCAACGTGATCCCCAGACCGGGCATTACCCTAACCAGCCCCAGGCCTACGTCGCGATCATCTGCCTGGACCACCCCCATGTGCATTCGGTGCACGACCTGCAGGCGGAGCTGCCCGGCTTCGAACGGGCCTCTCCCTTGATGGGTGCCTTCCGCGCCTGGAAGGATCTGCCGTGTGCGTACTGGCCGATCCCGGCGCAGACCCAGCCGCATACGATCAGCTACGCGGGGTCACCACCGATCCTGGTCGTGGGCACCACCCATGATCCAGCCACCCCCTATCCGGGGGCTCAGGCCATGGCCGCCCAGCTGGGCTCCGCGATATTGCTCACCTACAACGGCGACGGGCACATCGCCTACGGCCGGGGCAGCCGCTGCATCGACACCGCCGTGGATGCCTACCTGACCCACGGCACAGTGCCGGGGTCAGGCACGGTCTGCCAACCCGATTCGACCACAGCCACCTCGGTGCCCACACGATGATCTGAAGTGACCAGGAGAGCATGCGCGCGGTCGTGGTCGGATGCGGTATCGGCGGCGTGCCTGCCGCGCTCGCGCCTGCCGAGATCGGAGTATCGGTCGAGGTCTACGAAGCCGCGCAACGGTCCGCGGACCGCGGCGGTTGGGTCACTCTCGGTCCCGCCGCGATGACCGGGCTCGATCGGGTCGGTGTCGCGGACGACGTCTGGGCGGTCGGTATAGCCCTGCTTAAAGGGATCGGGGGGCTCATGCGTGTCTCGACCGACAGGTTCTCGTGGTCACTGGCCTGCGTCGCGACCTACGCCACAGCCACGAGCGCCTGGATCACCTGGTTCCCACGCGGCAACCCTAATGACCTTCAGTATGGCTGGAGCACGCGGCTGGGCGACTGGGTGACGATCGCGATCGGGAACTACGCTGAGGTCGTGGCACTGGGCGAAGGAGCCCGGGTCCTCGGCGCCCTGTTTGTCGCGGCGGCCGCGTTCCTCCCTGTCGCCGTCGTGCTGGTGGCGATCCGCTGGGCAGATCTTCGCTACTCCAGGTGGCCGCCCCGCCAAGCGATGATCTGAACTGGTCGCTGGTCAGGGTCCGTCGCTCTCATGGATGCTTGTGCACCTTCCAGGGCACCTGCGCGGGCTCTCATGGATGCTTGTGCACGTGAGGTCGAGTCCCCGACCACGCTGTCGACCTCACCCACAGCGAGAGCCACTTGGGCTGGGCAGGGTGGCTACCTCGACCATTGACCCGACGTGCTCAGTGGTCGAGGTAGCCGACCAGCGCGGCGAACACCGATCGTAGAGACGCCTCGGTCACGGTGCCGATCCGCTCGACCAGCCACGGCCGGTACAGCGGTTTGGCCTGGTAAACCAGCACCGAACATCCCGGCAAGGGATCATCGACGGCCAGAACTACCGCCAAGGCGGGCATCTGTGGGCATTAGCGACGACCGGCACGGCGAACACCGTGGGGAGCACGGCGTTCGTGGTACTGGTGGACAGCACCCAGTAGTTGTCCGGTCCTCAGCGGGAGAGGTGATGATGGAGGGGTGGAGTTCAGCGCTGTCTCACCGCGGTTGTGGACGGCCCGGAAGTTGCAGTGGGCCGCCGTCGCGCTGCCGGTGACTGGGGCCGGCACCGCGACGGCGTGGATACTGGCCGGGCAGGTCGCGGGCATCGCGGTGCTGCTCGGGCTCGCCGCGGTGAGTGGGCTGTGCTGGCGCGGGTTGCGCGCTCGCTACCGGGCCTGGGGCTACGCCGAGCGCGAGGAGGACCTGGTGATCCGTCGCGGGGTGCTCGTCCGCCGGCTGTCGGTGGTGCCCTACGGGCGGATGCAGTTCATTGATGTCACCGCGGGTCCGGTGGAGCGCTGGTTCGGCCTGGCGACGGTGCAGCTGCACACCGCGGCGGCGGCGAGCGACGCGAAGATCCCCGGGTTGCCGAGGGCGCAGGCCCAGCGGCTGCGGGACACCCTGGCCGCGGTCGGCGAGGCCCGGGCGATGGGACTGTGACCGAGCCAGCGCCGGTGAGTGGGCCGGCGATGATGAGCGGACCGGAGATGGCGGGGTGGGCGCGGCTGCACCCGCTCTCGCCGCTGGTCCGCTTCGGCCGGGCGGTGGGTGTGCTGCTCGCCGTGGGGGCGCAGCGGCTGCTGTGGGGCGGGGACCGGACCGGCAGCTGGATCGAGGCCGCGGTGCTCGGCTTCGGTGTGCTCGGCGGCGTGGTGTTCTGGCTGGTCACCCGCTGGCGGGTGCACGACGGTGAGCTGCAGATCGAGACTGGGTTGTTCCGCCGGCAGTCCATCCGGGTGCCGCTGCGGCGAATCCAGGCCATTGACGTGGTGGCGCCGCTGGTGGGCCGGCTGTTGGGGATGGCCGAGGTGCGGGTGGAGGTCGCCGGTCGCGGGTCGGACCACAGCCGGCTGGCCTACCTGCGCCGGGACGAGGCGTGGGCGGTGCGTGCGCGGCTGCTCGCGCTGGCCCACGGCCTGCCCGAGGAGACGCCAGCTCCCGCCGAGCGACCGCTGCTGGTGATGTCCAACGGCCGGCTCGTCGCCTCCGCCGCGCTGGGTGTGCCGGCTTTGCTCCTGGTGGCGCTCGTCGTGGTCGGGGTGTGGAACCCGCCGGCTCTGCCGGTGGTGCTGCCGATGCTGGTCGGCATTGGCGCGGTCCCGGTGCGCCGGATCGTCGCGGAGTTCGGGCTCAGCGTCGCCGAGGCGCCCGACGGGCTGCGGCTGCGCAGCGGCCTGCTGCAGACCAGGGCCGAGACGATCCCGCTGGGTCGGGTGCAGGCGGTGCGTTGGATCGAGCCGCTGACCTGGCGGCCCTTCGGCTGGTGCCGGTTGGAGGTCGACGTCGCGCGCCAGCGGTCGGGGCGGCACGGCAACGAGGGCGACAGCGCCCGGGTGACCCGGGCTTTGCTGCCCGCGGGCTCCCGGGAGCAGGCGCACCAGCTGCTCGCCCGGGTGCTGCCCGGTGCCTCGGAGCGCCCACCGCCGGGCAGCGCCCCACCCCGGCGCGCCGGGGCGCTCACGCCGCTGTCGTGGTGGGCGCTGCGGGCCTGGCACGACGAGCGTTTCCTGGTGACCCGCTCCGGCCGGCTCTGGTGGACGACGGTGCTGGTGCCACTGCACAAGGCGCAGAGCGTGCGCTGGCGGCAGGGCCCGCTGCAGCGCCAGCTGCGGCTGGCCACCATCGAGATCGACACCGCCGGTCGCAACTGGCGAGCGGTGGCCCGGTGCCGCGACGCCGCCGAGGCCGACGAGCTGCTCGCGACACTTCCGGCGCTCGCCCGCGGGGCTACCGGTCCCCCGTCGACTGGCTCGTCAATTCCTGAGCGAGGCGGCGCAGGTCACGGGCGCATTCTTGGGCGGCCGCAATGACGAGGCACGCGTGGTTGTCTGGCGGCGCGGGAAGGTCGGTGATGGCGTCCTGCGCGTGGGCAGCGGCGGTGGGTCCGTCCGCGTGCGGCTGGTCGAGGCTGGCCAGCGCCGAGCTGAGGTGCTGGATCGCCGCATGCGCCAGCGGGGGGAGGTGCTCGCCGTTGCCGCGGGCCGCGATGGTGCTGCGAGCCAGCGCGAGGACAGTGCCACAGAGCAGGGTGAGTTGCGCGGCTCGCTGGTCGGCCGCTGTGACGGCCGGGCGGAGGTGCCGGCGGCTCGGCGCGATGCGCACGATCTGCCGCGCCGTGGCGCGGGCCTGGGACAGCGCGGCGAGTTGGGCGTTGAGGTGTTCGCTGGCGTCAGGCAACCAGTCGCGTTCGGCGGGTTGGGGCGGTCTGGCGATCCGGCGGAGGATGTCACGCAGCGCGGCCAGTACGGAGTGTTCGGCATCCCGGAGCAGAGGCAGCGGGGCGGCGGGGAAGAGCAGGACACTGCTCACGAGCGCGAGACCACCGCCGATCAGCGCATCGATCAGGCGTTCGGTACCGGTCGCGGTCAGCTGGGTGGTGAGGATGAGGATGGCGGAGGCGGCGGTCTGGTTGTAGAACATCAGTCCCTGTGCGATGAAACCGCGCCCGAGGAGCACCGCGACACCCAGCGAGACCAGCGCGGCCAGCCCGATCGCGACGGGGCCACTCCCGAGCAAATCCCGGGCTCCGACTCCGACGCCGATCCCCAGCGCCACCCCGATGATCATCTGGATCGCGCGTTGGCCGCGCAGCACGTTGCTCGCGCTGAGGCACACGGCGGCCGCGATCGGGGCGAAGAACGGCTGCGGGTGGCCGAGCACGTCGTGGGCGAGAAACCAGGCGAGCCCGGTGGCCACCGAGGTGAGCAGGATCGCGGGCGCGATGGTCCGCCACCGGCTGTGGGCCACCGACGCGGTGACCCAGGACGCGACTCGGTGCGACATCCCGCTCATCTGGAGATCTCCAACACAGTGATGAGCATGCCTCAGACGCACGACTGGCGCGGCGCCGGAACCCGACGCCGACCGTCGGTGTAGGAATTTCCCACCTGGTGAAGCGGTTGATACTCGTGTACCCGCCTGCCACGACGGTGCCGGCGGGGTAGGCCAGTGGAGATGTGTATTTCCGGTGAAGTGTATCGAGTGCGGCGATGAATTGGTTTCCGAACGTGCGGAACTGGGTTACACGTACTGCGTGAAAAAGCAGTGCCAAGCCAAGTTTCACAGGGGGCTGGCAATCACCGCGATAGCGGTGAACAAGAGTGCTGACACCTTCATCGTCGGCGATGTGGATGAGATCAGAAAACGAGCGGAGGCCGGCGAGTTCGCTAAGAAGGACAGCGGCCTCGGGATCAATTACCGATCCCCGCAAACCGGCGTGGCAGTACCCGCCAGGCCAAGCGGCCCGGTAAGCCGAAAGATACCCGCTCGACGTCCGTGGAGCCGTGAGCAAGAAAAAATCGTGCGGTTGTACCACGGCATGGGGCTGACGCCCCAGCAGATCGTGGAACGGGCCCACGAGAACACCCCGAAGCTGGGCATCACCGAAAGACTGGTCACCAAGATCATATGTTCCCCGCCCACGAGGTAGCGCCATGTCTCCTGCGTCACTTTCGCCCCACCGGGGGGTGGGTGGATCTGTTGCGGACGTGCCACTGGTGGCAACTTTGGGCGAGAAGTTGCCGTCCACGGCACACCCGCGCGCAGCGACAGTCCTTCCCTGGACCTCACTGACAGTGACATCGGGTCGTGTTGGAGGCATCGGGTGATCGTGACACAGGGTGTCGCTGCCGGGCATCATTACTGTTCGCTGGCGCCTTCCCGCAGACGTGGGCGGGAGTGCCTCAAGGAGCGGCATCTGTCTCCTTGAGCACACGAGTATTCCGGCGATATGCTCGCTGGATGGCGGACACCACGATCAAGGTTGCCACGATCAAGGTTGACAGTGCCGTGCGTGATCGACTCGCCATGCTCGCGGCCCAGCGGGGCGTGAGCATTCGCGACCTTGTTGCGGAGCTGGCGGCGGCGACGCCGACCCGGGAGGAGCTTGACGCCCGCCGCGCCGCCGCGACCGTGTACCTGGGTGAGCAGCTGTGTCCTGATCTCAACGACGATGACGCCGTGGCGGGTGAGCGGTTCTGGCGCGAGCTGGAGGCCAGCCGATGACCGCCCGACCCCGGGCGTAGCGCGGCATCGAGCCGCCGAACAGTGAACGGAAAGGTAGCGGTTGTTCGAGCTGGCAGATGTGTTGCGGGCTACTCGTGCTCGGGTGCGGCAGCAGGGGCCCAGCACTTTCACCCAGGCCGTGATCAACAGTAAGAGCGCCGAAGAGGGTTCGCTTTTTGTGGCTCTTCGTGGTGCGGCGCGGGACGGGCACGACTATGTCCGTGCCGCGATTGCTGGCGGGGTCGCCGGTGTGCTCGTCAGCCGGGACGTGGACGTTCCGCTCGGCGTCACCGTGATTGAGGCACCCGACACGCTGCAAGCCTTCCAGGATCTCGCCGGCGCGTTGCGGCGCCAGTACGGTCCTCGGGTTGTCGCCATCACGGGCAGCGCGGGAAAGACCACGACGAAGGACATGGTCGCCCATGTGCTGCGGTCGAGATTCGGCGTGCTGGCGAGCGCGGGAAGCCACAATAACCATCTGGGTGTGCCGTTGACTCTTTCCTCGCTGGAGCGCGCGCATTCTCATGCGGTCATCGAGATTGGCGCCAACAACAAAGGTGAGATCGGTGGGCTCGCCGCGCTCGCCGCTCCGGACATCGGTGTTGTCACCAACGTGGGGTATGCCCACATTGGTAATTTTGGCAGTCAAGAGGAAATCGCGATCGAAAAGGTGAGTCTCTTTGACCACGTGCCCGTTGGCGGCGCGTGTGTCATCAACGGGGACGACGCGCTTCTCGATGCCGCGGTCGAGCGATCCCTCAACGGATCCGGGAAGCGGCGCGTGTCGGTGGGTTTTGGCGCGCGCAACGACGTCTGGGTGGAATCTGTCCAGCCGCGCGAGGATGGCGTGTCGGGTGTCGTCAGGCACGCGGGGCAGGCTGCGGATTTCTTTGTGGGTGTTCTCGGCCGGCACTTCGTGTACTCCGCTCTGCTCGCGATGGCGATAGGCCTGGAAAACGGGATTTGCCTGGAAAGCGGCGCTGAGGCCTTGCGGTCTTTTGTCCCACCCCTGGGTCGGTCGACACTGGTTCGGTTGCGGCCGGGCCTGGTGCTCCTCGATGACAGCCACAACGCGAGCCCGGACGCGGTGCTCGCCGCGTTGACCCTGCTGGCGGAGCTGCCGGGAAAAGTCAAGGTGGCGGTGCTGGGGGAGATGCGGGAGCTGGGGCGCCGCAGCACGCAACTGCATGCCCTGATTGGCGCGCGGGCCGCTGCCGTGGCGTCCCATCTGGTCACCGTCGGCCCGGACGGCGAGCTGATGGCAGCCGCCGCTGTGCGCGGGGGCCTGGAGGCGGGCAATGCCTGGTGTGTGCCCTCCGCTGGGGACGCGCTGCGCCTGGTGCGGCGGATACTCGCCGGCACAGCCGACGCGTCGGCGGTCCTCGTGAAGGGAGCGCGGTTCACGCACATGGAACGGGTGAGCCTGGGTCTGCGCGGGAGGACCATCGGCTGTGGGCTCGCGAACTGCCGGCTGTACATCAACTGTGCCAGCTGCCCCCAGCTGGCGGTCGGTGATGCCAGACTCGATGGTGCGTGAGTAGCCCGCCCCACGAGTGTGAGGACCACCGGCGATGACCGCGACCAGCGACAGCCTGCCCCACCTCCCCTTCCCACGGCCCGGTGTCCTGGACATTGGGCCGCTCTACCGCACGCTGCTGGCCCGCGCGCCCATCACCCCGGTCCGCACCCTGGCCGGGGACGTGGCCTGGCTGGTCACCGGATACGCCGAGGTCAAGGCCCTGTTCGCCGACCCGCGGCTGGGCCGCTCGCACCCCGACCCGAAGCGTGCCGCCCGGATCTCTGACGCCGCGTTCTTCGGGGGCCCCATGGGGGATGCCGCGACCGAGGCCACCGACCACACCCGGATGCGCCGGCTGCTCACCCCGGCCTTCTCCGCCCGCCGCATGCAAGCCCTGCGGGCTCGCGTCGCCGAGCTGGTCGACACGCTGCTGGACCAGCTCGCCGAGCAGAGCCCACCGGCGGACCTGCACGAGGCACTGTCCTTCCCGCTCCCGGCGCTGGTGATCTGCGAGCTTCTCGGTGTGCCCTACGCCGACCGCGACCAGTTCCGGGCATGGTCGGCCGGCATGGTCACCCTCACCGACCGGGAGGCCTCCGCCGCCGCGCTGACCCAGCTCGTCTCCTACATGCACCACCTGATGGCCCACAAACGCGCCCACCCCGGCGAGGACGTGATCACCGACCTGCTCGCCGCCCACGATGACGAGCACTTCGGGGACGACCAGATCGCCGAGCTGGCCGCCGCGCTGCTGTTCGCCGGCCACGAGACCACGGTGGCGCGTATCGACTACGGCACTCTGCTGCTGCTCACCCACCCCGACCAGCGCGCCGCCTTGCGGCGCGATCCGGAGCTGGTCGCGGGGGCGGTCGAGGAGATCCTGCGGGTGGCCGCGCCCGGCAGCGGCGGATTGCCCCGCTACGCCCGCGACGACATCGACATCGCCGGGGTGCGGATTCGCACCGGCGACGCGGTGCTGCTGAGCGGTGTCGTCGCCAACCGCGACCCCGCCGCGTTCACCGACCCCGACCGCTTCGACATCACCCGGACGGCCAACCCGCACCTGTCCTTCGGGTATGGGCCCCGCTTCTGCATCGGCGCCGGGCTCGCCCGCCTGGAACTGCGCACTGTGTTCACCGCCCTGCCCAGGCGCTTCCCCACCCTCGAGCTGGCCGTGCCCCTCGAGGAGCTCCGGCTCCGCGCCGACCTGCTCACCGGGGGGCTCACCGCCCTGCCCGTCAGGTGGTGAGCGCCCGCAAACCCAGGCTGCTGGCCGCCACAGCGACCCAGAGCGCGGCGCCCAGCGACGGCGGCGAGCACCAGCGCCACCAGCGTTAAGAATTTGTCCGGACATTTGGCAATCGGTACTGTGAACCGGGGAGAGGAGGCCCCATGACAGCGCGGGCACTCGACCGGGGCGCTCCACAGCCACTCTGGCGGCAGTTGCAACTCGCTCTCGTCGCCCGGCTGCAGGCCGGGGAGTTCGCTGAGCGGTTCCCCGGTGAGATGGCGCTGGTCGCGGAGTACGGCGTGAGCCGGCACACCGTGCGCCAAGCGCTGCGGCAACTCCGCGCCGACGGGGTGATCATCGCCGAGCGCGGGCGGCAGCCCCGGGTGGCGCCACCGCCGGAGATCCAGCAACCGATGGGTGCCCTCTACAGCCTGTTCGCCTCGGTCGAGGCCGCCGGCCTGCCGCAGCACAGTGTCGTGCGGACGTTCGACACGCGTGCCGACGCGATCGTCGCCGACCGCCTCGAGCTCGAAGCCGCCGCGCCGCTGGTCTACCTGGAACGTCTGCGCCTGGCGGGTGACGAGCCGCTCGCGCTGGACCGGGTGTGGCTGCCCGCTGTGTTAGCGGCGTCATTGCTGGATGCCGACTTCACCCACACCAGCCTGTACGCCGAGCTAGCCACCCGCGCTGGGGTACGGCTGGACTACGGGCGCGAGGACATCTACGCCGTGATCCCCACACCCGCCGAACGCGCTCAGCTGCGCTGCCCACCCGCCGCCGCGGCCTTCTCCATCAACCGGCGTAGCCTCGCCCAGGGCCGCCCCGTCGAATGGCGGCACACCCTCGTGCGGGGCGACCGGTTCGCCCTCAACGCGGAGTTCGCCGCAGGCACCGGGCGGTTGATCCACCAGCCCGAGTGACGCCTGTGCCAGCCGAATGGTTGTCCGTTGAGTCATTTTTCAGAGGAGGAGGATGAACGTGAGCAACGGTACAGGGACGTCTATTGTGCGGCCCGGTGACTCCCGATTCGGGGCGGTGACCCGTGGTTTCAACCAGCGCTGGATCGCTGACCCGGCGTATGTGCGGCTGTGTGGCGGCTCGGCCGATGTCGTCACGGCGGTGGAGTCGGCTGTGCGTGACGGGCTGCGCGTCACCGTGCGCAGTGGTGGTCATTGCTATGAAAACTTCGCCTACGGAAATGTGGGTGGGGTCATTGTCGATCTGTCTCTCATGAATGGTGTGCATGTCGACGCCGAGACCGGCTGGCTGGCTGTCGACGCGGGCGCCACGCTGTTCGATGTCTATGGCCAGTTATGCAAGCGGCACGGGGTGACTTTGCCTGGGGGCTCCTGTTACTCCGTGGGCGCGGGAGGCCACATCACCGGCGGGGGCTATGGGTTGTTGTCGCGCCTGTACGGGTTGACTGTGGATTACCTGAGTGCCGTCGAGGTCGTCTATGTCGACGGCGGCGGGCACGCGCGCTGCGGCCGGTTCAGCGCGGAGGTGCCGGACAGTGCGGAATCGCTGATGCTGTGGGGAAACT
>JBOHFJ010000048.1:0-18337 GCA_050699655.1 Pseudonocardiaceae bacterium
TGTCCTGCGCGGCCAATGTGCTGCTGCTCGACGAGCCGACCAACAACCTCGACCCGGTGTCCCGGGAGCGGGTGCTCGACGCGCTGGCGCACTACGCCGGTGCGGTGGTGCTGGTGACCCACGACCCCGGCGCGGTGCAGGCGCTCAAGCCCGAGCGGGTGATCCTGCTGCCGGATGGCACCGAGGATCACTGGAGCGCGGACTACCTCGACTTGGTTCAGCTCGCCTGAACCCGAACCTGAACCTGAACCTGGGGGCCGGGCCTGGGCCGCACCGGCCGCTCGCACGTGCATCTGGTCCCGCCAAAGATACCGTTCACAGATCCACCCGGAGATCTTCTAGCGTAGATCGCCAACCTGGTCGATCATTGCGACAAGGGCCGCGACCGGCTCTTCTAGCGTGGGAAGGAAGGCGTTTCACGGTGGCCGACTTGAAGAAGGGCAGCCGGATCACTGGCGTTGCCCGGGACAAGCTCGCAGCGGAGCTGAAGAAGAAGTACGAGAAGGGCGCCAGCATCCGGGCGCTCGCGGAGGCGACCGGGCGGTCGTACGGCTTCGTGCACCGGGTGCTCTCCGAGTCCGGTGTGACGTTGCGTGGCCGCGGTGGTGCCACCCGCACGAAGAAGAAGTAGACCCCCAGGAGGTTCATGGCTCAGGCGCGAGAGCGGGCATCCCGTTACGCCTTCGCGCAGTCGAGGGGTAGCGCCGCCGAGCGTGAACGTCTCGCCCTGCTCCAGACCCTCAGGGATGCGCACACAATCCGATGTCTGGGTGTGGTCGGGATCGGCGAGGCTGGCGCTGCCTTGATGTTGGCGCGGGTGCCGGCTCGCTCGCTTGCTTGTTGAGCGAGCGAGCCCGCCCGAGTGGTCGCGTCGTCGCGACCGACCTTGAGACAGCCGCACTCGCCGATCTCGACGCCCCCAACCTGGATGTCTCCGTCACGACATCGTCGTGGCCGACGATCTCCCCGGGGAGACTTTCGACCTCGTCCACACGATTCGTGCTGTGTCACCCCCGGACAGGGAAGAGGCACTGGAGTGCATCGTCGCTGCGGCCCGACCTGGCGGTTGGGTGGTGGTAGGTGACCAAAGACCTGCGAGCGGTCGCGCCCGCTCAACCCTTGATGAGTTCTCCGCCCTGTTCACCGATCCCGCCTTCGCCTGGTGGGGCGGAACCACTTGGACAGGCTGGGGACGCAAGCCCGCCCCGTGACGGTGACATCCGCAAGACTCAGATCCCAAATCCCATCGCCGCCAGTTGGTCATCCAACGCCTGGACAGCCAAGGTGTCCTGCCACGGCTGCATCTGGGCGCGAGCGGCCCGTACTTTTTGGTCCGTCGTGCCGTCGGGACTTGGGTGGCGAGCAGCGCGCCGTCGCCAATGACTCGGGCGGCCTCTTCGATCTCGCCTAATTGCAGGTGGGCGCTGCCCAAGCGAACTGTGCAGTGGGTTAAGATGCCCGCGTAAGAAGTATCCAAAATCCGTAGGCCTGTGCTGGCTTTGGTGGCGGCTTCCTCAGGCGCAGCAGACAGTCACTCTGATGGCTCGCAACCAGACCCCTCGTGGCACCAATATGGTGATTCGGGGGACATCTGGCCAGCGGCTGATGGAAGTCCGGTCTGCTCCGGTCGAACGCTGCCATGCACTCCTTGCACTGATCGTCAACCGCGTAAGCGGTACCAGAACAAACATCAAAGTAGATTTTTAGCGCTACGTCATCGGTCTTGTCCGCAAGGCTCTGGGCCGCCACGGCGAAGTCGAGACCGGCGTGGGCTTTGCCGCGCCAGGAAGAAAAGTAACTCATATTGCACAGTGCGTAGACAGCAAGTTCGGTGTTGCAGGCTTCTTGCGCGGTCCCCCGCGCTTGGTTGCAGTAGTGCAGGGCGCTGGTGTCGTCGTTGAGTTCGAAGAAGTAGTGTCCGGCGGAGCTGGCCGTTCTGCCGTGGACCGACAAAAGGCGAGGGCGAAGTAGCGCCGGGCAACCGGTCAGCAGGGTACGCACGGTCGTTTCAAGATCGTACACAGAGTTGCGGTGGTGTCTCCTTTCCCTCTCGAGCCCCGCCTGCGCTGTGGTTCCCGAACTCAACAGCGGCGCTGTTCAACTCGGTCATCACCGCGCTGTTGTTGAGTTCGGGAACCCAGGAGCGGGAGGGGTACCAGGCGTCGGCTGGATCACCTTCGGATGGTGGCCGACCATGGTTCACGGCCTACCTGTGCGATCTTGAAACGACCGTGGGCAGCGCAGTGAGGCTACCGAAACGGCGAAGTGCCGTCGGCACTCTTCCTTGGCGGGTGGTGTTCGAGCGGGGCAGTGTTGGTGCCGGCGGTGGGATTCGAACCCACACTGGCGGGTTCCTAGGACCCGTGCCTCTGCCGTTGGGCTACGCCGGCTTGCGGTTACGAGCACACCAGGTCTCGGTGAGCGCGTGGCAGTTGGGGCAGAGAATACGGGGGTTCGACAACCGGTTGTCAGTGTGGTCACCGTTGATGTGGTCGAGGGCGAGCGGGAGGTCCTGGCCGCGCCACTGTTGTAGGCCGCACTCCACGCACCGTCGTTCCTTCAAGCCCATCTTGATCAATCGTTCATGTAAGCGGGCGGAGTTCGTGTAGGGCGTGGGGCACGAGGATCTCGCTCAGCGGTGGCACGCTGCGACCTGGGAACTTACGACCCCGCGCCCAGCTTTGGCCGGTGAAGTGTGAGTTGTCCAGGCTGAGTCTCTTGATATGTCCGGCGAGCAGACGGTAGATGCCTCCACTCGGCTGGTAGCCGAGACGACGCATGACTTCGGCGAGCGAGCGGCTGGCCGCCACCGGGTCAGCCAGCTCGCGGTCGGTCCACCGTCGAGGACGTGGACGGATGGGGATGGGCGCGGATTCGAAGCGGAATACGTCGAAACCGAGCCGCGCGATGTGGTGACGGAGAGAATCGTAGTCTCCAGCCACGATCCCGAGTTGCGCGCACACTTCGCTCAGCTTCCCGCTTGAACGCACTGCGGCGCGAAGTTGTTCATCGGTCCAACTTCGGCGGCGAGGCACACCTAACGATATAGAACATATGTTCGATTGTCAATGTGACTGGGCGCGTCACACGCCGAGGTCTTTGCGCAGTTTGGCTACGTGGCCGGTGGCGCGGACGTTGTACAGTGCCCGTTCGATGCGACCCTGGGAGTCGATCACGAAGGTGGATCGGATGACACCGGTGACCGTCCGGCCGTACATCTGCTTCTCGCCGTAGGCGCCGTAGGCGGTGAGCACGCGACGGTCCACATCGGACAGCAACGCGAAGGTGAGACCCTCGGCGTCGCGGAACTTCGCCAGCTTCGCCGGCGGGTCCGGCGAGACGCCGAGTACCGCGAACCCGGCCGTGGCCAGTTCAGCGAGGTTGTCCCGGAAGTCGCAGGCCTGCTTGGTGCAGCCGGGGGTGCTAGCGGCTGGGTAGCAGTAGAGCACCACGGACCGGCCGCGGTAGTCCGACAGCGAGACGGGGGTGCCGTCGGCGTCGAGCAGGGTGAACTCCGGGGCGGCGTCGCCGGGGGACAGCGTGGCGTTGTCGGTCACGAGGTCGGACGGTACCGCCCGGGCGGGGTGGCTTCGCTACTCGGGCACGCTTCCCCACCGGGGCATGGGGTGGCTTCGCCACCGGGGGCACGGCGTGGCTACGGTGTGCCGGACCCAATCCCCGCGCGAGGAGGACCCATGGCCCGCGACGCCGACACCATTGAACGCGACATCGAGCAGGCCCGCGATTCGCTGGCCGAGACGCTGCAGGAGCTCGGCACCCGGGCTGATCCCCGGCGCTTGGTGGAGAGCGGCAAGGAGAAGATGGAAACCACCCTCGGCAACCCGACGGTGCGCTACTCGCTGATGGGTGCCGGTGCGCTCATCGCGCTGGTGCTGTTGCGCAAGCTCTTCCGCTGAGTTCGAGCGCCACCACGGCGAAGGACTCCCTGTCCAGCCGCAGGGAACTTTGCGCCGTGGCGGTCTCCCCGGACGCGAGCAGAACCTGAGTGGGCTGGCCGTCCAGCGCCACGGTGCCCGGCCGCGCGCTCAGGTTCACCACCACACGCAGCGCACCGCGGTGCAGCACCAGCGTGCGGGCTTCCTCGTCCACATCCACGGTCAGGGCGTCCAGCCGCGGGTCGGACAGCTCCGGGCGACGCTTGCGCAGCGCGATCAGCTCCCGGTAGGTGCGCAGCAGCGTGGCGTGCGGCTCGGTACCCGGCTCAGACCAGTCCAACTGAGAGCGTCGAAAAGTCCGCTCGTCGTTCGGGTCGGGGACATCCGTGTCATCCCACCCGTGCTCGGCGAACTCGGCGTAGCGGCCGCCGCGGATGGCCTCCCGCAGCTGCGCGTCGGGCATGAAAGAGAAGAACTGGAACGGGGTGGCCGCGCCCCACTCCTCACCCATGAAGATCATCGGCGTGTAGGGGGAGCACAACACCAGCGCCGCTCCGCAGGCCAGCAGGCCGGGGGAGAGGGTGGCCGAGATCCGGTCGCCGGTGGCGCGGTTGCCCACCTGGTCGTGGTTCTGCAGGTAGGCGAGGAACTTCCAGCCGGGCAGGCGCGCGGTGTCCACCGGCCTGCCATGGGCGCGCTGCCGGAAGCCTGACCAGCGCCCATCGTGGAAGAACGCTTTCCGTAGGGTGCGGGCCAGGTCGGGCAGCGTGCCGAAGTCGGCGTAGTAGCCCTGCCGCTCACCGGTCAGCGTGGCGTGCAGGCAGTGGTGGATGTCGTCGTCCCACTGCGCGCTCAGCCCGTAGCCCCCGGCGGCTCTCGGGGTGACCAGCCGAGGGTTGTTGAGGTCGGATTCGGCGATCAGCGACAGCGGCCGTCGCAGATGCCCGGCCAGAGTGTCCACCTCAGCGGCCAGTTCCTCCAGCAGGTGGGTGGCCCGGGAATCGCGCAGCGCGTGCACGGCGTCCAGCCGCAGCCCGTCCAGGTGGTAGTCACGCAGCCAGGCCAGCGCGTTGTCGATGACGTAGCGGCGCACCTCGTCGGACTGCGGGCCGTCCAGGTTGAGCGCCGGGCCCCAGATGTTGCTCCCGGCGAAGTACGGGCCGAAGCGGTCCAGGTAGGCGCCGGAGGGGCCGAGGTGGTTGTGCACCACGTCGAGGACCACACCCAGGCCGCGGGTGTGGCAGGCGTCCACGAAGCGCTTGAAGGCGTCAGGCCCGCCGTAGTTCTCGGTTACGGCGTACCAGCCCACCCCGTCGTAGCCCCAGTTGCGAGGCCCGTCCACCGCGTTGACCGGCATCACCTCGATCAGGTCGACGCCCAGCGCGGTGAGGTGGCCGAGGCGCTCGATCGCGGAGTCGAAGCTGCCCGCCGCGGTGAACGTGCCGATGTGCAGTTCGTAGAGCACGCTGCCCGCCAGCGCCCGGCCGGTCCAGAGCTGGTCGGTCCACTCGAAGGCGCTGTGGTCATAGACCCGCGACGCCGCGTGCACCCCGTCCGGCTGCCACCGGGATTGGGGGTCGGGCAGCGGGGTGTCCTCCTCGTCCAGCCGGAACGCGTAGTCACTGCCTGCTCTGGCGTCGTCGACGCTCACACACCACCAGCCACCGGCAGAGCGGGTCATCTCGTGTTCAGCGCCATTCACCACGACTCGTACCCGCTGACGTTGCGGGGCCCACACCGTGAAGTCCATGAGCACCGATCTTGTCAGGGTTGCGTGGCATTGTCTGGTCATGACCGTGTCGAGGGGGCAGCATGGGGGCATGGCGACTGGGTTGGACGGGTTCGGGCACGCGGGGGAGTTCACTGTCGAGGATCTCGGGCGGATGCCTGACGACGGGCGCCGCTACGAGCTGCTGGACGGGATACTCGTCGTGAGTCCGGCACCGGGGGTGTGGCACCAGGAGGTGGTGTTCGCGCTCGCCCGGGCGCTGCACGCCACCTGCCCGCCAGAGTTGCACGTGGTGATCGCGCCGTTCGAGTGGCGCGGCGGCAGGCGCACCGCGCTGCAACCCGATGTGCTGGTAGCGCGGCACGGTGACCTGCTCGCCGCGGAGGGTGGGAAATACCTCGGGGCACCTCCGGTGCTCGCTGTGGAGGTGCTCTCGCCGAGCACCCGGCGGATTGATCGACTGTCGAAACTGTCCGCCTACGAGGAGGCTGGTGTCGCCTCGTACTGGCTGGTCGACCCGGATCCGCACGCTCCCTCGCTGCGCGCGTTGGATCTGGTGGACGGCCGCTATGTCGATGTCGGGTGCCCCTCGGGTGAGCAGGCCTGGCAAGCGACGCGTCCATTCCCGGTCACCATCACACCCACAGACCTCGTCGCCGGGCTGCGCTGAGGCTGCGGGGTGCGCTAGCCAGTAGCCGGTCTCGGCGCAGCCGCTCTACGGTGGGACTGGGACTTGAGGCCAGGAGGGCGTCATGCTGTACGTCTTTGGGTTCGCGCGGATCTCCGTCGTGATGGGTGACCTGTACTTCGTCAATCCCGACCCGCTGCCGGGCCAGGAAGGCGCCGAACGCGGTGTGCGCCTTGAGGTACGGCTGCTCGAACCGGGCGAGTTGCAAGGCTCGATCTACTCGGCTCGGCCGATCGTGGTCGACCGGCCCGTCTGGAGAGTCGATCTCTTGGAGGCGGTGACGAGTCCCCCGGGTAGCTTGGACCGGGCCCACCACCACCCGGCCTTCTCGGGGTGGGATCCGAGCCCCCGCTCCTTCGTCGAGGGGTTGTCGACCAAGCCGCTGGAATGGGTCGCTGCCCGGTTGTCTGATCTCGACGCCCTCCTCGAGCAGGCCGGCATGGCGGCGGCCGACGTCGGTGTCGGCGACGCCGAGGAGCTCCGGCTGGCCGTCCCCGAGATTGCCGACGTACTGGGACGATTGCTCGACCGGGTGAAGGCCGGGCAGCTGGCGCTTCCGCCGGGCGACGAAGAATTGGCCAGCGCACGCGTCGGATGGCTGTGAAGTCGTGCCGGCAACCGTGACCGTGCGCGGTCCATCGCCGGACCGCCAGACCCGCGGCGCGACCCTACCTGTCTTCGCTGCTTGCTGCGCCGCGTTAGCGGCCACCCCAGGCTGGCTCCTGCGACCCCGCCGCCCCGACCAACGGCTGCTCGCCAACCTCCAGGACGTAGGGGTGCCGCGAGCTCGAGCCGTCGTGCGCCTCATGGCGTTGCCCCAGGCCAGCATGGGCGCTCCAGCGATAGTGGTCGCCGAAGGGGTTCGACGACCCTGGCGCCTCGCGCTGGGAATGACAACGTTCCTAGTAGAGCACCCGAGCGCGCGAATCCTGGTGGACCCATCGATGTGCAGCGATGTCCAGCAACGGGTCCTGCCCCAGTTGCCAACGCCATTCCGGCTGTTCGTCGCCCCGGATCGTCCCGTCACCGGGCTTGCTGACGCGCTCCAGCGGATTGGCCGAGATGTCGACGACGTCGACTTCGTCCTGCCCACCCACCTGCACTGGGACCACGTCTCAGGGCTCCTCGAACTTCCCCCGAAGGTGGCGGTGCGGACGCGGCCGGTTGAACGCGACTTCGCCCTGAACGTTGGCGGCCCTCCGCTGGGAGTCGCCAGGGCGCCGCTTCGAGGGCGACGGTTCGATACCTACGACCTCGACGGGCCGCCGGTGCTCACCTTCGAGCGCAGCCACGATCTGTTCGCCGACGGCTCGATCGTGCTCGTGGACCTCACCGGCCATACCCCTGGCAGCGTCGGTGTCTTGCTCAACCTCAATGGCGACCGCCGGGTGCTGCTCGCCGGAGACGCTGTCTGGCATCGGCTGCAAGTCCACCTGCTGCGGGAGAAAGCGCCCTTCCCGGGGCAGCTCGTAGACGACGACCGCGACGCGACATTCGCCGGCATCCACCGCCTCCACGCGCTGCCACCCACCATCGAGATCATCGCGAGCCACGACCGCGACGCCACCATACCCTGGTCGAACGCACCATGATCGCGATCGGTGTGCCGGAAACGACACGGGGAGACTATTGCCTATTCGCGTCGCAAATTCTCCAGCAGCACCAGCAGGACGGACTTCCCGAGCCCACGCTCGATCTCCGCACGGGAACCCCAGCCACGGCGGAGCGCGTCACTCTGGCACTCCGTCACACCCCTGTCACGCTCGACACATAACTACTTGAGTGCTGTCCGAATGGGTACGCGCTGGCGACCGCTCAGCGGGAGCGCCGTCGGGGCCATGCCGCGGCATGGGCATGCGTGCCGCCTCCGGCGCTACCCACTGTAACGAACCTGGACCATTTACAGCTCGCGAGATGTGACCTACGATCGATACCATGGGTCGGGGACGCAAGAGACAACATGACGTCCCGGCGTGGCTTATCAAATTTTTCTCCCCACTTGCGGCCTGTGCCGTGCCGTTCCTGTGGTTGTACTACCACATTCCGGCCGTGGTTATTTTTTGGGCGACGCTGACGCTGTTACTCTATTATCTATTTGCCGCCCCAACTATATGCGGAGTCGTTAACGCGGACGGCAAAAGCACATGCAGTGAAGACGTTTATGGCGTCCTGCGGGCCTGTCGGCGACAAGATCATAAGCGCAAGAAACGCCAACTCCTATGGCACCGACTGCGGCATCCGCTAACCCGGCTTCCCCTAGAGACCCGAGCGACAGTACCCCGGCGAACAAAAGTTGGATCCACACCGGTGTATTCCTACACTCCACCCGCACAACCCTCGCCGAAAAAGCTGGAAAAAAATGGTATCAGTTGCATCAATTGGAGGGGTAATAATCAGCGCCCTTTCACTCATCCTCTCTTTCGTGGTGTGGCAATTCCCCGTGAAATGATGATCTGCTGCACATAATTGTTTCCTGATGGGAAGGTAGCCGGTTGCGTCGTTCATAGGGGCACTGTCGTACCTCCGGGTGCCTGGTGGTCTGCTCGATGCGACGTCGCAATAGCTGGAGCTTAGGTTGGCAGCCTCCCGGTGGCAGTCAAGACGTCTGCCTCGGCTTGAAGCAGCATGAGCTTGGCGTCACTCAGGCGCTGCGCTGCGGCTGCGGCGGCCGCAGGTTCCGAAGCGTGGGCTGCTTCCAGGGCTCGCAGAGCCCTCCGCAGGTCGTCGACGAGTCGCCGCCGCGTCTCCTCGATCTCTTTCTCGATGCGGTTCACCGCTTCCTCAGGCAATGGACGGGACGGGTCGTAGACGAACGCGCGCTCCCTTTCGCGGCGCCACGCGACGAGACGATCGGCCAGCGCTGGCCCGAATTGCGGAACCTGCTGGACGCGCTGGCTCTCGATGTCCCAGGCCGTGTCGATGCCATAAGCGGACAGCATTGCCACACGCCCGGCGCCGATTGTCTTAATACGAGCAGACTCGATCAGCTGTGCCTGTAGGAATTGTTTCAGCTGCTCGTGACGCTTGTTCTTCTCCAGCTCTCGGTGCCGTTCAGCCCGCCGGGACGGCAGACCGTTCCACAGACGTGACGCCCGGTTGGCCGCCGCCAACGCTGCGGCGCGCGCCGGGAAGCGGTTCGCCCGCTCGAGCTCCGCGACAGCGTCCGCTTCTTCGCTCTTGGCGGCGCGGTAGGCGTTGATCCACGGCTTCCGGCGCCGTCTGCGTGCGCCGACGCCGAACACCAAGGCAACGGCGCCAAGAAAGATGAACAGCCCACCGTGCGGTAGTAGGATTAGCCCTCCCACGATAAGCAGGAGACCCAGCACGTAGCTGCCCCAGGCCAAGCGGGGTGTTGTGGCGGCTTGTTGAGCGGCAGGGTTCGCTACGACGCCGGAGGTCGCCGCAACCAGGGTCGGCGACACTGGCCGAGGTACCGCCGAAATCCGGTCAACTAATTGCTGGTATTCGTGTTCGTACCGTTGCGTGAAAGCGGTCGTCGGGACACCGAAGAGAAGCACACCGGCACTCTGCTCGAAAACGCACCACGGGCACGGCGACGCTGACCGAGGATGGTAGTGCGCAGAATTACTCCGGCACCGTGCGAGCTCGGCGGCCAATTGGTCCAGCGCCTGCACCCACTCACCGGCGGATGGCCGCGGACGTCGGGGAGCGGGAGGCGCGAATGCGGACTCAAAGAGCGCGGCCACACGGGACGGCAGTATTTTAATTCCCACCGTGTTTGGCGGTCGCCGCATGTGGTGGTCGGCGGCGTGGGCGCCAAATGCGAACCGATGCTCGACGATGGCGCGTTCAATCGGCATCTCGCCCGCGCCCAGGAAGCGCCCGGCGTAGGGATGACGCCCCAACATCAGCAGCTGAAAAATCGTGATGGCCAGCCCGAACGCGTCGTGGTCCGGGGTCCGCACCACCGAGTTCAACGGGGCCTGATGCAGCTCCGGTGGCAAGAAGAGATCCACCGCCACGGTGCACAGCAGCGGGCGCCCACCGGGCACGGGCACCTGAAAGCTGTCGACGTCGATGAGCCTGACGGTGCCGTCGCCTAGCGCCAAGATCGAGCCCGGGTTCACGTCACCGATGACCAGTCCTAGAGCATGGACGGCGGCGAACGCCCGAGCGACGTTGCCGCTAACGTGCACAAGGAAGCGCCAGTCCGCGGTGGGGAAGTGCTTTCGGCGGCTGCTCGGGGTGTAAAGGTGGTGAATGTCCTTGCCGTGTTCCACCACGGGGAGCAACAGACCGCGCGCTCGCCCCTTCTCATCGAGGACCAAGCCGGAGGGCCATGCGGTGAATCGGCCGATGTCCGTCTGACTGAGCTGGGCCAGAAGCTTGATCTTTTGGGCTCGTTCCACAGCCAAGGGAGAAGCGTAGACCTTGATCGCTTGAGAACGATGTCCAGCGAGTCGATAAACAGCTCCTTCGCCACCCTCGCCAAGCTTGTCGCCAAGCCGCAGTGGGCGACCCTGCTCGTCAACGAGGCGCGACAACGCCGGAACCGTCCGTGAGGCGGCTCGCCATCACGAGTGTCAGATCGTCATCGGCACGCGACGTCACGGTGGGCGAGCCCAGGTACGTCGCCAGTCCAGCGCTGAGCTCTCGATCCTCGCCATCGGCTGCGGATATGCGGATCGGACTCAGCATCCGCTCGAAGAATGGACTGTGCACCGTCTGCTGCTCATAGTGCAGAAGGAGGTGCTGCAGGCCGTCGGTGAACATAGCGACTTCATGCTGAGCATGAGGAAGCGTGTCGACTTGGAGCATCCGCATGGCTGTCGGGTCCGTGAGGAATGAGGTTGTATTGGCGTACTCGCCGCGCTGGGGCCAGAAAAGCCACGCCCACGAGTCGGTTCCGGCCTCGGGAGTGACGATGGCACCGTCACCCACCTGCGCAAATGCCGACCACTGCTCGGCCAGCACCGCACAAAGCAGCGTCGCGGCCAGCTCTCGCGGCGGTAAGCCCAAGCGGTCGGCCTCGGCGAGGAGACCTTCGCGGGCACGGGCAACGCTGTCCTTCAACCAATCGGCAGTCGTGGGAAGGGGCGCAAGGTGCGACAACTTCCTTTGGATCTGCTCCAAGAGCTCGTTGCAGACATAGGCGGCACCTCGGGCACCTTCGGAGGCACTGCCGGCGCCATCGGACACCACAGCAATGAGGACTTGACCCTGCGGAGTCGCGACAACCTCACAGCGATAGGCGTCCTGGCAGGGCAGGTCCTCGCGCGCGTGGCTCGTGCCAGCTATTGTGGCCGCCGCGAACCGCCAGGTCGTTGGGTCGGGCACTGGCTCAGGCGGCAAATTATTTCCAAGAGCACCGCACTCGGTCACGCGACCGCCCAGCCTTGCGGAGTTGCGGGGTTAAGTAGCGGTACCTCCTCGCCTGGTTGGGATCGGGACACCGAGCTCATGGAGTTCGACAGCCAGGTGAACAAGCTACCGAACTCCAGTCCCCGAAGTCGCAACGGTTGACGCGTGGAGATTTGGGCGAGCACGTCCATATTGGCATCCTCGATGCCGACAGCGAAGAAACTGAATGCTTTGGCCTCCTCGCCCGAGCGGACACGCGCGGCCGCGTCCCGCCAATTGTCAGTCGGCCCACCGTCTGTGATAAGAAAGATCCACGGTCGATAGTAGGAAATGCCCTGCTGGCGGTACAACTGTTTACGCTGCTCAATGGTGCTGAGGCCAGCACTGATGGCTTCGCCCATTGGTGTGCCGCCGTTGGCTCGCAGGACGGGGGGTGTGAAGTTCTCGGCCGTAGTGAAGTCGGTCTCAAGGCGGACGGGACCGAAGGAGAGGACTGCCACCTCCACGCGCTTGGCTGCTAGTCCATCGCTAGTAAGCTGCGAGGCGAACGTGTCCAGGCCAGCGTTGAGCTCGGCTATCCGCTGGCCAGCCATGGAGGTCGAGGTATCCAGCAGTAGCAGACACGGGCAACGCGGCTCGGGATTGTCCACGAACTCGCTCGCGTCAAACGGTACCTGGTCGAAGCTCGTCATGTCATCATTCTCCCACCTGGGCCGGTGAGTGTCAGGGCGACGGGGTAGCGGGTGAGCAGGCAGGACACGCTCACCGCAAGCCGAGTACGGTGCGCAGCGCGGCGTCGAGTTCCGCCATTTCGTGCAGGGCAAGCCGTCCCACCCGGTCGCCTAGCCGCTGCGGGTCCACGGCGGTCGTCTGCTCCACGAGGACCCGGGTCATGCGTCCTTCGACCTCGATCTCCGGTCGGAACGACGCGGACCGAGCGGCGGCAGAGGTAGGGGCGACGAGCCAGGTGGACAGGGGGAGGAGGTCAGACTGCACGACGACGGCGAGCCGCGCCCCCTGTTGCTCATGACCACGCGTCTGGCGCGCTGCTCGCAGCCGGTGCACGTCACCACGCACGCAGCGGCTCCAGGTCGGCCAGGACTTGCCGGGCCTCCGCGGCGTCGGCGGGGTCCTGGGCCAGCGCGATGGCCTCAGCGCGCAGCCGCGCCTCCTCGTGCCGCTGGGCCTCGTGGATCAACGCCTCCCGGATGGCCGAGGAGGCCGTCGTCCCGTCCGCGGTGAGCGCAGCCAGTGCGCGCTCGCTCTCGTCGTCGGGCCGGAAGGTAATCGTGGCCATAACACGAAGTGTAAGACACATGTGTCGGCCACGATTGGTTAGTCGGCGAGCAGCAGGGAGACGGGGTAGCGGGCCAGGAGGTCGGCTAGCGGCACGCTGGTCGAGGCCGGGAAGCCGGTGAACGCGTCGGTCCAGGAGCCCTCGGGCAGCGGCAGCGCGGTCGCACCCCAGCCGCCGCGGGACGCGAGCCCGACGGGCAGCCGGGTGGCGACGGCGACGACCCCGTTGCGGGCGAACGCGATGGCGTGCGACGCGGCGGGGCCGATGGCGTACAGCGGGGTGTAGCCGGTGAAACGCTCGGGACGCTCGCGCCGGGCGCGCAGGGCACGAGACACCACGAGCAGCTTGGCCGCGCCGGAGTCGTCCACGTCGGGCAGCCAGCCGCTGTCGATCCGCGCCAGCAGCTCGGCGCGGGCGGCGAAGTCCACCGCCCGGCGGTTGTCCGGATCCACCAGCGAGAGATCCCACAGCTCGCCGCCATGGTAGGTGTCCGGCACACCGGGCATCGCCAGCTGCACGAGCGCCGCGGCCAGCGAGTTCGACCGGCCGGGCGGGATGATCCGGGCCGCCGCGCTGGCTACCGCGGCGCGCAGCGCGGGGTCATCCAGCGCCGCGTCAGCGACGGTGTGCATCGCGGTTTCGAAAGGCTCGTCCGGGTCGGCCCAGCTGGTGCGGGTCCGCGCCTCGCGCATCGCTTTGTGCAGGTAGGCGTGTAGCCGCTCCGGCGGCAGCGGCCACGCGCCAACCAGGGTCTGCCACAGCAGGTGCCCCATCGCCGGGTCGGGCACGCTGGCCTCGGCCGTACGCGCCAGACTGGTGAGCTCAGCGACCGCACCCGCCCACCAACCCGGCAGCTCGGCGAGCACCGCCAGCCGGGCTCGGACGTCGGCGGAGCGCTTGGTGTCGTGGGTGGACAGCGTGGTCATCCCGCGCGGGGCGATCTCCTCGCGGCGCGCCGCGGCGGCGTGGAAGGCCTCGAGGTCCAGGCCGAAGCGGGCCGGATCGCCGCCCACCTCGTTGAGCGTGATGAACCGGGTCCAGCGGTAGTAAGCGGTGTCCTCCACCGCCTTGGCCATCACCGCGCCGGAGGTCTGCTGGACCCGAACCGCGAGCTCATCCGCGGGATCCCGCAGCCGCGGCGCGAGCACCGCCAGCGGGGTGGCCAGCTCGGGACACCGATGCGCGGCGGCCGCCAGCGCCTGCTCCAGGTGCTTGGCCCCGTGTTCGGGCAGGTAGGAGCGGTAGACCGGGAAGCATGCCAGCACCTCGGCCAGCGCATCCGCCGCGTTGGGAACCTCAGGGGCCAGCGCGGCCAGGCGACGCAGCTCCGCGCCGAGCATGCCGGTGGCCACGTCACGCTTGCAGTCGTGCACCAGCCGTACCCAATCGGTCCGGACGCCGGTCAGCTCGGTGTCCAGTGCGGTGAGTGTCGCTTCCCCGGCTGGGTCGACCAGCACGCCGTCGACCTCGGCGAGCGCGTCGTAGCCGGTGGTACCCGCCACCGGCCAGGAGTCGGGCAGCTCCTCGCCCGGCTCGAGGATCTTCTCCACCACGATCCAGGCGTCGCGGGCGTGCTCCCGCAGCCGGCGCAGGTAGCCGGCGGGGTCGGTGAGGCCGTCCGGGTGGTCGACCCGCAGCCCATCCACGTCGCCCTCGGCAACCCAGCGCAGCACCTCGGCGTGGGTGGCGGTGAACACCTCGGGGTCCTCCACCCGGAGCGCGGCCAGCTCGCTGACCGCGAAGAACCGGCGATAGCCCACGTCGGCCCGCCAGGAGACCAGCCGGTAGTGCTGCGCCTCGTGCACCCGCGCCGGGCTGCCGCCGGTGGTGCCGGGGGCCAGCGGGAAGGCATGCTCGTGGTAGCGCAGCACGTCGCCGTCCACCCGCAGGTCGGCCAGCGCGCCGACGGAGTCGGCCAGCACGGGCAGGCGCAGCGGCCAGCCGGTGATGTCGAACCACCGCGCGAAGCGCGAGGACGGCCCGCAGCGCAGCACGTCCCACCAGGCGGGGTTCGCGCGCGGGTCGGCTACCCCCAGGTGGTT
This sequence comes from Pseudonocardiaceae bacterium, assembly GCA_050699655.1. Taxonomy (GTDB): domain Bacteria; phylum Actinomycetota; class Actinomycetes; order Mycobacteriales; family Pseudonocardiaceae. Next base: position 14,975 of record JBOHFJ010000048.1, read on the forward strand.
GGGCACGATGTCCACCACCAGCGCCAACCCGTGCTCGCGAACGGCGGTCACCAGCGTGCGCCAGCCGAGCTCCCCGCCGAGCTCCTCGGACACCCGCGTGGGATCGGCCACGTCGTACCCGTGCGTCGATCCCGGCATCGCGGCCAGCAGCGGGGAGGTGTACACCGCGCCGACACCCAGCGACGCCAGGTAGGGCACCAGGGCGGCGGCATCGGCGAAGGCCAAGCCCGGGCTGAGCTGCAACCGGTAGGTCGAGACTGGAGTCACGGTGCTGTCTAAAACCATGGTGTCGAGTGTGGCGGTGTTACGCGGAGCGCTCTAGTACCACCATCGATCGAGCGGTAATGATGATCTTGGCGTCTCCCTCCGTCGCGATGCCGGGCAGCCCCGGTGGCTGGCCGGTCGCGGTGTCCAGCACGACGGTCCACTCCTGCCCGTAGCCGTTGCCGGGCAGCCGCACGGCGACGTCCTCGTAGTGGGCGTTGAAGCAGAGCAAGAATGACTTGTCGGTGACCCGCTGGCCGCGGGTGTCGGCGTCCGGGATGCCCTCGCCGTTGAGGAACACGGTGAGGTACTGACAGACCTGCACCTCCCAGTCCCGCTCGGTCATCTCCTCCCCGGACTCGGTGAACCAGGCGATGTCGCGCAGCTCATCACCGCCCCGGATCGGGCGGCCGGCGAAGAACCGGCGGCGGCGGAACACCGGGTGCTCGCGGCGCATCGCGATCAGCGCCGAGGTGAACGTGATCAGCTCCTGGTCGGCACGCTCCCAGTCCACCCAGGACAGCTCGTTGTCCTGGCAGTACGCGTTGTTGTTGCCCCGCTGGGTGCGACCGAGCTCGTCGCCGTGCAGCAGCATCGGGATGCCCTGGGACAGCAACAAAGTGGCCAGCATGTTGCGCCGCTGCCGGGCCCGCAAGGCCAGCACCTCGGGGTCCTCGGTGGGGCCCTCCACCCCGCAGTTCCAGGATCGGTTGTCATCGGTGCCGTCCCGGCCGTCCTCGCCGTTGGCCTCGTTGTGCTTGTCGTGGTAGGAGACCAGGTCGGTGAGGGTGAACCCGTCGTGCGCGGTGACGAAGTTGATCGACGCGTAGGGTCGTCGTCCATCGGCCTGGTAGAGGTCGGACGAGCCGGTGAGCCGGAAGCCGAACTCGCCGAGCGTGTCCGGCTCACCGCGCCAGAAGTCTCGCACGGTGTCCCGGTACTTGCCGTTCCACTCGGTCCACAGCGGGGGGAACTTGCCCACCTGGTAGCCGCCCGGCCCGAGATCCCACGGTTCGGCGATCAACTTCACCTGGCTGATCACCGGGTCCTGCTGGACCAGGTCGAAGAACGTGGACAGCCGGTCCACGTCGTAGAACTCGCGGGCCAGTGTGGAGGCGAGGTCGAAGCGGAAGCCGTCGACGTGCATCTCGGTGACCCAGTACCGTAACGAATCCATGATCAACTGAAGGGTGTGCGGGTGTCGCACGTTGAGCGAATTGCCGGTGCCGGTGTAGTCCGTGTACGAGCTGAGCTCATCGGCGTCCAGGCGGTAGTAGGCGGGGTTGTCGACACCGCGCATCGATAGGGTCGGGCCCAGCTGGTTGCCCTCGGCGGTGTGGTTGTACACCACGTCGAGGATCACCTCAATGTGTGCCGCGTGCAGCTCCCGGACCATCGATTTGAACTGCGAGACCACCTCGTGCGCTCGCGGCCCGACGGAGCACGGCGCGGCGTAGCCGTTGTGCGGGGCGAGGAACGAGACGGTGTTGTAGCCCCAGTAGTTGGTCAGGCCCCGTTGCGCGAGGTGGTGGTCGGTGATGAACTGGTGCACCGGCATCAGCTCCACCGCCGTGACGCCCAGCGTCGTGAGGTGGTGGAGCATCACCGGGTGCGCGAGACCGGCGTAGGTGCCGCGTATCTCCGCCGGGATCTCGGGGTGGGCGATGGTCAGGCCGCGCACGTGCGCCTCGTAGAGCACCGTCTCGTGGTATGGGGTGCGCGGGTGCCGGTCATCGGCCCAGTCGAAGAACGGGCTGATCACCACCGATTTCGGCGCATGGGGGGCGGAGTCGGCGTCGTTGCGCGCGTGCGGATCGTTGAATCGGTAGCCGAACAGTGACGCGTCCCATCCCGGGGAAGTCGACACCGCCTTGGCGTAGGGATCGAGGAGCAGCTTCGCCGGGTTGCACCGCCGCCCGGAAGCCGGGTCGTACCGGCCGTGCACTCGATATCCGTAGTGCTGACCAGGCCCGACGCCTGGCAGGTAGCCGTGCCAGACGAACCCGTCTACCTCGGACAGTCGAACCCGCGTCTCGGTCGCGTCGGCGTCGCCGCTGTCGAACAGGCACAGCTCCACAGACTCCGCGACTTCGGAGAAGAGCGCGAAGTTGGTGCCCGCGCCGTCGTAGGTGGCACCCAGCGGGTAAGCCGCACCTGGCCACGGCTGGGGGTTGGTCATCGATCTCCTCCATCCGGATCAGGGCCGGAGGGGCAACTACCGTGCACCCGAGGCGCCGGTCACGGTATACGACGGGCTGATCCGCCCGCGAACCTCGCCCAGCCCACAGTCTCATCCAGCCCACAGTCTCACCCAGCCCACAGTCTCACCCAGCCCACAGTCTCACCCAGTCCACAGTGCCGTGGCGGGATGGCTGCGGTGTGCCTGTTGACGCCACAGCGTCACCTCGAGAACGCCACATCAGGGCAACCTCTTGCATAACGTTATATCTCGTAGTATCGTGACAGTATCAACAACAAGGAGAGGTTGTCACCATGTACAACACACGAGGACACAGCGGCGAACGCCGCTCTCCGGGCCGGGACCATTCCCTCCGAGGCGAGGGACGTGGCCGCGGCCGGGCGCAGCGGGGAGATGTCCGCGCCGCCGTCCTGATTCTGCTGGCCGAGCGGTCGATGCACGGCTATCAACTGATGCAGGCCATGACCGAACGCACCGGCGGGGCATGGCGGCCCAGTCCCGGCGCGATCTACCCGACCATCGCCCAGCTCGAAGACGAGGGACTGGTCAGCGTCGAAGCCGAGGGCGGACGCAAGCTCGTGTCCCTTACTGACGCCGGACGCGCCCACCTCGACGATCCACGCCACGGTGTGACCGATCCGTTCGCGGCGATCACCGCCTCCGACGGCGAGGCCCCCCACCTGCGCACTGCGGTCTCCGAGGTACACAGCGCCGCCAAGGCTGTCGCCATCAACGGCACGCACGCCCAAGTCGCCGCGGCCGCGGCCGTGCTCGCCGACGCGCGGCGCGCGCTCTACCTGATCCTCGCCGAGGACCCCAGCCCCACAACCGAAAACCCCAGCCTCGCGACCGAGGACACCGCAGGCGCCTCATGACCCGGCCGCGGGGGGGGGGGGGGG
>JBOHFJ010000049.1:0-18260 GCA_050699655.1 Pseudonocardiaceae bacterium
CTTGTCCGCGATCCGGCGATCGCTGTGCAGGCGGTCCATCGCGTCGAACAAGAGCAGTTTGATCCGGTCGTCTCGGCCTGCCTGCTCGTCCACGGTCAGGATCGCGTCTTCGACCTTGCCGGGGTTAGCGACAACCCATCGCACCCGCTCCGGCCAGTCCTCGACCGTCACCAACTCCGCAATGCCGAATCCGAACAGTGCCACGGCGGTCCAGATGTCCAACGGCTGGAACCTGTCCACCAGGGATTGCAGTCTGCGGGGTCTGGCGGAGTGTGTCATCTTGCAGTGCTTTGAACCACACGGTCTTACCGACACCACGCCCACCGCGGACGATTGTCGTGTCGGGGTTGAGTGCGCTGCGGTGACCCGATGGGGTGAACAACGTTTTCTGGTCCGGATCGAAGGTGTCCGCGTCGACTGCCTCGGGCAGCGCCGCGCCGAGCAGTTCCCGGTATTCAACCACCGTCAGCATGTCAGGCACCTTCTTCGAGCATGGCCGAAACCGTATTAACAAATTCCCGGTACGCCGCCTCAACCAGGCTTGTGCTCGCCCAGGAGTTGTTGCGGCTCGGGTCGAGGCCTATGAGGTCCGAGTTATGTGAGATGGACAACGGGTAGTGGGGGGCTGACGGGTCATCTGGGGCGAAGTTGAAGACATCCAGGTCCACGACACCCTCTTCGTTGTCGTAGAGCGTGGCGGCGAAGCATTCCTGGGAGTTGTCGGCGAAGCTGCGCAGGTATACCTCAGCCTGGTTCGACGGGACCATGGCGGCGACCATCTTGATCCGGTTCCTGATGCTGTCCCGGGTCTCGGCGTCCAGCCTGGTCCGCCACTGGTCGAACAGTGCTCGGTATCCCTGCCAGGTCTGCGGGTTGTCGGTCGCGAACAGCAGGGCCAGGGTGCTCAGCTGGGTGATGGCCACCGCGGCTACATCGTGGATGCCTGCCCGGCTGTCCAGCAGGACGACGTCCGGTTGCCTGCTCCGCCTGGCGACCTGAGCTTCGCAGGCGGCGATGGCGTCGGCGAACCTGCGGCCGAAGGTCACCGTTTCGCCGCCCGGCGTGGGCGGCAGGTCGAAGTAGACGCGGTTGAGCTTGTCGAGGTAGGAGTAGCCATCGCGCGGCCGGCCGCCCGCCGAGGCCAGCCACACCTCGCCGTTGCCGTGTAGCTCACCGATGGAATCGCTCCTGGTGACCAGGTCGAGGTCGGCCTGGTTCCCGACAGCCGACTCGACCAGGTGATCCACGATGCCATGGTCGGCGTACTGGAGGTCGGCATGGAGCAGCGAACTGACCCCCGGTGACTCCAGGTCAAGGTCGACCACCAGGACTGACTTGCCCTGGCGGGCCAGGTGACGCGCCAGGATGAAGGTGGCCGTAGAACGGCCGACACCGCCCTTGAAGCCATACAGGGCCACGCGTGTGCCCGTCGGTTCCTGGGCAGGCCTGAGCCAGTCGGCCCCGACCGTGCCGCGCTCGATGACGCTCACGCGCCCGGAGCCGGCGAGGAAGCTTGGGACCAAGTGCCGGTCCGGCGAGTCGAGGATCTGACCTGGTGCGAAAAGTGTGCTGACCAACAGGACGGGCTGCTGCCCGGCGAATGGGCCACATGACGCGTGCAGGCGTTCCCGCAAGCCCGGGATCCTCGGGTCGTCGCCGGGGAGGTCGACCACCATCGACGACCGGCCGAGCAGGTCTCGGATGACGGTCACGTCGGTGTCGAGGTCCTTGGCGGCTGTGTTGGCGATCTCCAGCGCGCCACGCCACGCTTCATCGAAGCGGGTGGTCACGTCAGCATCCCGTCGAGGTGCGCCTGTTGGAGGATCCCGACCACGGTCCGGGCGGCGGAGATGTGGTCGGCCACTACGGCTGGCGTCAGATGCGACCCGTCGCAATAGCGCTCCTCGACCTTCCAATCCGCGAACGGTTCCGAGGTGAGCAGCGGCACGAGCGCGTTCACTGGCCTGTTCCGCACGATGGTCGACATCTCCGGCCACAGGGTGTTGATGTGTTGCTTGATCGGCGTGCCGGTGCCCGGATGCACGACGAGGTCGTTCTGGTTGACGTGACCCCCGAGGAAGCCCGCGATCAGGGCCTTGAGCGCGCACTCGGCGGCCAGCCCCGCGAGGTGGTCCGCGTTGGCGGGCCGGAAGTGCGCGTGCAGCGGTTCCGCATCGGTCATGTGGCGTCTGGCCGAGGAGCCGAAGTCGGTTCGGGGGTGGTTGACACCGCGCCAGAGTACCGGCCGATACACCGATAGCAGGTGATGATGACGCCATGTCGGGCGCGCCGTGATGAGCGTTCTTGAAGCAGCAGGCCGCGGGGTGCACAGCGTCGTCCCACCAGCGCCTCCGGCTTGGACATTGATGCGAGAGGCGTACGCCGCCGCCACGACCAGGGCTTCGTGCGGATGCGGTACGAGCCGCGCCGGGAGTGCTCAGCGTACGTGATTAGCTGTTATGGGATTGACCTGGAAATAGGTTCGGGTGGGGCTGGTGTGACGCGATTTTCCTGAGTGGCGCGTAGGGCGGTAGTGGCGCTTGACACATTGTGATGATAGCTGGGAATTCCCTGAATTCTCTTGTGCGTGACGCCGAGAAGGGGTTATATCTGAGGGACGTCGTTGACGGACAGTGTGATGCCGCGGAATCGATCGGGGTCAGCACATGAGCCTGCGAGAGGCGTTCTTCATCGCGTTTCGCGGATTGCGCGCCCACCGGATGCGCTCCGGGCTGACCATGCTCGGCCTCATCATCGGCGTCGGTGCGGTGATCGTGCTGTTCGCCTGCGGCCAAGGGGTGCAGAACTCGGTCGATGCGCGCATCGGGCCCTACGCCAACCTCATCACCGTCGTGGCGCAGTCCCCCACCGTTCCCGGGGGCCCGCGCCCGCAGCCGCTGACCGACGCTGACCTTTCCGCGCTGCGGGGCGCTCCCGACGTCGCCAGCGCCACCCCGGTGGCCACCAGCTCGATGCCGGGCACGGGCGCGGCGGCGGGTACGACCCCGGGCACAACATCGATCTCGACGGGCAGCACCACGTTCCTCTCGGGGGCCATCATCGGCTCCACGGAGAACTGGGCCGAGGTGAACAACCGGGACGTTCAGGCGGGGTCGTTCTTCGACGAGCAGCAGTCTCGGGAGGCCGCCGCGGTGGTGGTCCTGGGTCCCAGCGTCGAGACCGCCCTCTTCGGTGATCCCCGTGATGCGGTGGGCCAGGCAGTCCTGATCAACAATCGGACTTTCCGGGTCATCGGTGTGATGCAGAGCTACGGTCAGCAGTTGGACAACACCGCGATCATGCCGCTGACCACCGCTCGCCGCTACATCGTCGGCCACGGTTTCGGCATCGGTGACCAACTCAGCCAGATCCTCGTGCAAGCTCCCCAACCGACCGCCGTGTCCGCCGCCATGACCGAGATAACCAACATCCTCGACACCCGGCACCACATCATCAACCCCCAGCTGAGGGACTTCCAAACTCAATCCCTGGGGCACCGGCTCCAAACCTTTAACCAGATCATCCTCATCATCACCGTGTTCACTCCCGCCGTCGCGGCGATCTCGCTGGTGGTCGGGGGCATCGGCGTCCTGAACATCATGCTGGTCTCGGTCACCGAGCGAACCCGGGAGATCGGGATCCGCAAAGCGGTCGGCGCCACCAGCCGCGCCATTCTGGAACAGTTCCTCATCGAGTCCACCGTCCTGTCCGGCCTCGGCGGGCTCATCGGCATCGGCGTCGGGGTCGGGTTGTCCCTGCTCGTCGGTGCCCTCGCGCCCTCCATCAGTCCGTCCTCCGGCGTCTTCGCTGGGTTCGCCCCTGTGGTGTCCGTGCTGCCCATAGCGGTGGCGTTCACTATCAGCCTCATTATCGGGCTCGTCGCCGGCAGCTACCCCGCCTACCGCGCCGCTCGGCTACGCCCGATCGAAGCCCTCAGATACGAATAACACGCGGCCCGCCAGCCGAGCAGGAGCACCGCCAGACTCGCGGCGGCGACCAGCACGAACGTCAGCGGCAGCCGATGGGTGAACACGGTGCGGATGCCGAGACCGACCACCACGGTGCCAGCCCACACCGCCACCGCGACCGGCAGCCGCAGCGGCGCGCGCCACGCCCGGGCACCCAGCCACCCGACGAGCAGCCCGAGCAGGAACGGCGCGGCGGTGCTCAGCACCCCGAACACGTCCACATCCTCCGCATGCGAGCTCCGCCCCACAGCGGCGAACACGAGCACGGCGAGCACATCGGCTCCCGCGGCGAGCGTCACGGTGCGTCCGCCTGCGGGACGGATGGTCGGCACGGTCACGCCAGCAGCCTACGCGCTGTTGCGGTTATTATGGGGATCGTGCGAATGTCCGGATTCGGGCGGGTGTCCAAGCCCGCTCGGAGTGGAGGGGTGGAGCTGTTGGCGAAATACTTAGGAAGGGAGCCGCGATGCGGGTTAGGGGTTTGCTCGGAGCGCTGATTGTGGCGCTGTTGACGTTTACGGCGTGTGGTGGATCGGGTAGTGGAACCGCTATGGGAAACACCACCGCGAAAGGCCCGGTGAATGTGCTCTACGCCGGTTCACTGGTCAATCTGATGGAGCACAGCCTCGGCCCGCGGTTCAACCAGGCCACGGGGGACACCTTCCAGGGCTTCGGCGCCGGGTCCAACGAGCTCGCCATGCAGATCAAGGGCAAGGTCCGCCAGGGCGATGTGTTCATCAGCGCCAGCCCGTCGGTGAACGCTGACCTACTGGGCGCCGCCAACGGCAACTGGGAGTCATGGTATGTGGCGTTCGCCTCCGCGCCGCTGGTGATCGGCTACGCCCCCAACTCGACGTTCGCCACGGACCTGAAGTCCAAGCCGTGGTATCAGGTGATCACCGAGCCTGGTTTCAAGCTGGGCAGCACCGACCCCAAGCTCGACCCCAAGGGCAAGCTCGCGCTGCAGGCGCTGACCAGAGCGGCCAAGATTTATCATGATCCCGGGCTGCCCGCCGCAGCACGGCGGAACATCACCGTGTTGCCGGAGACCGAGCTGGTCGGCCGCCTGGAGTCCGGCCAACTGGACGCCGGCTTCTTCTACAACAGCGAGACGAGCGAGCAGAAGATCCCGACCGTCAGCCTCGATCGGGTGCATCTGGCGGCCACCTACACCGTGACCGTGCTCAACATGGCCCCAAACCCCGCACCGGCCGCGGCCTTCGTGCAGTACCTGGTCTCCCCGGCGGGAGCGGCACTGCTGCGTCAGGACGGGCTGACCGTGCGGCCGCTGGCCCTCTACGGTGACCCGGCCACGGTGCCACCGGTGCTGAAACCGGTGCTGCCCACGGTGGCGGCTCGTGCCCCAGCCAGGCCAGCGACCGGCGGGTGATGACGGCCGGGGTGGCGTGATGGGCAACTCCTTGCGCACTCCGCTGCCCTGGCTGGCCGGGCTGCTGACGCTGTACCTGGTCGTCCCGGTCTTTGCGTACCTGGTGCGGGTGGCCGGCACCCCGGTCGGCGCGCTCGCCACCCCCGGTCTCGGTTCGGCGCTGGCCGTGTCGGTGGAAACGGCCAGCGTCTCGACTGTGATCATTGCCGTGCTCGGGATCCCGTTGGGATACTTGCTCGCCCGGGGGCGCGGTCGGGGCTCGACGGTGCTCGGGGTCGCGGTGCAGCTACCACTGGCGCTGCCGCCGCTGATGAGCGGCATCCTGCTGATCTACCTGGTGGGCCCGTACACGTTCCTCGGGCGGCTTTTCCATGGCGCGCTGACCGACGACCTGGTCGGCATCGTGCTGGCCCAGACATTCGTGGCCGCACCGTTTCTGATCGTGGCCGCCCGGTCGGCGTTCGCGGCGCTGGACCCCGCGCTCGATGACGTGGCCGCCACCCTCGGGCACGGTCGGTGGTCGCGGTTCATCCGGGTGGCCGTCCCCGCCGCCGCGCCCGGCATCGCCGCTGGCCTGCTGTTGTCCTGGCTGCGCGCTTTCGGTGAGTTCGGCGCCACCGTGGTGCTCGCCTACCATCCGTACTCGGTGCCGGTGTTCACCTACGTGCAGTTCGGCGGTACGGGGATCGCCTCGACGCTGGCCGCGGTCGGGGCCAGCCTGGCCGCGGCCGTGACGGCGCTGCTGCTGGCCGTGTACCTGCCTCGGCTGCGCCGCCGCCATCCGGTGCCGCATCCGCTGCCGGCACCGCACCCACCCATCTCCCGTGCCAGCCCACGGCTGGCCTTCGAGCTGACCGGGCGGCTGGGGTCGTTCGTGGTGGAGGTCGCGCACGCCACCGAAAACGGTCGACACCTGGCCATCCTCGGGCCGTCCGGGTCTGGCAAGAGCCTGACCCTGCGGATGCTGGCCGGGCTCATCCGGCCCACCGGGGGGCGGGTGAGCCTGGACGATGTCGACGTCACGGCGGTGGTGCCGGAGAACCGCGGGTTCGGCTACGTCCCGCAGGACGCCGCCCTGGTGCCGCACCTAACGGTGTGGCACCAGGTCATGTTCGGGGTAGGTACCGAGCCCGGGCTCGCTGCCTTCTGGATCGGTCGGCTGCGGCTGAGCGGGCTGGAGGGCCGGCTGCCGTCCCAGCTTTCCGGCGGTCAGCGGCGCCGGGTCGCGATTGCCCGCGCGCTGGCCCGCAACCCGCGGCTGCTGCTGCTGGATGAGCCGTTCACCGGCCTGGACACTCCGGTCCGCGACGAGCTGCGCCGGGAGCTGCGACAACTCCAGCGCGACATCGAGATCACCACCGTCATCGTCACCCACGACCCGGTCGAGGCCGCGTTGCTCGCCGACGAGGTGCTGATCCTGGACGGTGGCACGTTGGCTCAGGCTGGTCCGCAAACCGCCGTCTTTGCCCACCCGGCGAGCCCAGCCGTTGCCCGGTTGCTCGGCATCCGCAACCTGCACGTCGGTCGGCGGACCGGCCCGGGGGAGCTAGTGGCCGGACAGGTAAGGATCGCGTTCGCGCAGTCGGTCCTGCCGACCGGCACCGCACCGGAGGCGGATCTGACCTGGTGTGTCCGCCCGGAGCAGCTGCGATTGGCGGGGGGTGAGTCCGAGGGGTATCCCGGCACGGTCCGCGACGTGGTCTGTCTCGGTGCGGTCGATGAGGTACTGGTGAGCCTGGATGGTGGCCCCGAGCTGACCGCGCAGACCATGTCCGGCCAACACCCGCGACTTGGTGCCCGGTGCCGGCTCACCCTGCCGCCCGCCTGGGTGATCGTCTGGCCGGGCCAGGGGATTCAGGCGAGCCCGGGCGGCGAGGGCGCCGCCCGGGCTCGCCCAGAAGATTTCACCATGCCGGACCTGTACGGCCTGTCCGGTCGTCACGAATCCAGGTAGCCGTAATTGCCGCTGGCGTCATCCAGGTAACCCACGCTGTGCTGAGAACCGGCCGGAACCGCGGCCGGAGCCGCGTGGGAAGGTTCGGGAGCCGCCGCAGCGGGGGGAGCTGGCTCGGGCACCGCGGCGACGGGCACCGGAGCGCGATGTACGGGGGCAGCTGCGGCGGGAGCAGCTGCGGGGGGAGCCGAATAACGAGATGGGCGAGGAGCGTCGGGGTCTACATAGGGCGCTCCTTTGGCCACACCGATCTGCTCGGCGCCGTCACACAGCAGTGGCAGCGCGCCTATCACCGTTGTGCCAGTTGTGTTGATTCGCTCGATGGCGGGTCCGATGACGTCGGCCTGGTAGGCGATGTTCTTCACGTTCTGCGCGCAGTCATCGAGATTGTTTGCGGTTCGGTTGAGCAGCGCGCCGATCGCGAAGAGAAAAATCGCCAAAACGGCAACCAACAATGCGATGACGACGACCGTCAAGACGACAAGAGTCATCTCTCGTCCTTTCTCATCGGGATCTGGGAAGCTCGGCTGCGGTGAGCGGGGCTTGGTAGGTCAGCTCGCGTTGACCGCCACGACACCGGCCTGTCGTGGCGGTTGCGGCAGCCAACCGGCCCGGGGCGGCGAGTAGGCCACCCATGGGCATCACCCCCGTGCCGAACCGCATCCGCGGCCACCCTTCGGCTACCTTCCAGCTACAATGACTATTCGAACTCTCATAGTGCTGGCGCAGAAGCGGTGAGTCAAGTCATCATCACCTGTGGACACAGGTTCCGCAATGCCACCGACCGGTGCTGGGTCGGCTGACACGCACCGGTCGGTGGCGTGGGCGCGGGCGCGGGTGCTCGCGCACACCGCGCCGCGGCCACTCGCCGCTCGGCGTGTCCCGCTGAGCCACGCCGCCGGGCTTACTCTGGCGGCGGAGCTCCGCAGTTGTGTGCCGCTCCCGGCCTTCGACACCGCAGCCATGGACGGGTACGCGGTGGCCGGCCCCGGTCCCTGGCGGCTGCGGGGGCAGGTGCGGGCGGGAACGGTCTGGGCGGAAAAGCTCGCGCCGGGGCAGGTGGTGGAGATCTCCACCGGGGCACAGGTGCCAGCGGGTGCGAGTGCGGTCCTTCCGGTGGAACTGGCGGTCCGGGATGGGGACATCGTGTCCGGCACGGTGGCCTCGGTGGAGACTCACATCCGCCGGGCGGGTGAGGACGCGCTAGCGGGGACGCCGCTGGCGCCGGCTGGTACCCGTATCGGGCCCGCGATGATCGGGCTCGCCGCGACCTGCGGTTACGACACCCTGCCGGTGCGGCCGCGGCCGAAGGTGTGGATCTTGGTCACCGGCGAGGAACTCACCCACAGCGGGGTCAGTGGGGCGGGGCGGGTACGGGACGCGCTCGGCCCGCTGTTGCCCGTGCTGGTGGCCGAGCTGGGCGGGCAAGTGTGCGCGGTCCGGCACTTGCCGGACCATCCGAGGGGGCTGCTGGCCGAGGCGGTGCACTCGAGCGATACCGACCCAGATGCCGAGGTGGTCGTGGTGACCGGTTCGACGTCGGTCGGTGTCACGGACCAGCTGCGGCAGCTGCTCCACGCCCGCGGTGCGCGATGGATTATTGACACGGTGGCCTGCCGCCCCGGACACCCGCAGCTGCTGGCCGAGATGGGAGCCGGGCGCTGGCTGGTGGGCCTGCCTGGCAACCCCTTCGCGGCATTCGTCGCGGCATACACCCTGCTCGCTCCGCTGCTGGCCGGCCTGTCGGGGCGGTGCCTGCCGGAACTGCCGCTGGCCCCGGTGACCGGAGAGGTGCGCTCCGCGCCCGGGATCACCCGGGTGATCCCGGTGACGTGGGAAGGTGGTGTCGTCCGGGTAGTCGGCGGCCACCGGGCCGCTTTCCTGGCGGGAGCCGCGCTCGGTGAGGCGCTGGCGGCCCTGCCACCGGGCTGGGTAGACGGCGCACCAGCCCCGCTCATTCTGCTGCGGTGATCATGCTGCTGTGTGACTCAGGCATGCCCCATGCGGGCCAGCTGTCAGATCAGGTTGTGGCGGGCGGTGGCCGGGGGGCGCAAGCCCAGGATCGCCTCGGTGAGGCGGACCGCCGACACGGCGGCGCGGACGTCGTGCACGCGAACGATCCGGGCTCCCTGGACAATGCAGAAAACGGCTGCGGCGAGTGTGCCCGCCAGGCGCTGGTGCCGCGGCAGGTCGAGCGTCTCGCCGATGAAGTCCTTATTTGACACCGCGACCAGAGTGGGATAACCGATGTCGGTGATTTTGTTCAGCCGGCGGGTCAGCTCGAGTGTCTGGTAGGTGTTCTTGTTCAGGTCATGCCCCGGATCGATGATGATTCTTTCGGGTGGGACGCCTATGCTGACCGCGAGGTCCACTCGCTGCCGCAGAAAATCCGCGACCTCGACGGCAACGTCGTGATACGTTGGGCGGCGAAAAACGGTCCGGGGGGCGGCCAGGCAATGCACAATGGCCAGAGTGGCGGTACTGTCGGCGACGACCTCCGCCATGGCGCGGTCGCGCAGGCCGCTGGTGTCATTGATGACGCCCGCTCCCGCCGCGATGCTTCGGCGCGCCACCTCGGGGCGGTACGTGTCGACCGAGATCACCACCTGGGGGTGGCGCCGGGCCGCTTCCTCGACTACCGGGAGCACCCGGTCGAGTTCCTCCGCCACCGTCACGTCGAGGCCGGGCGCGAATGGCACTCCACCGATGTCAACCCAGTCGGCGCCGTGGGCCACAGCCTGGCCGACCGCGTCGATGGCCTTGGTGAGACCGAAGGTCTCGCCCCGGTCGTGGAAGGAGTCCGGGGTCCGGTTGACAATGGCCATGACCGCCACTTCCCGAGAGAAATCGAACACGCGTCCGCCGATTGCCCGCCGGGGGTTCCTCAGGTGGGGCAGCGATATGCCAATCCCGCGAAGCGCGGCGCCCATGGTGATCTACTCTCGTGGGTCACGGCTGAGCGAAACCGTCGATCTTGGCGGCCATGATGAAGTCATTCTTCGTCAGACCCCCGGCGTGGTGCGTCGTGAAAGTCACGACCAACTTTCCCCAGCTCACCTCCAGATCCGGGTGGTGGCCCTGCGACTCGGCTAGCAACGCGATCTGGGTGGCCAAGGCGAAGGGCCCGCGGAAGTTCGGGAACGTGAAGACCCGGCGGATGACGCGGTTGGCCTCGCGCTCCCAGCTGGCATCGATCTGTCGGTGCAGCTCGGCGGCCGCGGTCTCATCGAGGGGTCGAGCGCCAGGGACACACTCGTCGCAGGTCCGTGTCGCCGGATCTGGGGAGCTCATTCGACAAGGCTATCCCTCGGGGGTGACGGCGGACCAGGCAACCGCACGGCGGACCAGGCAACCGCACCCCGCGCCGAAGTCGCCCGTGCGGTTGCTTGTGCAGACGCCGTTCTGCTGCGATGCTTACTTAGCCCAAACGGGCGAAGGGGTGGGAGCGGCCGCGCGGGGGGTGGGCGGCCGCTCCCACCCTGGCTTAGGTCGACACTGGGCTAGCTTTGACACTGGGCTAGCTTTGACACTGGGCTAGCTTTGACACCCGGCTAGATGGACACCACGACCGCGTATCCGCCCAGCCCAACCAGCCGCTGCCCGGCGATGGTCTCGGTCTTGGTGATCAGGGAGGTGACCGCACCCGTCTCCGGATCGAAGTCCACGTCGGTGACCGGGCCGAGCTCCATGCCCCGTTCGGTGAGCACCCGCTTGCCCATGATCTCCAGGTCGTTGTCCTCAGCGCGCTGCTCCAGCGCGTCGCGGGCCGGCCGGATCACCGCGTCGCTCGCGACCGTCACCGCGTCGGGGCCGAACCCCTGCAGGTCGTCCCAGGCGAGCAAGGTGCCGGCGCCGCCGTGCCCCTTGCCTGAACGCACCCTGCCCAGTCGCAACAGGGCCACCCTGGCCGGCCCGGCCAGCACGACGAAACCGTCCACTCGGGCCACCCGGGTCGCGGTGGCGATGTCCACCACGTCATGTTTGCGTGCCTGGCTGAACAGCATCAGCTGGCTCCTTCCCGCAACCGGGTCCGGAAGGCGCCCACCGCGGCCCCGAACCCGGCCAGATCCTCAGAGACGAACTCGGTGGCCGCAGCGGGCACGATGAGGTTCTCGCCCGAGACCGCCACAGTGTCAGGCAGGGGGATGAACACCCGCCGTCCCGCCGTGCCGAGCGCCTCGCTGGCCTGGACTTCGTACCCCACCACGTCCAGGCTCGTCCCGCTGTGCAGTACGACATCCACCACGCGCCCGAGGTCTTGCCCGTTGTCGGTGAGCACGCGATCCTCCAGCACGTCCGCTTTGTGGGCCTGCTTGCCCGGCGCGAGCTCCTTCACCGAGATCAGCACCGTCTCGTCGGCCACCATCACAGCGTCCCGGCCCACGCCGTGCACGCCGCTCCAGGGCAGCGAATCCTTTCGGGACCGGCTGAACAATCCCGGATTGCGCAGGGTGAAACCGGCGATGCGACCACCAGCGCGCTCGAAGACGATGTCTTTGATTTCGGCGACCAGTTCGCCGCCCAGGGTGACCACCGGGCGGCCGGCCAGCTCACTGGCCCGCAGCAGCAACATGGGCGTGGTCACCGTGAGTCACTCCGGCCAGGGCCGCCCCGCCGTCCCTGGCCGCTCAGGCCGATCACGCCGCCGCGTCGCCTCCTGCGCTGGACGAGCACAGCAAGCACGGTCAGCACCACGACAATCACCAACGCCACGAGCGCCCAGCCCCACCAATCCATTGCCGCACAGTAACGTGACCGGCCCGTGCTTGCTCGCTGGGACACCACCCGGCAGGGGTAAAGTCCGGCCTATCGGGAGGTTGGAGTCTGGCCTACCGGCCGGGGGAACCGGACCCGCCGCGGGCGCGTTATCCCGGTGACGCCCTGCAATGTCCATCTGGAGGAACACGGTGCGCACCACCAGCAACCCGGCATTCCGCAATCTTCCCGTTGGCGGTGGGGGGTATGCGGGCTTCAACTCGGCCCCCTCGCGCTTCCCGGGCGCTGATCCCCGCTACGGCGGTGCCCTGCCGATCACCAGTCGACCGATGACCGTCGATGACGTCGTCACCAAGACCGCCATCACGCTGGGCGTGCTGGCCGTCGCCGGCGTCGCCACCTACGTGAGTGGACTGTGGCAGCTCGCGCTGCCCGCCGCGCTAGTCGGTTTCGTCCTCGCGTTGGTGATTATTTTCAAGCGGTTGGTCAGCCCGCCGCTGATCCTGGCTTACGCCGCGGTCGAGGGTGTCTTTCTCGGCGGCATCAGTGGCGCCATCAGCACGCAGGTGCAACGCCTGACGGGTAGCAGCTCGATCGTGCTGGAGGCGATCGCTGGCACGCTGCTGGTGTTCGCTGGGATGCTGGTGGTCTACAAGACCGGTGCGGTCAAGGTCACCCCGCGATTCACCAAGTGGCTCACCGGCGCCATGATCGGGGTCGTCGGGCTGATGCTGGTGAACCTCATCGCGAACTTCGTCGTTCCCGGTGGCCTACACCTGCGTGATGGCGGTCCGCTGTCGATTGTGTTCAGCCTGGTCTGCATCGGGATCGCGGCGTTCAGCTTCCTCGTCGACTTTGACACCGCTGACCAGGCCATTAGGGCTGGTGCGCCGGAGAAGACGGCGTGGTACATCGCCTTCGGTCTCACCGTGACCCTGGTCTGGTTGTACCTCGAGATTCTCCGGTTGCTGTCCTATCTCCAAAGCGAGTAGCCGACCGGCCCCTGATAAGACTCCGGCACGAGCCCCCGGTGTACTACGCCGAGCACATTATCGACCTGGTCGGCAACACCCCGCTGGTGCGGCTGAGCGCCGTGGCCAGCACCAGCGATGTCACATCGCTGGTGCTGGCCAAGGTGGAGTACCTCAACCCCGGCGGCAGCGTGAAGGACCGCATCGCCCTGCGGATGGTCGACGCGGCGGAGCGCTCCGGTGAGCTGCGGCCGGGTGGCACCATCGTGGAGCCGACGTCGGGCAACACCGGCGTCGGGCTGGCGATGGTGGCCCAACGCAAGGGTTATCGCTGCCTTTTCGTCTGCCCCGACAAAGTCGGCGCGGACAAGCGTGACGTGCTCAAGGCCTACGGCGCCGAGGTCGTCGTCTGCCCCACCGCGGTCGCCATCGATCACCCGGACTCCTATTACTCGGTGTCCGACCGGTTGGCCAAGGAGATCGACGGAGCGTGGAAGCCCGATCAGTACTCGAATCCAGAGAACCCGGCCAGTCATTATCACAGCACCGGCCCTGAACTGTGGGCGCAAACCCAGGGGCGGATCACGCACTTCGTGGCCGGCATCGGCACCGGCGGCACGATCTCCGGAACCGGGCGCTATCTCAAGGAGGTCAGCGAGGGCCGGGTGCGTGTGGTCGGTGTCGATCCCGAAGGCTCGGTGTACTCGGGTGGCAGTGGCCGGCCTTATCTGGTGGAAGGTGTCGGGGAAGACTTCTGGCCCCGCACTTATGACCAGAACATTTGCGACGAGGTCATCCCGGTCACCGATGCCGACTCCTTCACCATGACCCGGCGGCTGGCCCGGGAGGAGGGGTTGCTGCTGGGCGGATCCTGCGGGATGGCGGTGGTGGGCGCGCTGCGGGTCGCGTCCCGGGCCGACCCCGACTCGGTGATCGTGGTGTTGCTGCCCGATGGCGGGCGCGGTTATCTGAGCAAAGTCTTCAACGACGCGTGGATGGCCACCTACGGTTTCCTGCCCCCGGACTCCTCCGGAGCGACTGCCGCCGATGTGCTGGTCGGCAAGGATGGCGCCTTGCCCAAGCTGGTGCACACTCACCCGAACGAGACCGTTGCCGAGGCCGTGATGATTCTGCGTGAGTTCGGCGTCTCCCAGTTGCCGGTGGTCGCCGCCGAGCCGCCGGTGATGGCGGCCGAAGTGATCGGCGCGGTCAGTGAGCGCACCTTGCTGCAGGCCTTGTTCGCGGGGGATGCGCAACTCGCGGACCGGATCGAGGCGCACATGGCGGAGCCGCTTCCGACGATCGGCGGGGGTGAGTCGATCGGGTCCCTGATGCGGGCGCTGGCCGACGCCGACGCCGCCCTGGTCCTCATCGACGGCAAACCCGCGGGGGTGGTCACCCGTCAAGACGTGCTGGGGTTCCTGGCTGGGCGCTGAAAAGCGGCCCGGGCTGATCTGGGCGACGGCTGATCTGGGCAACGGCCGATCTGGGCAACACCGTAGGCTGACGCGGTGACAGGCTTCGCCACTCGAGCGATTCATGCTGGTCAAGATCCGGATCCGCACACCGGGTCGGTGATCGTGCCGATCCACGCCACGTCCACGTTCGCCCAGGATGGCGTCGGCGGGCTGCGCGATGGATACGAGTACGGGCGTACCGCCAACCCCACCCGGACCGCGTTGGAGACCTGTCTCGCCGCGTTGGAGGCGGCACGGCACGGCCGAGCGTTCGCTTCCGGGATGGCGGCCAGCGACGTGCTGCTGCGGGCGGTCTGCCGGCCGGGTGATCACATCATCATCCCCGATGACGCCTACGGCGGCACCTTTCGCCTGATCGACAAGGTGTTCCGGCACTGGGGGATTGAGCACACCGCCGCCTCGCAGTCCGATCTCGACGCCGTGCGGGCCGCGATACGCCCGCGCACCCGGTTGGTCTGGTGCGAGACGCCCACCAACCCGCTGCTGGCCATCGCGGACATCGCGGCGCTGGCCGGCATCGCGCACGACGCCGGTGCCCGCTTGGTGGTGGACAACACCTTCGCCACGCCTTACCTGCAGACCCCCCTGGGGCTCGGCGCGGACGTGGTGCTGCACTCGACCACCAAGTACCTCGGGGGGCACTCCGATGTCATCGGGGGCGCGCTGCTCACCGATGACGCCGAGTTGGACGAGCGGGTGGCCTTCCTGCAGAACGGCGCTGGCGCGGTGCCCAGCCCCTTCGATGCCTGGCTGACCCTGCGCGGCATCAAGACCCTGGCGGTGCGCATGGAGCGGCACTGCGACAACGCCGAGCGGATCGTCGCGGCGCTGCGGGCGCACCCGGCGGTGACTGGCGTGCGTTACCCCGGTTTGGACACCCATCCCGGGCACGAGGTGGCCGCCAAGCAGATGCGCAGATTCGGCGGGATGGTCTCGTTCACCGTCTGTGGTGGCGCCGCGGCGGCGTTGGCGGTCTGCGCCCGGACGCGGGTGTTCACCTTGGCCGAGTCGCTGGGCGGGGTCGAATCTCTCATCGAGCACCCCGCCCAGATGACCCACGCCTCCACCACCGGAACGCCCCTAGAAGTCCCCCCCAACCTAATCCGCCTCTCAATAGGCATAGAAGACCCGCAAGACCTCATAGCCGACCTCCTCACCGCACTGGGCTAACTCGAACTGCGTTGGCCCGACATGGAGACATGTCGGGCCAAAAACGCCTCGTTCACCCCGATATGTCTCCATGTCGGGGTTTGGGTGGGGGAGGTGCGGGGAGGTTGGTGGGGTTGAGGCAGGGGTCGATGAGCGCAAGGCCGTTTGGGGTCCAGATGTAGATGGCTGGGTCGGGGCAGCCCGCTTGCTCGGCCGTGACGACCGCGGCGCCAGCGAGCAAGACGGCCACCCCAGCCGTGATTACGACCGGCATCCAGCGCCGGGTCACCATCTCACCTCCGCATGACTTCACCTGGACCATACTCCGGAGCCGGCTGGCAGGATGGCCGACCATGGAACTGATCGGTGTCGAGAAGATCAGGATCGCTCGGGAGGTGCTGCATGGCGTCGTCCGGCGCACACCGGTGCGGCACTGCGGAGCGCTCGAGCGGCACTGCGCGGTCCCGGTGCATCTCAAATGCGAGAACCTGCAGCGCACCGGCTCATTCAAGATCCGAGGTGCCTACGTCCGGATCCATGCCCTGACCGCGGCCGAACGGACCCGCGGCGTAGTAGCGGCCAGCGCGGGCAACCATGGGCAGGGCGTCGCGCTGGCGGCCGCGCTGCTGGGCACCGCGGCGACGGTGTATATGCCGGTGACCGCGGCGTTGCCCAAGCTCGCCGCGACTCGTAGCTACGGTGCGCGGGTGCACCTCGTCGGTGACGTCGTCGAGGAGTCGCTGGCGGCGGCGCGCGCGTTCGCCCGCGACACCGGGGCAGTGTTCATCCACCCGTTCGACCACCCCGACGTGCTTGCCGGCCAGGGCACGATGGGCTTGGAAATACTCGAGCAGTTGCCCGATGTCGCGACCATTCTGGTCCCCACCGGTGGCGGTGGGCTGCTCAGTGGGATCGCCGCCGCCGTCAAGGGTGTCAAACCTGACGTGCGAGTGATCGGTGTGCAGGCCGATGCCGCCGCGGTGTGGCCCGTCTCATTGGCTGTCGGGGCGCCGACCCGGCTGCGAGCCCAGCACACGATGGCCGACGGCATCGCGGTCCGCGAAGTGGGCCCGGTGGGCTTCGCGCATGTCAGCGCCTTGGTCGATGAGGTGCTGACGGTAGGGGAAGAGGCGCTGTCCGAGGCGCTGCTGCTGTGCCTGGAGCGGGCCAAGATGCTTGTCGAGCCCGCTGGTGCCGCCGCTGTCGCGGCACTGCTGGAAACCTCCGAGTGTTTCCCGGGGCGTTTGTCTGGTCGTTTTCCGGGACCGGTGTGCGCGGTGCTGTCCGGCGGCAACGTCGACCCGCTACTCCTGATGCACCTCATCCGGCACGGCCTGAGCGCGAGTGGTCGATTCCTGGCGCTACGGGTGACCGTGCCGGATCGGCCGGGTGAGCTCGCCACGTTGTTGGCCCGGGTGGGTCGCTCCGGTGCCAACGTGGTCGATGTGGCGCATTCCCGGATCACCGGCAGCGTTCCGGTTGGCGAGGTGGTCGTCGCGCTGAGCCTGGAAACCCGGGGCGCGGACCACTGTGCCGAACTTGTCGCCGATCTGGGCGCTGCCGGCTACCTGGTAATGCGGTGAGTGGCTGCGTTCAGCGCTGGAAGGGTTCGGCCTTGACGACGGCGACGGTCATCACACCACCATTGGGCAGCTCGTAGTGGCGGTCTTCGCCCTCATGCGCACCGATGATGGCCTTGCCCAACGGAGAGTTGGGCGAGTAGACTTCTAGGTCGCCGTGGGCGACTTCCTCCAGTGAACCGAGCAGAAAAGTCTCGGTCTCATCGTCACAGGCAAAGCGCACCGTGACGACCATACCCGGCGCGGCAACCCCAGACTGGGCCGGAGCCGCTCCGACTTGGGCCACTCGCAGCAGTTCTTGCAGTTGGCGGATTCGCGCCTCGAGCTGAGCCTGCTCTTCGCGGGCGGCGTGGTAGCCGCCGTTCTCCTTGAGATCGCCTTCCTCACGGGCATCATTGATCTTCGCGGCAATGACTGGGCGGTTCGCGACCAGATCGTCGAGCTCCCGCTTGAGCCGATTATAGGATTCCTGGGTCAACCAGGCCACCTGGGTTTCGCTCACGGTCATCACTCCTCCTGATCCGACGTCCGCTATCGCGGACCGCACCGAGCCGCTGGCGTGTCAGCCAGCGGCCGGAACGGAAAAACACGGCCCTGCCCCGGAGCCGTGCGTACCCTCCACGGTAACACGAGGTGTTCGGTTCGGCCTCAGCCTTACGGGTGACGAAGCCCGAATCGTGCCTGTTCAGTAGGGCTCTCGCAGCAAGGATTCGAGGTGGGGACCAGGTAGGCGGGCACCTGTCGCGAGCATCCGAAGACCTCAGCGGTGACCGGTGGCCGGGACGTGTGTACCACGGTGGACAACACGATCGGACCAGCGGCGGGGGGAACGTAGAGCTCCTTGCGCCCGGTCTCCGCCCCATCTAGGGACAGTGCCCGGACGATGCACACGGCGGGATGGGCGGGATCATCCCGGGTCACGCTCAGGCGCAGCCGCACGGCGTTGTCCGGCAGGATGGTGACGCTCAGCGACTGGCTCTGGATCGGCGTCGGGCCGAGGTTGTGGTAGCCGATCACCGCGACCGCCAGGCCAGCGAGCACGGTGAGCAGCAGC
>JBOHFJ010000050.1:0-18238 GCA_050699655.1 Pseudonocardiaceae bacterium
ATGCCGAGCTCCCTAAGTCCGACTACGCGCCTTCTGGGGTCCCGAAGCGTATCTCACGTGAAAATGGTTCCGGGGTGTTACTCGGGGTTGTGGCGGCGCTGGCAGGAACTGTCTTAGGTGCTGTTATCGCTGGTGTCTTCGGCCTTCTGTCCGCTAAGACCCAAGTTTCGGGAGCAGCCGATACCGCACAAGCTTAATTTCTGCGAGCCCAGCAACAGGCGGCGTATGCCCAGTTTTTTACCGCTCAGCGTGATTTCGAAAGCGTGGAGAATAGATATGAAAATGAGAGCGGCGGACCCGCTGTCCCTGACGGACACGCGCTAGTGCCGTTGGTGATTAATCTTCATGATGATTTAACTAAGATCGACACCGCCCTAGGTCCGGTCGCATTGGTTGGCTCAAAAGAAGCTTATCGACTGGCCGAGAAGGTCGATTTATTCGACAATTTTCAGATTTTTCATGCTGGCGTTGTCGCCAGGAGCGCTATTGCTCGATCGTCGCCAGATTATTATCTGAGCATGAGAGGAATCTTTGTCGCGCTTAGGTCTAATATTTCACAATTGTCAACAGATTTCCTTGCTCAGGCGCGTAAGGATCTAGGAAATTTGAAGTGAGGCGGCAAGTTCATTTCGTGTACCTGTCAACGCTATCGTGGCATACCTACACGGCAGCCGCCCAACTATGGATGATGCAGTGACTGGCGCTTCACCCACTGGCAGGGCGGGGGAGCTGACCCTGGCAGTGGGCTGACCCTTGACCTCTGTTGGTGATCATATTTCGGCGGGTCGGGCGGATCAGGTGATCTGTTCGCTGGAGGAGCAGATAGGTCCAGGGGCGGCGCACTGCCTGTCCGCCGGGACGGTCATGACCATTTTTTCAAGATCATTAATTTGAGGCTTGCGCTAGGGTTCGATCCATCCACCTTGATCGCCGGAAGTGAGCTGTGACCGTGCACTGCCACAGCTCACTTCCGGCGATCACACCTCGACACCGCCCACGGCGGGCGCGACCCACCAGGACACGCCGACCACGCCTGCCCGCACCCGGTGACAGTGGCCTATCTCAGCGCGAACCCCTCAATTCATGATCTTGAAACGGCCGTGCGGGACCGGCGGAGAGCCGGGAGCGTCCTGGGGTCTACCCTCCGGCGGCGTGAGCTTCGCGGGATATGATCTTGTCGTTGTCGGCTCTGGCTTCTTCGGCCTCACCGTGGCCGAGCGTGCCGCGACCCAGTTGGACAAACGGGTGCTGGTGGTGGAACGGCGCCATCACCTTGGCGGCAACGCCTATTCCGAGGCGGAACCGGAAACCGGGATCGAGGTGCACCAGTACGGCGCGCACCTGTTCCATACCTCGAACAAGCGGGTGTGGGAGTACGTGAACCGGTTCACCCAGTTCACCGACTACCACCACCGGGTGTTCACGATCCACCACGGTCAGGTCTACCCGTTTCCTATGGGCCTGGGGATGATCTCTCAGTTCTTTGGCCGCTACTTCACGCCCCACGAAGCCCGCGCGCTCATCGCCGGACAGGCCGCCGAGATCGACGGCAAAAACGCCACGAACCTCGAAGAGAAAGCCATCTCGCTCATCGGCCGTCCGTTGTACGAGGCGTTCGTCCGTGACTACACGGCCAAGCAGTGGCAGACCGATCCCACGGAGCTGCCGGCCGCGACCATCACCCGGTTGCCGGTGCGCTACAACTTCAACAACCGCTATTTCAGTGACACCTACGAGGGTCTCCCGGTCGACGGCTACACCGCGTGGCTCACGAAAATGGCCGCGCACCCGAACATCGAGGTGCTGGTGAACACCGACTACTTCGAGGTGCGCGACGATATCCCCGAGAGCACACCGGTGGTCTACACCGGCCCGTTGGACAGGTACTTCGACCACTCCGAGGGCTGGCTCGGCTGGCGCACTCTGGACTTCGAGCGAGAGATTGTGCGTGACCGCGGTGACTTTCAAGGCACCCCGGTCATGAACTACGCCGATGCTGACGTCGCGTTCACTCGCATCCTTGAGTTCCGGCACTTTCACCCGGAGCGGGAGCATTACTCGCCCAACCAGACCGTCATCGTGCGAGAGTTCTCCCGGTTCGCCGGCAAGGAGGACGAGCCGTACTACCCGATCAACACTCCTGAGGACCGGGCCACCCTGGGACGCTACCGAGAGCTGGCCAAAGCCGAGACCGCGCATCGCAACATTCTGTTCGGCGGCCGCCTGGGCACCTACAAGTACTTGGACATGCACATGGCAATCGGCTCCGCGCTGATGATGTTCGACAATAAGATCGCCCCCTATTTCGCACACGATCGAGCACTTGACGGCTCCATCGACGACTAGCCGGCCGCCCCAGAATCCGCTGAGCTGGCGCACCGTGTGGCGGAAGCGGCGGTCGGCCCACAGCCGTTGGAAGCCGGGCTGCTTGGCGGGGTCGTTGTCGGTGATGAGCTGGCGGGCGAAGTAGTACCCGGCGGGCCGGGGGAGGGGCAGCGAGAGCAGACAGGCCAGCCCGATGGCACCGGTCAGCAGCGTCTCTCGCAGCAACAGCGCGCGAGCCCAGCGCGGCGCAGCGGCCCGGCGGTCTCGTCCTGCTCGACGCCAGTGACATGAAGCCGGGTGCCGCAGGCGCGGGAAGAGAAGACCAGCGTCGCGATCGCCAGTAAACAGCTTGCCCACCGGCCACCGCCGGCACAGCCTGCGTCATCGAACCTTGATCTCCAACTCTGGCCCGTCGCGGGCGGCTGCTGCGGCATGACACCCCTCGCCCAGCCCCTCAGGCCACCGGAGCTGGCTGGATCCTTCATCAGCGGCTCCCGTTTGAACGCTTTCGTATAAGCGAGCAGCGGCCAGCTCATAGAATCGAAAGCGGGGAAATCCTCGGATGATGCGCCGACGGAGTGGCTCGGAGAAGAGCCCATCGTCTGCGCTGAGGCGTGACGTGGTGCGGCCTGCGGCGTGGTGCAGCAGAGCTAGGTGGTATAAGTCCTGCTCGATGGGCTTGAGCAACGTCGGCGGTACCTGGTCATGGGCACTCGGATCCCCCCACTGCGTTAGGACCGCCACATCTCCGGTGTCAATGCTGCGGAAAATGGCGCAGCCCCGGATGTGGTCGGCCGGCCCCACGTTCTGAGCGGTCGTTTCCGCGATCTGGACGAGTGTGTGCTGATGTGGTTGATCAATCTGGAAGATCCCGAGGCCGATCAATTGATCACCTGGAGCGAGTGTGAGCGTATGGCTTTGTGGTTCTCTTGCTGACGCTGTCGTGGACGACGTATATCTGTCCGTCTCCGAGTTTCGACGCGGGTTGTCCTTCATGGATATCACCTCTTTCTGAACCGGCCCCGGCTTCCATGGAGGCTGGCCGGTGAGGTCATCGTGATGGTTCGTCGAGCAGGTCGTCAACGGTGACCGGTTCCTCGCAGTGTGGAGTCGCACTCGCGGCAGGCATAGACGGTGATCTCCCGACGCGCACGGCCGAGCGGAAGCACCGCCGCGGTCAGCTCGACGGCGGGGGTTCGGCCGAGGTGGTGGCTGCGGTAGGCAGCCCGCATCGCTGGGCCATCCAGGCGGCGCTGCGGGTGATCGCCTCTTTGAATCGTGCCGAGGTCCGGTGGGTGAGCACGACGCCGACCGGGCTGTCGTCGGTGCGGGTGAACTGCGTGATGCCGTCGCGACGGCCGAGGCTGATGTTCTGCCAGACATAGCGGATCCGGATTGGCTTCGGCGCCCGCCCGTACGACATTCGGGCGATCTCGCGCGATACATACCGCCCCATCGGCAGCCCGGTCTGGTACGACATGCGAGTCTGAGCGCCCCCGGAGTGAGCGCGGCGGACGCGTCGCCGATCCCGTAAACCTCGGGGTGCGACACCGAGCGCAGCCGGTCATCGACGATCATCAGGCCATGCTCGTCGGCTGCTAGCCCTGCCTCGGCTGCCAGCGGGCACTCGGAGCCCGGCCGCCCATACGATCACGTCGGCATGCAGACTCCGCCCGTCGTCCAGCAGCAGGCTGTTGGGACCGACCTTGGCGATGCGACTTCCCTCATATACCTTGATGCCCATCCGCTCGAACGCCCGGCGCAGGTGCCGTTCGGCCCGGGCGGACAGCGATCCCCCGACACGGCCGGCACACGCCAGCTCAATCCGCAGACCCGGGTACGCCTCGGCGAGCTCGGTGGCGGTCTCGATGCCGGTCAGCCCGCCACCAGCCACCGCGATGGCCCTGCCGGTGGCCAGGCCAACCAGCTGTGCGCGCAGCCGCAGTGCCTGGTCCACCTCCGCGACAGTGAACGCATGCTCGCGGGCACCTGGCACAGCGTCCACGTCAGCGGCGCCGCCGAGGGCATACACGAGGGTGTCGTAGCGAACAACGCGCGATGAGGCATCGACCATCGATGAGTCACGGTTCCTCCACTTTCACGTCGCGACGGTTGAGCCGGCGAGTGGACGATCCGGGACAATCAGGCCGGGTGGTCTCGGTGGCGTCCAGGGGTTGGAGGGCGAAGTCATCCATGATCAACAGTCGCACGTGGGCGAGTCGGCGCATCTCGGCGGCTAGTAGCGGGCCCAACGCCTAGGTGGAACGCTGGACTCCCGGACGCCTGCCTTGCGCGGGAGCAAGGTGTGATCAGGCTCAGTGTGATCAGGAGGGCCCGAGGTGCTGCCGAGCCGACGCCGGCCGCGGGCGCGGGAGCCGGCCGACCGGTTGCTGACCGTGCCCAACGCGCTCAGCCTGCTCCGGCTGGCCGGCATCCCACTGTTCCTGTGGTTGCTGCTCGGCCCGCACGACGACCTGCTCGCCGTGCTCGTGCTGGCCCTGTCGGGCCTGACCGACTGGTTGGACGGCAAGCTCGCCCGCCTGCTGAACCAAACCAGCAGGCTAGGCGCGTTGCTCGACCCGGCGGTCGATCGGCTGTACACGCTGAGCACCCTGCTTGCCTTCGGCGCGCGGGACATCCTGCCGTGGTGGGTGGTGGTCGTGCTGATCACTCGGGACCTCGTGCTGTTGTTGGCCTTCCCCGTGCTGCGCCGGTACGGCTACGGCCCGCCGTCGGTGCACTATGTGGGCAAAGCGGCGACGCTCTGTCTGCTCTATGCTTTCCCCCTGCTGCTGCTCGCCCACGACGCGCATGGTCCGGTGGGGGCGGTGGCCCAGGTGTTCGCGGTGGCTTTCACCGGGTGGGGTGGCGCTCTGTACGTTTGGTCAGGGCTGCTCTATCTGGTTCAGGTTCGGCTCACGGTGCGCGCCGCGAGGCACGCGGGTGGCGGCTGATTCGGGGATGACGGGGAGGTAAGCGCAGTGGTTCCTGAGAAACCGCGGTACAGCCGGGATCACGAGTGGGTGCTGGCCAGCGGAAACGGCGTGGTGCGGGTCGGCATCACCGACTATGCGCAAAAACAGCTCGGAGACATCGTCTTCATTGAGTTGCCCCAGGCTGGCGACTCGGTGGCGCGGGGAGACGCGGTCGGTACGTTGGAGTCGGTCAAGGCCGTGTCAGAGGTGTACGCGCCGGTGACGGGCAAGCTGGTGGCCCGCAACGACGCCTTGGACGACAACCCCGAGCTGGTCAACTCCGACCCCTACGGCGAGGGCTGGATGCTCGAGATCAGTCTGGTGGACGCCTCCGCGATGGACTCGCTGCTGAGCGCGGCGGACTATCGCACGTTCATTGCGGAGCAAACCTGACCGGCCGGCACCGACCGCCGTTGACCTCTGTCCGCAATGTCCGCCGGTGGCACGGTAGGTTGTGGTCCGATCACCAGCCACCGCCCCTGGCGAAGGAGACCCCAGCGTGAACACGAAGGACGGGCCCGGTGTACCCCCGGAGCGGGGCCCGGAGCAGACCTCGATATTCCGGGCCGATTTCCTGGTCGAGCCCGAGACCGCCGAGTCATCGGCGGCGCCCATCGCCGGTGTCGACGCACTGGCCGCGGGCTCCGCTTTGTTGGTGGTCAAGCGCGGTCCCAACGCCGGTTCCCGGTTCCTCCTCGACCAGTCCACCACGAGCGCGGGTCGACACCCGGAAAGCGACATCTTCCTCGACGACGTGACGGTGTCCCGCCGGCACGCCGAGTTCCACCGCGAGGGAGGCGACTTCCTGGTGGTGGACGTGGGCAGCCTGAATGGTACCTACGTCAACCGTGAGCCGGTGGACAACGCGACGCTGGTCAACGGGGACGAGGTGCAGATCGGCAAGTTCCGGTTGGTGTTCTTGACCGGTCCGCGCGCCGGGGGCCGAGGGGCTGACCAGGGGCCGCGGTGACGGCCCCGGACCGTTCCGGGCATCGGTCCTCCGGAATGAGCATCGGTTCAGTGCTCGCTCAGTTGCGGACGGATTTCCCCGACGTCACCATCTCCAAGATCAGATTTTTGGAGTCCGAGGGGCTGGTCCAGCCGCAACGCTCCGCTGCCGGGTACCGGCAGTTCTCCCACGCGGATGTGCAAAGGCTGCGCTACGTGCTCTTCGCTCAGCGTGACCACTACCTCCCGCTGCGGGTTATCAAGGAGCAACTGGACGCGCTGGACCGCGGTGCTCCCGAAGGATCCCCCGACAGATCCCCCGAAAAATGCTCTGACCTGCGCTGGCCACGGCCAGCGCTGAGCGCTGTGCCCGGCGCGGCGACCGAACCAGCTCCCGCGGCGGAGCTCGCCACCGATGTGGTGCGGATGACCCAGGAGCAACTGCTCGCCGCCGCTGGCATCGGTGGCGCGGTACTGGCCGAACTTGAGCAGTTCGGGCTGGTTCGGCCCGGCCAGGCCGGCTTTTACGACACCGATGCGCTGTTGGTGGCTAGGACCGCGCGAGCGATGACCGATTTCGGGTTGGAACCTCGGCACCTGCGTTCCTTCCGGGCGTCGGCGGACCGGGAGGTGGGCCTGCTGGCGCAGATCGTCACCCCGATGAGCCGCCAGCGTGATCCTGACGCGCGGGCCCGCGCCGAGGAAGTGGTGCGGGAGCTGGCGGTGCTGTCGCTGCGGCTGCACGCCCTGCTCGTGAAGATCGGGCTGCGTGGCGTCATCGGGAGCTGAGCCCCTGGGGCATCCGCTGGGGGACATCCCAGGGCAACGCTCCGCGGAATTTGGGCCGCTGAAGGACTCGGCAGCGAGACGGTGCCGCGTGTAGCGTCTGGGGGTAGTGATGGTGGAGACGTGACTGGGCTGGCGACAATCGGGGTCGGTGCCCAATCCACCGCTGAGCACGACGATCCTCAAAGCACCCGGCCCCTAGGGTGTGGCGGGAGGGAGGCGCAACGCGATGAGCGAGATGCGTGTCGTCGGGGTCCGGGTGGAGTTGCCGCAAAACCAGCCGATCCTGTTGCTGCGGGAAAGCGACGGCGAGCGCTACCTGCCGATCTGGATCGGGACTGGTGAGGCGACCGCCATAGCCCTGGAACAGCAGGGCGTGCAACCGCCGCGGCCGATGACCCATGACCTGCTTCGGGACGTGATCAGTGCGCTGGGGCGGAAGCTGAAACAGGTCAGGATCACCGAGCTGCAAGAAGGCACTTTCTTCGCCGAGCTGGTCTTCGACGGCAACGTGCGGGTCTCCGCCCGGCCGAGCGACTCGGTCGCCCTCGCCTTGCGGGTAGGGGTGCCGATCCACGCCGAGGAGTCGGTACTCCGCGAGGCTGGCCTGATCATCCCGGACGAGCAGGCGAACGAGGTCGAGAAGGAGAACGAGGTCGAGAAGTTCCGCGAGTTCCTCAACTCGGTCTCCCCGGAGGATTTCCGCAGCGCGGACACATAGATGCAGTCGCGGCGCGGACACTTAGGCGCAGTCGCGGCGCGGACACCTGACCAACGTGATCCTTGAGCTGAACTTGAGGGTGAGACTCAGCGCGCCGGATTGACCGGCCACCCGGCGGCGCCTACCGTCGGCCTTCAGAGTGAGTCGCGCCTTGGGTGTGATTCGCCCCGAACGGCTGGGGTATCCGCTGACACAAGGCCTGGGAGGCATGGGTGGTCGAGGGACCGCACGGCGGAGCGGATACCCCGGTGCAGAACGTTGCCCAATCTGACACGGGTGAGCCGTCTGACCGGGCTGAACAGGGCACCCTGTTCCCGGATTCCGCTGTGGCCGACCCGCACGGCGTGACCGACGAGCTGCTGGGCTACCGGGGCCCAGCGGCATGTCAGATAGCCGGGATCACCTACCGTCAGCTGGACTATTGGGCCCGGACAGGTCTGGTGGTGCCCTCGATCCGGGGCGCTTCTGGTTCAGGCAGCCAGCGGCTGTACTCGTTCAAAGACATCCTGGTCCTCAAAGTGGTCAAACGGCTGCTGGACACGGGCGTCTCGCTGCAGAACATCCGGGTGGCCGTCGAGCACCTGCGCCGCCGGGGCGTGCACGACCTAGCCCGCATCACGCTGTTCAGCGACGGCACCACGGTCTATGAGTGCACCTCCCCTGAAGAGGTAGTGGACCTGCTCCAGGGTGGGCAGGGCGTGTTCGGCATCGCCGTCAGCGGCGCGATGAAGGAGATCGCCGGATCGATCAGCCAGTTTCCGCCGGAGCGCGCCGATGGCGGCCACGTCGCGAGCGCCCCGGAAGACGAGCTGACCAAGCGTCGACGAACCCGCCGGATCAGCTGACGCTATCCCACTGTGTCGTTGATTACGGCTGTGCAGTCGCTCACAGTAGGTGTGTGCGGAGCGCCGGAGGGTCACCTCCGCGAGTATGTTGGTGGGGTAGTCGGCAATCCCGCGCGGGAGAGTTCTCGGCCATCGAGACTCCGGGCGCCGAAGTCTCGATGCCCGGAGTCTCGATGCCCGGAGGTCACCGCGATGCGCATTCCCGAAGGCCAGTCACTGTCCGAACTGGAGCACGGCACTCCGTTCGCCGACCGGCACATCGGGCCGCGGCCAGCTGAGCTGGCCCGGATGCTGGACGTCATCGGAGTGGAGTCGCTGGAGCAGCTCGGCCAGCTGGCGCTGCCGCCCACGCTGGCTGACCCAGACGTGGACCCGGGTGCGGTCCCGGACTTGCCGGCCCCGGCCACCGAGACGCAGGCGCTGGCTGAGCTGCGCGCCCGGGCCGACCAGTGTCACCCGCGGGTACCGATGATCGGAATGGGGTATCACGGCACCGTGACGCCCGCGGTGATCCGTCGCTCGGTGCTGGAGAACCCGGCCTGGTACACCGCCTACACGCCCTACCAACCGGAGATCTCCCAAGGTCGGCTGGAGGCGCTGCTCAACTTCCAGACGATGATCTGTGATCTGACCGGCCTGCCAGTGGCCAACGCCTCCATGCTCGATGAGGCCGCCGCCGCCGCCGAGGCGATGACCCTGCTGCGCCGCGCGTGCCGGGCCAGCTCGTCGCGGTTCGTGGTAGACGCCGACACGTTGCCGCAGACGCTGGCCGTGCTGGCCACCCGCGCGCAGCCGCTGGGCATCGAGCTGGACGTCGTAGACCTATCCAGCGGAGCACTGGACGGCGAGTTCTTCGGTGTACTGCTGTCCTACCCGGGAGCCTCTGGGGTGGTGCGGGACCACGCGACGCTGATCGAGCGGGCGCGCCACCGCGGTGCCGCGGTGGCGGTCGCGGCCGACCCGCTGGCTCTGACCCTGCTGCGGCCGCCGGGAGAGATCGGCGCCGACGTCGCGATCGGGTCAACGCAGCGTTTCGGCGTGCCGCTGGGCTTCGGCGGACCGCATGCCGCCTACCTGGCGGTGCGCGAGGGGTTGGCGCGCCAGCTGCCCGGCCGGCTGGTCGGGGTGTCCCGCGACGCCGATGGGTCACCAGCGTTGCGCCTGGCGCTGCAGACCCGCGAGCAACACATTCGCCGGGAGAAGGCCACCAGCAACATCTGCACCGCGCAGGTGCTGCTGGCCGTGATGGCCTCAATGTACGCGGTGTACCACGGGCCTGACGGGCTGGCGGGCATCGCGCGGCGGGCGCACCGGATGGCCGCGGTGGCGGCCGCTGGGTTGCGCGGCGGCGGCGTCGAGGTGGTGTGCGGGGCGTTCTTCGACACGGTGTTCGCCAGAGTGCCCGGCCGGGCCGCCGAAGTGGTTCGTGCCGCGCACGCGGCCGGGGTGGACCTGCGGCTAGCCGATGCCGATCACGTCGGGATCAGTTGCGCCGAGACCACCACCCGTGAGCACCTGCGGGTGGTCTGGGCGGCCTTCGGCGTGCTGGGCGCCGACCCGGACGCACTCGATCATCAGACTCCGGACGCCATCCCCGCCGCGTTGCGGCGCACAACGCCGTTCCTCACCCACCCGGTGTTCTCCGCCTACCACAGCGAGACAGCGCTGTTGCGCTACCTGCGCACGCTGGCCGACAAAGATCTGGCGCTGGACCGCGGCATGATCCCGCTGGGCTCCTGCACCATGAAGCTCAACGCCACCGCCGAAATGGAACCGATCAGCTGGCCGCGGTTCGCCGACCTGCACCCGTTCGCGCCCCTGGACGACGCGCGGGGCTTGCTCGAGGTGGTCAGCGACCTGCAGCGCTGGCTGGCTGAGCTCACCGGATACGACGCGGTCAGCCTACAGCCCAACGCGGGCAGCCAGGGTGAGTTCGCGGGCCTGTTGGCGATCCGCGCCTACCACCGTGGTCGCGGCCAGGCCGGTCGTGACGTCTGCCTCATCCCCTCCAGCGCGCACGGCACCAACGCGGCCTCGGCGGTGATGGCCGGGATGCGCGTGGTGGTCGTCGGATGTGACCCCAGCGGCGACGTCGACCTCGCCGATCTGCGCGCGAAGCTCGCCCAGCACGGCACCGAGCTGGCCGCCATCATGATCACCTACCCGTCCACGCACGGGGTGTACGAGCCTGGTGTGGAGCGGGTGTGCGCGCTGGTGCACGAGGCCGGGGGACAGGTCTACGTCGACGGGGCCAACCTCAACGCCCTGCTCGGGCTGGCCCGACCGGGCCGCTTCGGCGCCGACGTCGGCCACCTCAACCTGCACAAAACGTTCTGCATCCCGCACGGCGGCGGCGGGCCGGGGGTGGGGCCGATCGGGGTGCGGGCACACCTGGCGCCGTTCCTGCCCGGGCACCCGGCCACGGACCCTGATTCCGTGGTGGGCCCGGTGGCCGCGGCGCCGTGGGGCAGCGCGTCGATCCTGCCGATCTGTTGGGCCTACATCCGGATGATGGGAGCGCAGGGGCTGCGCCGCGCCACGCTCACCGCGGTGGCCGCCGCGAACTATGTCGCCCGGCGCCTCAGCGGGTGCTTCCCGGTGCTCTATGTCGGCAACAACGGGCTGGTCGCCCACGAATGCATCCTGGACTTGCGGCCGCTCACCAAGGCCACTGGCGTCACCGTCACCGACGTCGCCAAGCGGCTGGCCGACTACGGACTGCACGCCCCGACCATGTCGTTCCCGGTGGCCGGCACCCTGATGGTCGAGCCCACCGAGAGTGAGAGCCTGGCCGAACTGGATCGCTTCTGCGACGCCATGATCTCGATCCGGGACGAGATCGGCCGGGTCGCCGAGGGGGAGTGGCCCGCCGAGGACAACCCACTGCGCTGCGCGCCGCACACCGCGAGCTGCCTGGCCGACAAGTGGGCCCACCCCTACAGCCGGGAGCTCGCCGCCTACCCGATGGGCCGGACGGCCGCCAAGGTGTGGCCCCCGGTGCGGCGGATCGACCAGGCCCACGGGGACCGCAACCTGATGTGCTCCTGCCCCCCGATCGAGGCGTTCAGCTCCTGATTGTGATTCCGGGGTTGGCGGACAGGATCGCGCCGGTGGTCTCCCAGAGCCTGGGCAAGAACTCGGTGACGGCCTCGGACCGGCGGAGCAGGTCGGTGGTGGAGGTGATGCCGAGTTCGGCGAGGATCGCGTCAAACCCGGGAGCGAGTGCCCGGTGCAGCTCCGGTGGGGCGTCCGCGGCCAGAATCGTGTGACAGCGGGCGAAGGTCGCCACGATCCAGAACACCGCCTCGCGGTGGCGGCCGGCGTGAACGAGCGGGACGTGCGTGGTCACACCGGTCGGGAACAGCCATGCCATCACCTGCTCGTGCCACGCCGCGCTGGTGTCGATACTGAAATACGCGCCCCGGAACCCACCCTCCCGGCAAGCGTGGCGCAGCACCCACCGCGTCGCCGCGGCCCGCGCGCCCCGATTCGCACGGCAACCACCCTCCCGAAACGCGCTGATGACGCTGATGGCGTGATTGTCCCTCAGCTGGAAGTTCCCCGAGGACTACTGAATGCTGGGCGGATATACTGGCTGTTCATAGCCATGATCAACCGAGCGGCAGACAGATTGAGAGGCATATGACAACCTCACCGATCTTCCCTTCCCGTGGTCCCGGCCCGGCCTCCCGAGGTGAGTTGGATCTCGAGGAGCGCACCGCGTTGCGTCGCGTGCCGGGGCTGTCCACCGAGCTCGCGGATGTCACCGAGGTCGAGTACCGGCAGCTGCGCCTGGAGCGCGTGGTGCTGGTCGGGGTGTGGGCTGAGGGCTCCGCCGCCGAGGCCAACGCGTCGCTGGCCGAGCTGGCCCGGCTCGCTGAGACGGCCGGGTCCCAGGTGCTGGATGGCCTCATCCAGCACCGCACGCGCCCCGACCCGGCAACGTACATCGGCTCCGGCAAGGTTCTCGAGCTGCGTGAGATCGTGCTCGCCACCGCCGCCGACACGGTGATCTGTGATGGCGAGCTCACCCCTGGCCAGCTGCGCCAGCTGGAGGCCAAGCTCAAGGTCAAGGTCATCGACCGGACCGCGCTGATCCTGGACATCTTCGCCCAGCACGCGCGCTCCCGGGAGGGCAAGGCGCAGGTCGAGCTGGCCCAGTTGAGCTACCTGCTGCCGCGGCTGCGGGGCTGGGGCGAGTCACTGTCCCGGCAGGCTGGTGGCGCTGGAGGGGGGGCCAGCGGGGGAGTGGGCACTCGCGGCCCCGGGGAGACCAAGCTGGAGACCGACCGGCGGCGCATTCACCGCCGGCTCGCCAAGCTGCGCCGCGAGATCGCCGCGATGCGTACGGTGCGCGACACCAAGCGGGGTCGCCGACGCGCCAACGAGGTGCCCAACGTGGCCATTGTCGGCTACACCAACGCGGGCAAGTCCAGCCTGCTCAATGTGATCACCGGGGCCGGGGTGCTGGTGCAGGACGCGTTGTTCGCGACCTTGGACCCCACCACCCGCCGGACCACCACGGCACACGGGCAGGAGTACACGCTGACCGACACCGTCGGTTTCGTCCGCAACCTGCCGCACCAGTTGGTGGAGGCGTTTCGCTCCACGCTGGAGGAGACGGCGGACGCGGACCTGCTGGTGCATGTGGTGGACGGCGCCGACTCGATGCCCGAGCTGCAGCTGGAGGCGGTGCGCGAGGTTCTCGCTGAGATCACCGAAGGACGCCGCACACCCATGCCGCCCGAGCTGGTGGTGGTGAACAAGATCGACGATTCCGATCAGTTGGTGCTGTCCCGGCTGCGCCATGTGCTGCCGAACGCCGCGTTTGTCTCGGCACACACCGGTGCCGGCATGACCGGTTTGCTCGAGCGGATCGCCGACGCGTTGCCTCAACCGAGGGTCGAGGTCGACGCGCTGCTGCCGTGGACTGAAGGCGCCCTGGTCGCCAGAGTGCACGCCGAGGGCGAGGTTCTGGGCACCGATCACACCGAAGACGGCACCTGGCTGCGCGCCCGGGTTCGACCTGACCTCGCCGGCGCGTTGACTGGGTACCTGGTGCGGGCCTGATACCGGCACTGCGGCCTGGCCTTCGCACCGCTAACGGGATCGGTGGATGGCGCGGCGGAGAGAAAGCGCGAGCATGCCGAGGACGGCCAGTGGTGGCAGCCACCAGGCGGTGATGTCGGTGAGCGTCAGCGCGGTGGTGAGGGACAGCGCGAGCACGACTCCCACCGCGATGGTCCAGTCGTCGCCGACCAGGAAGTCGTAGCAGAACGCCAGCAACGACCGCATGGCTCGCATCAGCTGCCTCCGGCCGGCTCAGGCGCGCCGTGCTTGCGGTGGATTCGCCGCAGGACTGCGACCGCTATCCCCGCCACACCCAGGACGTAGGCGAGCACGCCAAGCAGCGCGGCGTCCTCGCCAGGCCAGCGTACGCCGGCGCCCTCAGCGCCCCAGAAGATGCCGAAGGAGGTGAGCATGATCCCGACAGCGAATTTCATGGTGTTCTCCGGAACCCGGGCCAGTGGGGCGCGCACAGCGATTCCGATGGCCGTGACCACCACCACGGCCAGCGCGGCGCCGAGCACCGCGAGTGCGATGCTGCCCAGGTTGGCACCCAATGTGATCACGATGAAGACCACTTCCAGGCCCTCCAGCAACACCCCCTTGAAAGCCAGGGTGAAGGCGTAGCGATCGGTGACGAACGCCCACCTGTCGCTGCCGGTGGCTGCCCGAGCGGCGTGAACGTGGCGGTCATAGATGGCCGCTTCGTCGTGCAAGGCGGTGAATCCGCTGGCCCGCAGGATGGCCTTGCGCAGCCACTGCAACCCGAAAACCAGGAGCAGCCCGCCCACCACCAGCCGTACAGCGCCGAACGGGATCACAGTGAGCGTCGGGCCCAGTACCGCCACCACCAGCGCCAGGACGGCTAGCCCGCCGGCAACCCCATACAGGGTCGAGCGCCAGCCGCGGGTGGTGCCCATCGCCAGCACAATCGTCAATGCCTCAATGGCCTCCACCGCGCAGGCCAGGAACACCGTCGCGACCAAGAGCGCAGCTGCGGTCATCGAACTCCTCTGGTGGTGATTCGACTCATAGCCGTCGCAACACCGCCACCACCCGACCGAGCACGGTCGCCTCGTCCCCCGGGATCGGCTCGTAGGCGGGGTTGTGCGGGAGCAGCCAGACGTGCCCGTCCCGACGCTTGAACGTCTTCACGGTCGCCTCACCGTCGATCATGGCGGCGACGATGTCCCCATTGTCGGCGCTGGGCTGCTGGCGGATGACCACCCAGTCCCCGTCGGTGATCGCCGCCTCGACCATGGAGTCGCCCACGACCCGCAGCAGGAACAGTGTCCCCGCACCGACGATCTCTTTCGGCAGCGGGAAGACGTCCTCGACGGCCTGCTCGGCGAGCACCGGGCCACCTGCGGCGATCCGGCCGACCACC
Source organism: Pseudonocardiaceae bacterium (assembly GCA_050699655.1). GTDB lineage: Bacteria > Actinomycetota > Actinomycetes > Mycobacteriales > Pseudonocardiaceae. The sequence goes on from JBOHFJ010000050.1 coordinate 15,055, forward strand.
GGGACGAACACGGGGCTGGGCCTGGCGGGATCCGCGCTCGTGGCTTCCGATGTCGCAAGTGCCGCGGATGCGGTGGGGGCTGTGGGGGCGCTGTCAGCGGGCCGGATGCCCACCGCGCGCGGCCGGTTGGGGTCGCGGCGGAGGTATCCCTTGCGTTCCAGGGTGCGCAGCTGGTGTGCGACCGAGGAGGTCGAGGTGAGCCCGACCGCCTCGCCGATCTCCCGCACGCTTGGTGGGTAGCCGAGTCGCTCCACCCACTCCCGGATCACCTCGAGAACCCGTCGCTGGCGCGGCGTGAGGCTGTCGATGCCTGCGTTGTCATCGAGGTCAGGGAAAACGTCCACGCTTCTCCTCGGGCTCGGTCGCTGTGTGGGCACTGACGCTAACCACCGGCGCACCAAAGATCAAACATCTGTTCGAGCAACACGCCGCAGGGTAACCGATTCTGTCAGGGTGCCGTGATAGACACCGCACAGCAGTTCGATCGAACTCGCGTTCGATGGCATCCGCGATGAGGAGTCTCGATGACGGCACCAGCACGGTTGGGTGGTTGGCCCGCGGCACGTCGGGAGCAGGTCGTAGCGAGGCAGGCCGGGCCGGCGGCTCCCACCCGGTCGTTTCCCGCACCTCCAACGCCGGTGCCGCCTTGCGCACCCCCGCCGCGGAGGCGGCCCTTGGCACGCTCGGAGCACCAGCGAGTGCTGACTGCGGCGCGGGTGGGGCGCCCACTCGTGCCACGATCCAGCCGGGTGGCGAGGGTGATCGCGGCCGCCGCAGTGACGCTTGCCGTGGTCGGTGGCCTGGGTTTGATCGGCCAGGGCTGGAGCGGGCAGGGCGCAAGCCCGGGTATCCCGGCGGAGACGACGGTGACTCGAGTGGGCGCCGGTGAGACCGTATGGGACGTGGCGCGCCGAGTGGCACCTCAGTCTGACCAGCCTGCGGTGGTGGAACGGATTCGGCAACTGAACGGCATCGCGGGCTCCGCCATTATACCTGGTCAGCAGCTACAGGTTCCCGACAGACGGTAGGGTCAGATGGGCCTGTGTCCGAGATCTCAGTCAGGGGCCGCGCCGCTGGCGTGGGCGAGAGTGGACTTACCCGATCCTGATACGCCAGTAACCAGATATGCGCTCATCGCTGACCGATTCTGATGCCAACCGCGGCGGCGCGTCCAGCGAATACAGAGCAGGCACCACAACCGGACCGTCGCAACAAGGTACCCGGGGCACGGCCGGCCATCCGCGGAGAAGTTTGCGGCTGCTGAACTGGTCAGGTGGGCTGGTAGTCGAGCCGGTGTGGCCAGCGAAGCGATTGACCTGATCACCGAGCTGTCCTCAGCGACCGATCTCATGGCCGCCCTTGCCGCCGAAGCCGAGCAAGCTCTCGCCCGAGCGGGCAAAATGTGAAGGCTGGACAAGACCGAGCGCAGGTCGGTGAACCAGGGGGTGGACTAGTGAGAGTCTGGCTGCAGCTGACCGCGCGCGAGGAGGGTGATCTGGTCGTGGTCGAGCCGCTGGCCGCAGAGCACGAGGAGGGCCTGTTCGCCGCTGGTCAGGACCCCGGCGTCTGGCGGTATCTGACCGCCTTTCCCTACGGGGCGCAGACCCGGGAGCACTTCGTTCGCTGGATGGAGCAGGCGCTTGCCGAGTCGGCCGCCGGGCGGGAGGGCGCCTTCGCGATCATCGATCGACAGAGTGGGACACCGATCGGCAGCACCCGATACCTGGCACTGCGCCCAGAGCATCGGGGGTTGGAGATCGGGTGGACCTGGTTCGGGCGGCCCTGGTGGCGCAGTGGCGCGAACGTCGAGTGCAAGCTGCTGTTGCTGCGCCGGGCGTTCGAGACCCTCGGCTGCGAGCGCGTCGAGCTGAAAACCGACGCCCGCAACACGCGCTCGCGGGCCGCCATGGAGGCCCTTCCCGCTCAGTTCGAGGGCATCCATCGCCGGCACATGAAAATCCCCGACGGTTGGCGCGACACGGCCTGGTACAGCGTGATCGCGCTGGAGTGGCCGACTGTTCGCGCGGCCCTTCGAGGGCGACTGGCGCGCCATGGCATTGCGGCCTACTCCAATTCATCACGGGACGAATCCGGCCACCGGCCTATCGAGCCGCCGGGGGAGACATCAATGTAACTCACGACGCCACCCAAGGTAAGTGATGTAATCGCCATGGCGGAAACTCTGCCGCCCACCACCCAGCGGCGCGATCACCTGGCGCCGGTGCTGGATGACCCGCAGGTGCTTGAGCGCAGGCGATTCTTCCGAGTCCCGAGTGCTACCCGGTGGGCAGGGTTCGCAAGGGCCGACCCGGCCGGGTCGAGGAGTTCTGCTCGCGGTGTGGGACCAGGTCCAGTCCGGCAATCAGTCGCCGAGACCGTGTCGCTGTACGTCCCTCGTTCAGCCATCACCCCCGGTCAGCAACGAGAAGTTCCCGACAAACGCCAACCAGCGTGCTCACCGCCATTCGGAGCAGAATAGTGCGCAGGAGCCGAGGCAACTGCGCCATTCGGCTCCGAATGGCGGGACGTGTGCATCTGTCAGCTGCAGCCGGAGGTGGAGCCGCAGGAGGTGCAGAGGTAGCATGCGCCGGCGGGTTGCATTTTGACGCCGCAGGTGAAACACAGTGGGGCGTCGGCATGCAGGCCTTGGGTGGCCTCGATCAGTTCCATTGGTGAGTGCGCTGCGCCTGGCGCCGGCTGGGCTGTCGCGGCGGGTTCGGGCAACCCCTGCTGCCGCGTCGTGTCGTCAGTCGGGGCATCGTAGGAGCCGGTCTGGACCTGCAGGGCCCGCTGGGCGGCCGAGTAGATGCCCAGCGCGGAGCGGGTCTCGGCCGGCAGGAAGTCCAGCGCCAGCCGCCGGAAGATGTAGTCCATGATGGACTGCGCCATCCGCACGTCGGGATCGTCGGTCAACCCGGCCGGCTCGAAGCGCATGTTGGTGAACTTCGAGACATAAGTCTCCAGCGGCACGCCGTACTGCAAGCCCACCGAGATCGCCACCGCGAAGGCGTCCATCAGCCCGGCCAGCGTCGAGCCCTGCTTGGAGATCTTGAGGAAGACCTCGCCGAGGCCGTCGCCCGGGTAGGAGTTCGCGGTGATGTAACCCTCGGCGCCGCCCACCGTGTACGACGTGGTGAGGCCGGTTCGGCTCTTGGGCAGTCGCCTGCGGACGGGCCGGTACCTG
>JBOHFJ010000051.1:0-18206 GCA_050699655.1 Pseudonocardiaceae bacterium
GGCCGGTCAGCTCATCGCGCTGACCGGGCTGGCCACCGCGATGTTCACCACCGGCGGCGCTCTGGTGGTGCTTCCCGGACCAGCCGCGGCGGCACAGCTGAGCGCACTGCTGGCAGGAGCCGCCCAGCAGATCCGAGTCGAGGTGCCCCCGGTGCCAGAAAGCGCCGGGCTGCTCTGCCTGGTGGTACTCACCACCGGGCTGATCGCCGTTGTGGTGGACACCCTGACCGTCAGCGCCGCCGCGCCCGCCGCGTCCGGGCTGGTGCTGTTGTTTCTGATCACCGTGCCCGCAGCGGTGTCGGAGCACCTGCTGCCCTGGTGGAGCTTCGCGCTGAGCGCCCTGGGCTTCGCGTTGCTGCTCGCCGTGGACAGTCAGCGCCGGCAGCTGATCTGGGGGCAAACCGTCGGCTCTAGCGGTCACCTCGCCGCCGCGCCCGCCGCCGTCGCGGTGACCGCCGGTGCCATGGTGGTGGCACTGCTCGTCGGAGCGACGGTGACCGCGGTGGGCACTGGCCGCTCCGCCAACGCTCGTACCGGCCGGTCGGGCAGCGGGATCGGGTTGAACCCCTTCACCTCGTTGCGTGGGCAGCTGGTCAGCGGGGACGTCATGGCGCTGTTCCGGATCCGGGGGTTGGAGAAACCGGCCTACCTGCGGGCCCTGACGCTGAGCCGGTTCAGCACCGGGCAGGGCTGGCAGCGCGGCGGACTGGACGCCGCGGTGGCGGCGGGCGACGAGCGCAACGAGCGGTTGCCACTGCCGGCCGGGGTACGCACCCCGGTGCCCGGGCCCACCCTGCGCGTGCGGATCGAGCCGATCAACTATGTGGACAACTGGCTGCCGTCCTTCGGCTACCCGCTGGCGCTGGCTGGCGTTAGCCTGGACTGGAACTACGACCCCGACGCGATCACAATCTTCTCCGACCACCGCCACCGCGCGCAGTCGTACACCGAGTTCGGGGTGCTCCCCACGCCAGATCCCCAGCTGCTCCGCGCGGCGGGTCCCGCGGGTGGCGCACCCTTTCACACCGTCGATCCGCGCTACCTCGACGCCACCGGGGTGGACCAGCGGGTACACCAGCTGGCCGTCCGGGTCACCGCGGGCACCCGTACCGCGTTCGACGCCACGGTCGCCCTCAACCAGTGGTTCACCCAGCCCAGCAACGGGTTCCGCTACGACTTGCGGACCGCCCCGGGCAACAGCGGGGACGCCCTGGTGGATTTCCTGTTCACCGGCCGCCGGGGCTACTGCGAGCAGTTCGCCTCCGCGATGGCGATCATGCTGCGGACGCTGGGCATGCCGGCCCGAGTCGCGATCGGCTTCACCCCCGGCACCGTCACCGGGAACTCCCGGCTGATCACCACTGACGACGCGCACGCGTGGGTGGAGGCCTGGTTCCCAGGCGTTGGGTGGCTACCCTTCGACCCGACGCCACGGTCCGACGGGCACACCGTGACACCGGATTACCTGACTGCTCGCCCCACCCCGGCCACCCCGGCCACCCCGGCCACCCCACCGCCACCGCCCGCACCACTGGTGGCCGGCACCGCCGCGCCGATGCCGGACGCGGCCACGGCGCATCCCGACGGTTTAGCACCGGCTGCCGATGCCGGGATCGGCGCCAGCACCGTCGGCGGCGCCAGGATTGGGCGCGACGTCGCCGGATTGCTCGGGCTCGCGGTGCTGGCGGGGCTCACCCCCCTGGGAGTGCGCAGCGGCCGTCGTCGATGGCGACTGCACCTGGTCAAGGCCGGCGGCCCCGCGGCGGTCCGCGCCGCGTGGGAGGAGGTGTTGGCGGAGTCCACCGACCGTGGGGCGGTGCACCCCGGTGGCGAGACAGTGCGGGCGAGCGCGCAACGGTTGGCCCACGCGCACACCCTGGATGAGCCGGGGCGAGTTGGGCTGCGCATCGTAGTCGGTACAGTGGAAAGATCCTGGTACGCCAGCGTCGCGCAACCCCGAGTTGATCAACCTCCGGTCGAGGGGCCCAGAGTCGAGGGGCACAGCCGCTCCGTGGCCCGCAGCAGCGATCGTGAGCTCCGCGCCGCGGTGGACGCCGTGCTCGCCAGCCTTGATCGGTGCTCACCACTGAGTCGAATGTCGCGGCTGTGGCCACGCTCGATACTGCGCGGCTCCGTAGGGCGGGGCTCGGTACTGGGCAGGTCGGTACTGGGCAGGTCGGTACTGGGCACAAAGCTCGACAGCGGCCGGTGACCTGCGGCTAGTGCTCCTCGAAGCGGCGGCGGAACCGCTGCTCCATCCGCTGAGCCAGCGTGCTGCCACCTGGCCCGGTGGCCGAGGCATCCGCTGACCGCGCCCCCCGGCTCTCCCCGGCGACGCGTCGGGAGAAGATCGCGACGACAGCGCCGGCGAACATCACCAAGAAGCCGAGAACGCTGATGACCGGTATCCCGACCGGGCGGAAGGGGATCACCACACCTACGACAAGAAGCACCAGACCCAGCGCGAACAAGACGGTTCCCTGGATCCGGCGGCGGTGCGACCGGCTGCGCATCCGGGCGCCCCGGACGTTTGACGCGAACTTGGGATCCTCTGCATAGAGCGCGCGCTCGATTTGGTCGAGCAGCCGCTGCTCGTGCTCGGAGAGTGGCATCGCTCCTCCTCCGGCACTCCGTCGTGGATAGGGGTTGCCGATGTAGTGTCTGACCCCGACGGTAGTACCTGCGGCCACCGAGTGCACACCGTGGGCTCCTACGTCGAGGATACGAGCCCGCGGCGGTATGGCCTAGCGGATCTGGTTACCCGATTCAGGGGAGAGCCACGTTTCGCGGGGACTTTCCCCTCGACCGGACCGCGCTGGCGCCTCCAGCAGGGTGGCCGGCCGCACGGCGTCGACACCGAACCGGGACCGCGCGGTGTCCGCCGCACGTTCGGCGTCCAGCCAGTTCGCCCCACCCCAGTTTGCCCCGGCACCGTCCAGGGTGAGTTGCTCGGTGGCCGCACCCCGGACCAATTGTTCCACCCGCACTCCCAGCAACCGGACCGCCGCGCCGGGGGGCAGGTTGCCGTCCAGCAGCTCGGTGGCCACCGCGAACACCCCGTGCGCGGAGTCAGTCGGCTCGGCCACGGTTCGGGAGCGGGTGACGGTGGTGAAATCGGGGTAGCGGATCTTCACCGCGATGGTGCGGCCGCGCAGGCCCCGGCGACGCAGCGCGGCCGTGGCGCGATCAACCAGCCGCAGCAGCTCGCGCCGCAACACCACCCGGTCCGTCACATCCTGGGCAAAGGTCTCCTCCGCCCCCACCGACTTCTCCGGCAGGTCGGGCACCACTGGCCGGTCGTCCCGGCCGTTGGCCAGCTCGTGCAGGTGCGCAGCGCACGCGAGGCCCACGGCACGGCGCAAGACGGGCAGTGGTGTGCTCGCCACGTCGGCCACGGTGACACAGCCCAGCCGACGCAGCACCTGCGCGGTGCGCTGGCCCACTCCCCACAACGCGGACAGCGGCAGCGGATGCAGGAACTCCAGCACCCCGTCGGCGGGCACCACGAGCAACCCGTCCGGCTTGGACAACCCGGAGGCGAGCTTCGCGAGCGACTTGCTCGGCGCCACCCCCACTGAGCAGCTCACCCGGTGCGCGTCATAGACCTGGCCGCGAATCCACTCACCGATCCCGGCCGGGCTCATCCCCAGCCGGCGCACGGACCCGCCGACGTCGAGGAATGCCTCGTCCAGGCTCAAAGGTTCGACCAGTGGGGTGATCTCGGCGAACAGCGCCATCACGCCACGGGAAACCTCCGCGTAGCGAGGGAAATGCGGCGCCACAAACTCCGCTTGCGGACATAGTCGGCGGGCCTGCGCGACCGGCATCGCCGAGCGGACCCCGAACGCCCGCGCCGGGTAACTCGCCGAGAGCACGACGCCGCGGTCCCCGGCGGGGTTACTGCCACCCGCCACCACGACGGGCCGCCCAGCCAGCTCAGGCCGTTCCCGAACCTCAACCGAGGCATAGAAGGCGTCCATGTCGACGTGCAACACGGGGCAGCCTCGATCGTTCACGCTAACAGGTTATCGCCGGCACCGGGCCAGTGCGTGCACTCGGCTGGCGATGTCCCGCAGAGGTGCCCGCCGCGCCGCGGCCAGCTCCAGCTCGGCGAGCGCCTCGGCTGCCCCGGGATGGGCCTCCAGGACGCCGCCGGGCATCAAATCGGCCACCACCCCATCACCCTGCACCAGCTCGACGCTCAACCCGCTGGCCGCGAGCAGCGCGATGAGACCATCAGTGTCGAAACGACGCAGCAGGGGGTCGCTCGCACCGAACTTGCTGTCGGGATCGTCAAGCACCCGGCGGGCCTGGGCCAGCCGTCCAGCCAGCGCGCGGGCTAGCACCGCCGCGTACCGGTTGGCCACCAGGACCGACACCGCGCCACCGGGGGCCGTGGCCTCGGCCAGCGCCCGCACCGCCCGGGCGGGATCCTCGACTACCTCAAGGACACCGTGCCCGAGCACGAGGTCGGCGCTGGCCGCCGCGACAGCGTCAGCCAGCGAGTCAACGTCACCCTGCACCGGGCTCACTAGCCGCTGGACTCCGGCGTCGGCGATCCGGCGGTGCAGCGTGGCCAGCGCATTGGGGTTCGGTTCCACCACGGTAACCAGGCAGCCCAATCGGGCCAGCGCCACTGCCCAGACCCCGCTGCCACCACCCACGTCCAACACCCGGGGGGCAACGCCCAGCCGTCGACGTGCCGCGGCGACTTCAGCCTCCAGCGCTTGGTGCACAGCTACGGCTCGCATGGCCAGCACCTTAGAGGCCCAGCACCGCGGAAATCCCGGCACCGTAGCGACCGCAGGCCAGCCGGGTCCGACTGCGCAGATCAGCTCTGCCCGCGCTGTGACTGGCTGTTCGGTGGCAGGATCTGCTGCGGCGAGGCTGGTGGCGCCGGCTCGCCGGCGGTCACCTCACCCGCGATCGGCGCCCCCCGAACCGAGGCGCGGATCTGATCCAGCCGGGCGCGGCCCGCCATGTCCAGCGTGGACTGCTGCACCTCCAGCATCCGCCCCTGCACGGAGTTCTGGGCCAGCTCAGCGGACCCGAGGGCGGTGGCGTAGCGGCGCTCGATCTTGTCCCGGACCTGGTCCAGGGAGGGCGTGTTGCCGGGCGCGGACAGCTCGCTCATCGACCGCAGCGAGGCGGACACCTGCTCCTGCATCTTCGCCTGCTCCAGCTGGGAGAGCAGCTTGGTCCGCTCGGTGAGCTTCTGCTGCAGCACCACAGCGTTGCGCTCGACCGCCTGCTTGGCCTGACCGGCCGCTTGTAGGGCCTGATCGTGCATGGTCTTGAGATCGTCCACGGACTGCTCCGCCGTCACCAGCTGGGTGGCGAAGAGCTCCGCGGTTTGCTCGTACTGCTGCGCCTTGACCTCATCGCCCTTGCTTCGTGAATCGTCCGCGAGCACCAGTGCCTGCCGGGCCTTGGAATGCAGATCCTCTATCTGACCGAGCTGCCGGCTGAGCTTCATCTCCAGCTGGCGTTGGTTGCCGATGACGGCGGCAGCCTGTTGGGACAGCTTCTGGTGCTTGAGCTGCTCCTCCTCAATGGCCTGCGAGATCTGTATCTTGGGATCGGCATGCTCGTCGATCTTGGACGAGAACGCCGCCATCAGATACTTCCAGGACTTCACAAACGGGTTGGCCATCTCTTCCGCTGCCTCTCCTCGTGACCGATCAGACCCGCGGCACCAAACTCTGGGCCGCATCCGACCAGCCCCCAACCCGACCATGGAACCGCGTGCTGGCTCCATGGTGTCAGGTGCGTGGCGGCACTGCTACCGACCCCAGGAGAACTAGGGCACCGACCCCGCCGAGAACTAGGGGTTACCCCTGGTGCCAAGCCCACCGCGACAGCTCAGGCCGCGACCAGCTCGGCCGCGAGAGTGTCGGGCACCTCGGGCAGGTACACCGGACCGAGATCGTCGGCGACTCGCCGCAACAGCTCGTCCAGCGGTAAGTCGAGCGCATCACAGATCGAGGCGAGCAGCTCGCTGGATGGCTCCTTGCGGCCCCGCTCCACCTCGGAGAGATACCCCAGGCTCACCCGGGCCACTCGAGACACCTCACGCAGCGTGCGATGCTGCGAGGTCCGCGTCCGGCGCAGCCGATCGCCGATGGCCTCCCGCAGCAGCGGCATCGCGTTTCCTCCCAGGTGTGTGGCCGGCCCACTGTGCGCCGGCTCGCTTGCTCCCTACCGTACTCACCAGCCGGCGGGCCGGCTCTCCGCCGTGGGCGAACGACACAGCGGCCCTCACCCCAGCGGCCCCACCCAGCGGTCCGGGGGTCAGCGGTCACGGCAGCGCGACGGCGCGACGGCCGGAAGCGCGCAGCCGCAGCGCCCGCACCACGTAGTCGATGCCGGTGAGCACTGTGAGCACCACCGCGATGCCCAGCGCTACCCAGCGCGCCGGATGGGCCGCCAGCGGGAGCGGCAGGACGTAGAGCTCGATCGCGACGGCCTGCGCGAACGCCTTCGTCTTGCCGCCGCGGCTGGCCGGGATCACCCCGTATCGCAAGACCCAGAAGCGCAGCGCGGTGACACCCAGCTCGCGCACGGCGATCAGGATGGTGATCCACCAAGCCAACTCGCCCAGTATGTTCAGGCCCACCAGGGCCGCCCCGATGAGCACCTTGTCCGCGATCGGGTCAGCGATCGTGCCGAACTTGGTGATCAGGCCGCGGCGCCGAGCCAGGTCACCGTCCAGCCGGTCGGTGAGCGCGGCGACGCCGAACACCACCGCCGCCGTGACCCGCCACGCCGGGTCGCTTCCGCCCTTGGTGAACAACGCCAGCACGAACACCGGCACCAGCACCATGCGGGACATGGTCAGCAGGTTGGCCAGGTTCCACAGCGGGACTCGGGTTTCTGGTGGTGGGAGTGCCGGCGGTGGGGCGGCCGGTGGCGGCCTCACCGCCCGCCGCCGGCCGGGGAGATCAGCTCCATCGGCTCGACGACCAGGTCGACACCCTCAGCGGCGAGCACCCGGCAGCGCACCAGGTCACCGAGCGCGAGGGAGTCCGCACCCGAACCGGTGAGCACGCACTCACCATCCACCTCGGGGGCCTGGTGCTCGGCACGCCCGAGCACCCGCGCCGCCGGATCGGACGTGGCACCGGAATCCACCTGCGCACCATCCTGCTGGGCAACGGCTTCCACCAGCACGTCCACGGTCTGTCCGACCCGCTCTTCGGCGCGCTGCGCGGTGAGCTGCTCGACCAGCCCGCTGATCCGGGCCACCCGGGCCGCGACGGTGTCCTCGTCGTGCTGGCCGGGCAGGCCAGCGGCCTCGGTGCCGTCCTCGTCGGAGTAGCCGAACACCCCCACCGCGTCCAGCCGCGCCTCGGTGAGAAAGCGCTCCAGCTCCGCGACGTCGGCTTCGGTCTCCCCCGGGAACCCGACGATCACATTGCTGCGTGCCCCCGCCGCGGGCGCGCGGCGCCGGATCTGCTCCAGCAAGTCCAGGAAGGCTTCGCGCGAGCCGAACCGGCGCATCCGGCGCAGCACCGGTTCGCTGGCGTGCTGGAAGGACAGGTCGAAGTATCTGGCCACGCCGGGTGTGCCGGCGATCGTGGCCACCAGCGCGGGCCGGGTCTCGGCCGGCTGCAGGTAGGACACCCGGGTGCGCACGATCCCGGGGATGGCGGCCAGCCGGCGCAGCAGCTCCTCCAGGGCGCCCGGGCGGCCCAAGTCCTTGCCATAAGAGGTGGAGTTCTCACTGACCAACACCAGCTCCCGCACTCCCGAGCCGGCCAGCCACACCGCCTCGGCCAGCACGTCGTCGACCGGGCGGGAGACGAACGCGCCGCGGAAGGTGGGGATCGCGCAGAACGCGCAGCGCCGGTCGCAGCCCGACGCGATCTTCAGGGGGGCGACCGGGGAGTCATCCAGCCGCCGCCGCGGCACTCGGGGGCCCCAACCGTGCCCGGGCAGCACGGGACCACTGGCGAGCGCGGCGGGCCGGGACGCCGGGGTGATCGGCAGCAGGGTGCGGCGATCCACCGGCTGGTGCGCGGGCACCACCTGGCCAGCGAGAACCTCGCGCAGCCGAGTACTCAGCTCCGGGTAGGAGTCGAAACCCAGGACCGCGTCGGCCTCCGGCAAGCTCGCCGCCAGCTCGGCGCCGTAGCGCTCGGCCAGGCAACCGACCGCGACGACCTTGGCGCCGGTGTCCGTGGCGGCCAGCAGGGTGTCGATGGAGTCCTTCTTGGCGGCGGCGACGAAACCACAGGTGTTGACCACCACCACGTCGGCCACCCCGCCGTCGGGGTCGACCAGCTCCCAGCCGTCCTCGGTCAACCGGCCGGCCAGCTCCTCGGAGTCGACCTCATTTCGGGCGCAGCCCAGCGTGAGCAGGGCGGCTCGGGGGGATCGCGAGGAGTGGGGCACCAGCTCAGCGTAACCGGCCGCCCGCCATGATCATGTCACGGAATCGCGTCATGGAGGGGGTCCTGGCCTCAGGTTGGGGATTGAGCGCCTGGCGCAGCACGTGCTCGAAAGTGGGCCAGGGCCAGGGTCTTATAACTCTGAGATCGTGTTGGCGGCCTTGGGCTACGTCTTTGAGCTTGTCTCGCCAGGGTGCTTGGTCGTGGGTATAGGGAGTGGGGGCAGACCGGTCCAGGCCAGGTGCAGGACGGCCGCGAGGGCGTAGGTGTGCCCGAGGAGGATGTGCGGGTTGGAGGTCGGCGTGCCGCCAGCCCAGAGCGGCAGCGCAGCCAGCCGGTCGATGATGACGATGGCGGCGTGCAGGATGCTGTCGCGTCGGGCGGGTGAGTCATCGCCGCGCCGAGCTGCCGCGATCAGCCGGTGGGGGGTGCAGCCCTCGAGCCAGCGCAGCGCGAGCCAGGAACCGCCGCTATCCAGGTCACCGGAGTCGATGAGGTAACCGGGAATGAAACCGTTCAGGTGGGCCAGGACAGCGGCTTCTCGGCGCGCGAGGTGTTCAGCGTCACGTACGCCTTGTTCCTCGGTGTTATGGGAGGCGAGTTTGAGCGCCACGTCTCCGGTGGGGAACCGGAGCCGGTAGACGCGGGAACCGCGCCGATCAGCAATGACCTCGGCACCGCCGCATGGTTGCCCCAGGCGGTTCCCCACCCGTTCAGCGAGGTTGACGACCTCTGGGACTGGAAGATTCATAGCCTCAAATGGAGCTAACACGAGCAGCCTGCCTCCGGAGGGCTCTCGCTACATCCGTTCTGGTGCGGCGATGCCGAGCAGATCGAGACCCTGGCGCAGGGTGCTGGCGGCGAGGTGGCACAGCGCGAGGCGATTGGCTCGGACTGGTGGGCCAACCGACAGGACGGGGCAGGCCTCGTAGAAGTCGGTGAACGCCTTGGCCAATTCGTACAGATATCCACAGAGCCGGTGCGGTTCCAGGAAATGGCCGACGTCGGTCAGGGTATCGCCGAAGGCGTCCAGCTCCAGCGCGAGTACCCGTTCCGTGGGGTGCAGCGGCAGGGTCGGATCGACCTCGGCGGTGGCCTCGCCGGCCTTGCGGAGAATGGAGCGGATGCGGGTGTGCGCGTACTGGAGATAGACCCCGGTGTTGCCAGCGAAGGACACCATACGCTCGACGTCGAAGACGTAGTCCTTGGTGCGGTTGGTGGACAGGTCGGCGTATTTGACCGCGCCAATTCCGGCCTGTTCAGCGATCCGGTCCAGCTCCTCGCCGGTGAGGTCGGGCCCCTTTTCGGTAACGGTGGCCCGCGCCTTGTCCACCGCCGCGTCCAGCAGGTTCATGAGCTTGACAGTGTCGCCGGAGCGAGTCTTGAAGGGCCTGCCGTCGGGGCCGAGGACAGTACCGAAAGCGACATGGGTGACGTCGATGGTGTCGGTGAGCCAACCGGCGCGGCGAGCGGCTTCGAAGACGAGGCGGAAGTGCAGGGCCTGGCGGGAGTCGACGACGTAGAGCAGCCGGTCGGCTTTGAGGTCGCGGATCCGGTAGCGGATGGTGGCCAGGTCGGTGGTGCCGTAGCCGTAGCCGCCGTCTTTCTTGCGGACCATGAGCGTGACGGGGTTGCCGTCCGGTCCGGTGACCTCCTCGGAGTACAGGACGAGAGCGCCGTCACTTTCCACCGCGATGCCACTACCGGTCAGTTCGGTGGCGACGTCAGGCAACCAGGCGTTGTAGCGGGACTCACCGACCGCGTCCTCCGGTTCCAGCAGCACACCAAGCCGGTCATAGATCACGCGGAATGCGAGCTCGGACTCAGCGACGATCTCCCGCCAGCGGGTGACGGTGGCCTCGTCACCGGCCTGCAACGCCACCACCCGCGCTCGCGCCCGGTCGGCGAAGGACGGGTCAGCGTCGAACGCGCCGCGCGCCGCCCGGTACAGGCCATCCAGCGCGGAGACGCTCGAGGTGCCCTCGGTGAGTTGGTCGTGGCGCCAGGTGGCGTCGGGGTGTTCGTCGAGGTACTGGATGAGCATCCCGAACTGGGTGCCCCAGTCTCCGAGGTGGTTTTGCCGGATCACCTCAGCGCCGAGGAACCCCAGCACGCGGGCCAGGGCGTCACCGATGATGGTGGTGCGCAGGTGCCCGACGTGCATCTCCTTGGCGATGTTGGGCGCCGAGTAGTCGATGACCGTGCGCCGGCCCTGTTCGGGCGCGCCGATGCCCAGGCGAGGGCTGGCCAGCCGCGCGGTCACCTGCGCCCAGATGGCTGTGTCGGCGACGGTGAGGTTGAGGAAGCCGGGTCCGGAGACAGTCACCTCGGCCACGGGGCTGCTGGAGTCGGCGCGCAGCGCCTCGGTGACGGCGGTGGCCAGCTCAGTGGGCTTGGTGCGGGCGCGTTTGGCGAGCGCGAGGACGGCATTGGACTGGAAGTCCGCGTGCTGGGAGCGCCGTACAACTGGATCGGCGCCGGCCCACTCCGGCAATGCCAGGTCCAGGGCGCCGCAGACGGCAACCTCGACCTGGCTGATTAGCGAGCGCACCTCGTGCTCATTCACGCTGGCATCCTCCTTGCTCTTCGCCTATTGTCCCGGGCTGGTGGGATCGTTTCCCTTCGGGACGGTGCAGGCTTGCCACCAGCGTCCGGCGTTGCTCGTCATCGACTCACGTGCGCCGTGTGGCTGCGCCGTCCCCGGGCGGGCCGAGCTTCGCCCCGGCGGTGGCGGTAAGCTTCCCCAGTGGCCAGCCCTGGACGCCTTCTGCGCGCTGAGGAAGACATCACAGCGATCGGCGACGCCGTTCTCGACATCAAGACCACGGTGGACGCCCATACCGAGACATTGGCCGAGCACGGCAAGGTGCTGGCCGAACACAGCCAGGTGCTGGCCGAACACAGCCAGACGTTGGCCGAGCACGGCAAGGTGCTGGCCGAACACAGCCAGACCTTGGCCGAGCACAGCCGGGACTTGGCCGAGATCAAGGGCACCCTGAATTCGATCATGAGCATCCTCGGTGAGATCCTCACCAAGATCAGCCCAGCCGGCTAGCGCCTCGTCACGCAGCGGATAGCTGTCACGCTGAAGCTTTCTCACCGATGATTGTCTGGTGAGCACGAAGGCGGGCTGGTCGGTCCTGGTCGCGATGGTGGCGGTAGCGCTGATGGCCGAGTTGACCAACGGCTTGGACCTGCCACAGGGGATGGCGCGGACCTCGGCGGTCGTCGGTTCGGCAGTGGTGGGGTTCATGGCTCCGCGGTGCGTGGACTGGGTGCGAGCGCGGGCAGCGGCTCGGGAGCGGGCCGCCGGAGTGCCGGAGCAACCACGCCCGCCGAATCCAGCGGGGCTGTTGCGGCCGAGGCACTCACCATCCTCCGGGCCGCCACCAAGCGCTCGTCGATCCTCCTGGTGGTGGACTACGCCGAGACCCGCGCGGGTCTGATCGACCTGCTGCGCTCGGTCGCCGGCCACCCTGAGCACGTTCGGGTACTGCTGATCGCCCGCAGCGCTGGTGACTGGTGGTCACTGTTGGGCGCTGATGTGCCGGCCGTGCGCGATCTGGTTCAGGCATACCCCCCGATGACGTTGTCGGCCCGGGTGGACTCGGTGGGTAACCCAGCCGAGTTGGTTCGCGAGGCAGTGCCGCAGCCCTGCCCTGCTGGAAGATGAGGTCGAGCGCACTCGCGCCCTGGTCGAGACCGACCACGACCGTTACCTCCCGGATCTGGCTCAGTCGCTGCACGACCTCGGCAACGGCTACGCGGAGCAGGATCGGCGCGCGGAGGCTGTGCGCCGCGCGGAGGAAGCGCTCACTTATTACCGCACCTTGACCGAAGGCCTCGAGCGTTACCGACCGTATCTTGCCGCCTGCCTGAACGATCTCGGCGTCAACCTCACCGAACTCGGCCGCTACGGCGACGCGGAGAATTACGTGCAAGAAGCGGTTCAGCTACACCGGCAGCTCACCGCGGGCAACCCCGCGCGCTACCGGTCGGAGCTCGCCAGATCACTGGACATTCTCGTCTTCTGCCGGTCCACGATGGACCGGCACGGCGAGATCCTCCAGCTCGCCGAGGAAGCCATCACTCTGCACCGCGACCTCGCTGAGATAGACCCGGACCATCGGCCTGAGCTGGCCCGGGCTCTGACCAACTTGAGTGTGGGCCTGTCCGAGCTGCGTCGCCACGCCGAGGCCTGGCCGGCGGCCAAGGAGGCCGTGGAAATCTACCGAGTACTTGTCGAGACAGACCGCCTCAAATACTCCCCTCGGCTCGCCCGTGCCCTGCGCAATCTCGCGGTGGACTACGCGGGACTGAACAGGCACGCGGAAGCCGATAACTGCCGGCAAGAAGCCGACTCTTTCGAGCACTCAGAATCCACGTTGTGAGCGCCACCGACAGGGAAACGGTCTACGCCAGCCTGGTACCCGCACGGCTGGACAGGCTGCCCTGGAGGCCCTTCCACACCCGGGTGGTTGTCGGGCTCGGCATATCGTGGATCCTCGACGGCCTGGAGATCCAGATCGTCGACCAGGTCAGCACGGTCCTGGAGAAATCCGGCTCACTGCACCTCACCGAGGGGCAGACCGGGTACATCGCCTCGTTGTACCTGCTTGGCGAGGTCGTCGGCGCGCTGGTCTTCGGCCGTATCACGGATCGGCTCGGCCGCAAGAAGCTGTTCTTTTTCACGTTGGCTCTCTATATGATCGCCAGCGCAACGGCCGCTTTCTCGTTCGATGTGTGGTCCCTGCTGTTCTTCCGGTTCCTCGCGGGTACGGGTATCGGTGGCGAATACACAGCGATCAACTCCGCCATCGATGAGCTCATCCCGCCTTACTACCGCGGCCGGGTCGACATCGCTGTCAACGGGACCTACTGGGCGGGCGCGATGATCGGCGCGGCGGCGAACATCCTGCTGCTCAACCCGGACCTGGTGCCGGTCGACCTCAGCTGGCGAATCGGCTTCTTCATCGGCCCGGTCATCGCTGTGTCGATCATCTTCCTGAGACGGACCATCCCGGAGAGCCCACGGTGGCTGATGACCCAGGGCCGGCAGGTGGAAGCCGAGCGCATCGTCGATGAGATCGAGACCCGAGTTCGGGCCGACGGAATCGAGCTCGAATCAATACCCAAAGGCAAGGAGCTGCCCGTCACCGGCCGAGGCAACGTGCCCTACCGCCAGATCGCGAAGACAATGCTGCGCGACTACCCGTCTCGGTCGTTCCTGGGATTTTCGTTGATGGCGCCCCAAGCATTTCTCTACAATTCTATATTCTTTACCAGCGGCTTGATACTCGTACAGTTCTATAAAATTGAGATCCAGAATACAAGCTATTACCTAATTCCGTTCGCGTTGGGTAACCTGCTTGGTCCACTAGTTCTCGGAAAGCTGTTCGACACCATCGGCCGGCGCAAGATGCTCACATTCACCTACTGTGTTTCTGGCGTTCTCATGACGATCAGCGCACTGCTGTTCTCCGCCAATCTGCTGACCGCGACCACGCAGACCGCTATCTGGTGTGCGATCTTCTTCTTCGCATCCACCGGTGCTTCGGCGGCATACCTGACGGTCAGTGAGATCTTCCCGTTGGAGCTGCGCGCTCAAGCGATCTCGTTCTTTTTCGCCATCTCGCAACTGGTCGGAGGCGTGGCGGCGCCGTTGGTCTTCACGTACCTTGTCAGCGGCGGCAGAAACCTGCTCACGATCGGTTACTACGCGGCAGGGGCGATCATGCTTGCCGGTGGGCTCATCGCCTGGCGCTTCGGGGTGGATGCCGAGCGGAAATCGCTGGAACGGATCGCCTATCCGTTGTCGGCGCTCCGGCGCCCCATCGAGCCGCCGATCGAATCGTCCTGACCGGCGACCGCGGCAACGATCTCCTCCGGTTCGCCGAACCGGCCCATCGAGCGGCTAAGGTGGGTGGACCCAGATGAGAGATCCGCGGGGGGAAATGTTGGTGGCCGCGCGGTTCCGCCGGCCGCGCCCCGGCCACCACGACGGGATCGGTGGTGCGGTGCCCGTTCACAGCGTCGATGTGATCCGTCACGTGATGTCTCCAGTGCGCTGGGGTAACTCGGCCGAATGGCGGGGCGAATTCCCGGGTGGAACAGGGCGAGGCCAGAGGCCGTTTGGATCATCCCCGGCCGCACCGTGGTGCGGAGCTGACCATCCCGTCCCGGGTGGCCTGCGGGGAGGTGGAGCGGGATGGTCGGGGTCCGCATTGGCTGACTGGGCGAACCGCGCCTCTCCAGCTTGATCCCGGGGACGATGTCCGGCGTCCGCCGGATTGGCCGGGCGGGCCGCACTCTCGGGTGCGGCGCCCACGAGTGGCGGCTGGGGTGCCACCCGCCACTCGTCGGCGACCCGGGAATACAGGAGCCAGTCAGGCTGACGCAGCCAATAACCCACCTGCAGATGCACCGCACAACGCCGAGCACGCAGCCCGAATACCCCGCCAGGACACGTTCGGCAGCAGCCCCGCTGATCAATCGGATGCTCCAGCAACAGGGCATACAGCGCACCGCTGAACCGGCACCGCGGCGAGCCGAGCCCCTCCTCAGTGCCAAGACCAGCGTGCAGGCCCTCACTCAGAACCCCGCGCAGCATCGTGCACAAGAACGTGTAACTCCTCGGGTACACCCAGGGATCACCGCGGACCACCAGCGTCACACCGCCACCGTCCGCCAGGCTGCCGACAGCACCGCCCGCGGCCGGGACGGCGCAGCGGTGCCTGGGCCGGGAAGCACGATCCAGCGGCCGGGGCCGCTCGCGGTGACGGCCGCTGGCAACGTCACCACGTCCGGGACTGTCACCCACAACCAGGCACTCATCATGGCCGCGCCAGTCATCGGGCGCCAGCCATGGGCTGTAGAATTAACCATCGTGATACTCACGTCCCCCGGGAAGCCAAGTAGCGGATGTATGCAATCGGGTGCAACGCCAAGGCTCCCGGAAGACCAACTACCATCACCACGCCTGCCGCGTTTCATCAGAATATCACTGCGCCCACTCCTGTGTATCGGATCTATATCTCTCGGAGTATGATGGCAATCATGGAAGTGGACGGGGACCCGGTTGTCGATGAGCCCACCCTGCTGAAGGCGCTACTCAGGGTGCGCCACTGGCAAAAGAGGGAAACATTTTCTCGCCAATGGGATAAAATTGCGAAGGAACTCGACTCCTCACTCGTCGGAACCTGTCCCGCGCATGCACAATTCTATCGGTGGCTTAGGGGAAATGTTCGCGGCATTCCCCATCCTGACGCGTGCAGAATCCTGGAGGAAATGTTCCCGAGATTCACAATTCAGCAACTTTTCCAACCTGTACAAGCACACCGAAGCGAGCTCCGTGAACCGACCCAAGCTCAACTAGCGAAAGCCACCGGATGCGCCGATTTCAGTAATATCCCAAGCATGCTCATCCAAAAAATGAAAGATCCAGGACCGCATGACGAGAGTGGGTGGTCCAGGAACCGAGGCGTGGCGACCGGCTTCACCACGCAGCCTGAGCCTAGTTCGATCCGGTATGACAAAAACTCACCAGCGCGCACCGAGGCCGGTTTTTTCGACAACCCGTTAGGCAAGAAGCTCATACTCCTCGCCCAACGTCTTCGAATGAGCGCGACAGAGGTCAAGAGTCTCGCGCGGCTAGTTGGCCAGGTTGTCGAGCTGGACACGGTAATTAATGTCAACATTCCCGCCAACGGGCACTCGGTGGTCGAATACGATCGGCTGATCGTCAATTTAACGAGCCACCCCATTTCACGACTAAGTTGGGATGTTTGGTTCAAGCACGCGCACGCGAGCGTCACTATCGCACCAGGCGAGAGCAATGGCCGAAAAATGCGCATTGCAACCATTCATGAGACTGTGAACTTGGCGAAATTTGCGACTCTCTTGTCACCACCTGTTGACCCTGGCGACACCGCGCGCATGACATATTCCTGCCATGGCGGACTTTTTACCGACAGTTTGTATTGGCGCCAGGATATACCGCACTGTACGCGTCACTTCACGTTGACGGTGCGGCACCGCATCCCGAGAAAGCTGGTAGCGCACACCGCGACCGAGGAGTTTCCGGATGGCTCTGAGCGATCCGCGACGGAAGGACTGATCTGGGACACCACCAACGAGTGCCACACACTCCGCGTCACGCGTGATTACCTGGAGCGCGGCCAAAAGGTTACAGTCAAGTGGGAGATCGAACAGTGATACTGCGGGACGAAGTAGAGCGAACGATTGACGACTGGAATTCTCATGAGATAGAGCGCCGCGGAACCGGGATCATCACCTACGACTGCTCTCCTGATGACTACCAAGCATTTTCCCGCAACCGGCTGACGACCTTGGAACGACTTGAGAGCCTGGCTGTCGCCGCCGAACAACAAGGCAATTCAGAGTTGACCACCGCGATACAATCAAATATTGCCTACCTGCGCGCGATTCTCGGCGAACGCCTTTCGCTGAGCGAGTACATTAAAGCCACCCAAGGGTCCGAGATTGGCCGATGGAGGCCTGACTACCTCGACGAGCGGAGGGCGATCGCACTCGAACAGCTCGACACCATCGGAATAGCATGGAACAAGGAGACCCGCGCGGAAGTCGAGAATTTCGAGGGTGCACTCTCGATCACGGACGTGCCCGACGCTCTGCGCCAGGAGGCAGCCAGACTACTCCCTGACCTGCGTAAAGCGACCGGGACTACCGCGGGCTATGAACTGTCCATCGAGCTGGTCGACATTGACGCGTACTGGGCATACTGGGTAGATGTGGTCCGGGATCAAGCACACTTGAGGCTTAATCGCAAGAACTCGTCATTCACGCCGACCCGGATAAGACAATTCGCGGTTCATGAAATTCTCGGTCACGCCCTCCAATGCGCATCCTTCTACGCGACGTGCACCAAGGGCCCAACAAGCTGGCTGCGAAAATTCTCCGTATTCGGGAACCATCAAGTTCTGTTCGAGGGCCTGGCGCAGGCGCTTCCATTGTTCATTGCGCCCGATGACTACAGACTCCTCGCGCATGTATACCTGGACCACTATCTGCAACTGGTCCGCGCGGAACTGCATGTGGCGATCAACGATGGTACGGGGGTTCAGGAGTGCGCCACCCTCGCCCGTCGACTCGTGCCATTCTGGACTAATAGCAATATAGCGGATATGCTAGCGGATCGATCAGTGGATCCCTTGCTGCGATCGTACTTGTGGTCCTACCCCGCGGGCGTTGACTGGTTTGTCGCACTCGCCGAGGATGCGCCAGACTCCACGCGGCAGGCAGTCTTGAGAGCCTGCTACGAAGCCCCGCGCACCCCCGCTCAACTCCATGCGCTGTGGCCCGAGCGACGATCAAGCAGAAGTCCGCAACCCGTGTGAGGTCACAAACGACACCCAGGAGGCGACCCCGTAGGCAGCGCGATCTCACCGAGCCGGCTGAAGACCTCGGCTACCACGGTGTGACGTAGGCGGCGGAGATGCCGCCGTCCACCAGGAACGTCGAGGCGGTGATGAAGGCGGCGTCGTCGCTGGCCAGGAAGGCGACCGCGGCGGCGATCTCCTCCGGTTCGCCGAACCGACCCATCGGGACATGCACCAGGCGGCGCCGCGCGCGCTCGGGGTCCGCGGCGAACAGCTCGCGCAGCAGCGGGGTGTTCACCGGCCCCGGGCACAGCGCGTTGACCCGGATGCCCTCGCGGGCGAACTGCACACCCAGCTCCCGGGACAGCGCGACCACCCCGCCCTTGGACGCGGTGTAGGAGATCTGCGAGGTGGCCGAGCCCATCACCGCCACGAACGACGCGGTGTTGATGATCGA
>JBOHFJ010000052.1:0-18193 GCA_050699655.1 Pseudonocardiaceae bacterium
ACACCCCGAACGCTTCAGCCGCCGGCCCCAGCCGCCACACATGCCCGAGCAGGCGTGGATCAACCAACCCACCCAGAACGAGCCAACCCAGTAAGATCCACTGTCTCATTTGACTTGACAGCTACCGTCCAGCAGCGCGCCAGCAAGCGCTGCCTCCCAGCTGATCCGGTTGCGCGGGGTGAGCCGATCATCGTCGAGCACACTCGCATAGAGCTTGACCGACTGGTCGGTAGAGCCGAGTCGCAGCTGGCCAGCCGCTTCATGACCGGTGATTTCCGCTTCGATGACGAAGCCGCACCACGGTGGGTCGCTGGGGTGCGGCCCGCGGTCGAGCTCCCTGCGGGCACGGGTGATCGCCGTCCGGAACGCGCCCGCGTCGCCGAGGGTGGCGTGTGCCGCCGCCTCCCGCAGCGAGAGCAGGGCATGCAACTGCGGCGAGGGCTCGTGCCTGGCGACATCCCCGGCCAGGGTGGCCAGCCGAAGGCCTTCCCGGGCCAGGCCTCGGTGGTCTCTTTGCCTGGCAAGATAGGTGTTCTGCATCGACATGGTCGCCAACACGCGGGCTTGCAGCTCGCTGTCACCACTGCTGGTGGCCAGCAGCTGCGCCTCGCGGTAGAGGGACCGGGCAAGGCGCTGGTCACCGTGGTCGTATGCGGACCAACCCGCCGTCTGGCCCAGCGCGCCCGTCACGGCCAGCAGTTGCTGACCGACCGCCTCGGTGTAGTCGGACTCGTCGAGCATCCGGCGAGCGCGGGTGAACTGGTGCAGCGCCGGCCGCAGTATCGCTCCGCCGCCTCGGCTCTGATCCCTGCTGCCCAACTGCTCCACCGTCGCCCGCAAGAAGCGGACATGCGCCGCGTCAGCCCGGGTGGGTACGTGGACGGAGGCCATGGCGGCTGAGGCCAGCAGCCCCGCCCCCATCTCGGTGAACTCCCTGCGCTCCACGGCATCTCCCAGCGCGGCGACGTCGTAGTCTGCTCCCAGTGTCGCATCCGCCCGTCCCAGGATAAGCGGAAGCAGCGACTCGCGGGGCATGCCGATTGCGTCAGCGAAGGCCAACAGCTTCCGGATGTCGAACAGGGTGTCCCGCCGACCACTCTCGATCAGCGACACGGTGGACTGCGACCAGCCCCCGACGAGATTGCTGAACTCGTCTTGAGACAGCCCCAACGCCGCGCGCAGGGTCGCCACCGCGGCGGCCGGATCCAGCCGTGCCCACGCTTGGCGCATCGGCTCCGAGTCCCAGAGCCAGTCTGGCGGGATAGCCGCCGCCTCACGCGCGGCCCGTTCGCACACGGCGCACAGCGGATCAGGGTTGTAACGGGACAGGTTCGTGACCTTGCACGCCGGACAGACCCGTTTGCCCGAGCCAGTCATCTACCGAGCCTCTCGCCGGGGGTTTCAGGACGTCAACACCCCGCCTCGTGGTCCCACGAGCACGAGGCTGCTAGTAGCAAGCCGACCGTAGCCCGGATTGATCTCCGTCGCCATGACAGCCTGTCATCACCTCTGACGTGGCCTTTCACCGTGTGAGTAGGACAGTTCTTCCTTAGATTCCTACTCTTGATGGTAGTACTACTTCTGGTAGTGTGGCTGGTATGAAGTTCAGCATCTCGGTCCCTGACGAGCTGTGGGAGTCCGCGCGCGCCGTCATCACGGCTGACTCTCCGTCGGCGGTGGTCCAAGAGGCGCTGCGGCGCCTGTCGTCTGAGGACGTCGGCAGCCCCAGTTACGCGCAGCCCCCGGTGATGGAGGACGAACTCGCAGCCGCCCTGGCGGCCACCCGTGAACGCCTTTTGGAGGAGGCCCGCAGCCTTTATCAGGACGGATACCGGCGTGGCGTGACGTTGGCCGGTGAGCTGGACTGGTGGCAGCTGAGCAAGATCGTCGCGGCGGGTGTCGTCGCGGTGGCGAAGTCGATAGCCCAACAGGGATTCGACGTTCTGACAGGCCGGATCCCACCCGAGGCAAGCCCATGGATCGAGGCGAAGCTGCTGGCCAAGTACGTCGGCAACCACGCCGACTACACCGGCTCGGTGCCCTGGACTCCGTCTCCAGTCACCGTTGAGGGAATGGATCGCGCACTGCGAGACGTGTGGGAACTCGTGCGCACCCCGGATGGCGCGTCAGCGATCTGCCCCCCGAAGCCCCGAGCGGAGCAGTGAGCGTCGTGGCGAGCTGGCTGGGCTCGGGCGTCAGGGCCAGCAGTGCGGCACTGACCGTCACGGCCGTCCTCCATCCCTCGCTGCTTAGGCCGCTCCTGGTGACCGGCATCGCGCTGATCACCATCCTGGTGCTCACTGCGGTGTTCTCGCGCGATCCGATCCGGAGGAGCGACGCGTACAAGATCCTCAAGCTACTGTGGCCCACACCGCGCCCGCAGCAGCCCCCGACCCACACCCCACGGCGGCGCGGAACACCGCCTGCTCCCGGCAAGCCAAGGGCGCTTTCGTCAGGTGTGCTTCTTCTGGCTCGGGTAGATCGCGTGCTCGGGGTCCCACCACAGCGCGTAGAACCGCTCGTCGCGGCGGAACCCATAGAGGCGCCCGCGGCCGGTCACGCGTAACCGGCTGATCTGGTCCTCGTCGTCGTAGTTCAGCTCGACTAGGCGTTCCCGCGCTGCCTTCGACGGCAGGTCGTCGATCGAGTAGTCCTTGCCTGGCTCGTCACCGTAGTTGAACGCCTCTGTGATCGTCATCGTCTCGATGCTTCGGATGCGGCCGAGCAGTGTCAGCATCTCTTCCGGCGTGATTTTCGCGAGGCACCACTGACTGCCGATGTCGAACCGACCGAACTGCACGACGATCTTGTCCCTTGGATTTGCGGGGTTGAACGTGCGGGCTTTTCGGGGTGTGCGGTCATCGCTCGGGCGAGCACCAGGAGCGACACGCACCTGACGTGAGTCGCTGACTTGGGCCTTCTTACGGGCTTGGCGAGGGCTGCCGCTCACAGCGCTTCGGCATCGGCACTGGTGAGGCCGTCGTAGTATTCCAACATGCTGTCCAGGCTGATGACGGTGTTACCGCGGTCGCGATCACCGAGGTCGGCTCGCTCGCGGGCGTTGCGCCACGGGTCCTCGTTGTGCGTCAGCTCGCTGAGCCAGTGCGCTGACTTGTCGCCGTAGGCGCCCAGCACCACGTCAATCGTTGCTCGCTCCTGGTCGGTCACCCTGGACGAGTCACCGCCAGGGATCTCGGCGGATCCGCTGAGGGAGAACCGGCCGCGGTGAAGGTTGTACAGCTCGTGTACCACCGGCCCGCTGGCCCACGCCTCGATGCGGTCGTCGAACAGCGGCGTCTCGGTCCACACGAGGTGCCACGCCTGGCTGTAGTAGGTGAGCTTCTGGAGCTTCATCGCGGTCATCAGGCCGCACTTCTCCAGAATGTATGCGGCCACGTCCGCTACCTGCGCCATCGTTGGTCACCTCCGTCCCCGCCGGCACGGGGGGGTCATCCGCCAGCGTGCCACATGTCTAACCCGTGTGGAATCGCTTGCTGTAGCGCAGCTCGTTACACCCTCAACGCTCACGAGTGCCCCCAGGCATGTCGCTCAAGCGGGTGGTGTTGCTCGCGGAGTGGGCGGTCCGGTGAGCAAGACTCTACCGGCGGTCGGCCAGGGTTCTGCGGAATCAGGGCGCGCAGTCTGGACCGCAGCTCCTCCTCGGTGAGAGTGTCCGCCCGCTCGGCGAGCGTGATCACCTGCCGCAGCACCGACCATGCGCCGGGCGCGAGGTAGGCGAGCGGCGGGTCGACGTGGGTGAACGCCCATTCCAAGCCGCACTCCGGGCACCACCCCGACCCCACCAGCGGCGGGCCGGTAATCCGCTGCACCGCCTTGGTGGACTCGCAGTGGGGGCAGGTGTCATCTCGGCCGGTGCTCACCGCTCGGTCCCGCGCAGGCAGGGCACGCACATCCAGCCGGGCGCCTCTTTGTACAGGGTGGTGCCGCTGACCAGTCGCTGTCCGCAGCGGGTCATGTACACCTCGTCGGGGTGCTCGGCGTTCTCGTCGATGGCGTGGGATTGCCAGTCCAGTGAGGACACGCCCCAGCGCGGGGCGTCGGCATCGCCCACGTGCGCACCGGGCACGGTGGCGGGGTGCTCGCTCATCCGAGCCACTCGATCAGCGCGTCCCGGAGTACTTGCGCGGTGGCCTCTTCGAAGATCATCACGCAGGCGCCGGTCACGTGCATGTCGAACACGATCTCGTCGCCCTGTTTCTCCACCACCAGGTTCGCGAAGCCCCGGGGGCCTCGGTGCAGGGCGCAGGCGATGCCGATCGCCCTGCGGTTCGCGGGTCGCGCCCGCGGGTTCGCGCCATCAGCCATGGTCGGCTCTTTCTCTCGGACGGGGGCGGCCCGGCCCGGCATCACGCCCTACCGTGCCGCGTGTGTGACAAGTGTCGTATGACTCCTGTCGGAGCGAGATTACTGCGACACTGGCCAAATGACAAGTGTCACGAGAGGGGTGATGTGGTGCGACAAGGGCCGGGGGCTGACAATGCTGGTCGGCGCGTGTTGAGGGAGGACGGGACGATGGTGGATGGCAGTCCGGCGATGCCCGCCCGGCGGCTGGGCCGGGAGCTCAAGCGGCTGCGCGAGGCGCTCGGCAAGACCCAGGTCGAGGTCGCGGAGTTCGTCGGCACCGTCTCCACCACCATCAGCAAGATCGAGAATGCCGAGCGGAACTGCCCACCGCCGCACCTCAAGCTGATGCTTCAGATGTACAAGGTCGACGCCGCGCACGCCGAGACCTTGACGCAGCTTGCTCAGCAGGCACGAGAACGCGGCTGGTGGGTGGATTACGGCGATCACGTGCCGAAGTGGTTCACCGAGTACGTCGGGCTGGAGACCGCGGCCCGCGAGGTCTGGACCTATGAAGGGGCATACGTCCCGGGCCTGATCCAAACGAGGCGCTACACCGAGGCCGTGACGCTTGCCGCCAACGCCACGGGCGGATCCGAGAGCGCCGAAGAATTCGCCCGCGTGCGTGCGACCCGCCAGCGGAGACTGACCGACGCGGCGCCGATGGTGCTCCGGGCGATCCTGGACGAGGCGGTCCTGCATCGCATTGTCGGCGGACCCGACGTGATGCGCGAGCAGGTAGCGCGGCTGCGCGAGGCGATGTCGCAGCCGAACATCACCGTGAAGATCGTGCCGTTCTCGGTTGGTGCCCACCCTGGCATGACCGGGCCGTTCAACCTGCTGCGGTTCGCCGAGCGGGCGATGGACATGGTGTTCGTCGAGCTGCGCGGCGGCGGGGTCTATCTCGAGCGGCCGGTGGACATCGACCTGCATGAGGCCACCATCGAGCGGCTCTGTGACGTCGCGCTCAGCGATGAAGACACGACCTCGCTACTCAACGAGATAGAGGGAAGGTACTAACATGCACCAACCAATGTGGCGCAAGAGCAGCTACAGCAGCGACCAGGGCGGCGTCTGCCTGGAGGTCTGTGACCTCAACGACGGTCACCGTGCCGTCCGGGACAGCAAGAACCCCGACGGGGCCGTCCTGACGTTCACCACGACCGCGTGGTCCGCGTTCACCGCCGGGGTGCGTGCCGGCACGTTCGACTGACCTCAGCGGTACCGAACGGCCCCACCGGCGGCAACCTGGCGGGGCCGTTCCCCGTTAGTAGGAGCACCGTGCCCACTAACGCCATGATCTCGGAGAGACGGCAAGAAGGCAGCGGGGCCGCTTCTGTCTGTCGGCCGGGTAGTGTCCGATGTGTTGAGCTTACGCAGGGCTTGCTCGGCCTGTTCGCTGCTAGAACCGTTGCGCACGGCGCGCATCACGTCCAGTAAGAGTTGCGCCAGGCGCCGGGGCCGGGGTGCGGGGGAGTGCGCAGCTGGCGCGCCGGGTCAGCCCAGGCGTCGCGCGGCACTGGCGCCTGCGCGGCGACCGCTTCCGCTAGCGCGGCGAGCGCCATGACCAGCGCGGCGAGCTCCTCATCCGACGGCTCCCCCCGCACGATGTGGATAACCCGTGAGTGGTGATTCGGGCTACAGGTCGCATCGCCACTCACAAGGGGATGTTCCCATGCTTCTTCGGGGGTAGGGTCTGGCGCTTGTTTTTGAGCATCCGGAGTGATCGGGCCACGGTGGAACGGGTGTGGCTGGGGGGGATCACCGCGTCGATGTAGCCTCGGTCGGCCGCGACGTAGGGGTTGAGCAGGGTGTCCTCGTACTCCTGCTGGCGGCGGGCTCGCAGCAGCTCCACATCGTCAGCGTCAGCGGTGGCGAGTTCCTTGCGGTGCAGGATGTTCGCCGCGCCGGAGGCGCCCATCACGGCGATCTGCGCTGTGGGCCAGGCCAGGTTGATGTCCGCGCCGAGGTGCTTGGAGCCCATCACGTCGTAGGCGCCGCCGTAGGCCTTGCGGGTGATCACCGTGACTTTGGGCACGGTGGCCTCGGCGTAAGCGTAGATCAGTTTGGCGCCGCGCCGGATGATGCCGTTCCACTCCTGGTCGGTGCCGGGCAGAAAGCCGGGCACGTCGACGAAGGTGAGCACCGGCACGTTGAACGCGTCGCAGGTCCGCACGAACCGGGCGGCCTTCTCCGCCGCGTTGATGTCCAGGCAGCCCGCCAGCTGGGTGGGTTGGTTGGCCACGATCCCGACGCTGCGGCCCTCGACGCGACCGAAACCGACGACGATGTTGGGGGCGAACAGCTGGTGCACCTCTAAGAACTCGTCGACGACGCGGGTGATCACCTCGTGAATGTCGTAGGGCGCCTTCGCCGAGTCCGGGATCAGCGTGTCCAGCTCCCGGTCGGCGTCGGTAGGGGTGTCCGTCAGATCTGCGACCTCGAATACCGGCGGCTCGGAGAGATTGTTCGATGGCAGGAACGACAGCAGCTCCCGGACGTAGCCCAGCGCGTCTTCCTCGTCGGTGCCGAGGTAGTGCGCGTTGCCCGATCTGGTGTTGTGCGTCCGCCCGCCGCCGAGCTCCTCGACACCGACCTCCTCACCGGTCACCGTCTTGATCACATCCGGGCCGGTGATGAACATGGCGGAGCTCTGGTCGATCATCACCGTGAAGTCGGTCAGCGCGGGGGAGTAGACGTGCCCGCCCGCGCACGATCCCATGATCAGCGAGATCTGCGGAATCACCCCGGAGGCGTGCGTGTTGCGCAGGAAGATCTCGCCGTACAGCGCCAGCGAGAC
This sequence comes from Pseudonocardiaceae bacterium, assembly GCA_050699655.1. Lineage (GTDB taxonomy): Bacteria > Actinomycetota > Actinomycetes > Mycobacteriales > Pseudonocardiaceae. The sequence continues at coordinate 7,163 of JBOHFJ010000052.1, forward strand.
CACGCCCTCCTGGATCCGGGCGCCGCCGCCCTCGTTGATCCCGATGATCGGGCAGCCGGTCCGCATCGCCAGGTCCATCACCTTGACGATCTTCTCGCCGTACACCTCGCCGAGGCTGCCGCCGAAGACCGAAGCGTCTTGGCTGAACACGCACACCGGCCGGCCCTCGACAGTGCCGTAGCCGGTGACCACGCCGTCGCCGTAGGGTCGGTTGGCCTCCTGCCCGAAGTTGGTGGCCCGGTGCTGAGCCAGCGCGTCGAGCTCCATAAATGATCCGGCATCCAGCAGCAGATCGATCCGCTCCCGGGCGGTCTTGCGGCCCTTGGCGTGCTGGCGCGCCGCGGCGCGGGCGGATCCCGCGCGCACCGCGGTGGCGTCGCGGCGCAGCAGATCGGCGAGCTTGCCCGCCGTGGTGTGGACATCCGGCTCCATGACGCCCGACCCTAAAGGTAGCGTCTGGAGACCATGGGGTCCGATGGTGCGCGACCGCCGCTGAGTCAGGACGCGCTGCGCCGGGCTCTGCTGGCGCCGGCCGGGCGCTACGCGGCGTTGGATGTCGTCGAGACGGTGCCTTCCACGAACACCGCGCTGGCCGCGGCGGCCCGGCACGGGGCGCCGGATCGCACCGTGCTGATCGCCGAGCACCAGAGCGCCGGACGGGGCCGGGCCGCGCGTAGCTGGGTCGCGCCGGCCCGCTCGGGGCTGGCGGTGTCGGTGCTGCTGCGGCCCACCGAGGTGCTCCAGGCCCGCTGGAGCTGGTTGCCGCTGTTGGTGGGGGTGGCGCTGGAGCGGACCGTCAGCGCGCTGGGCGAGCTGCCCTCGGCGCTGAAATGGCCCAACGACCTGCTGTTGGGCCCGCACCGGCGCAAGGCGGCCGGGATCCTCGCTGAGGTTGTCCCCGCGGGCCCCGCGGTGGTGGTGGGCATCGGACTCAACGTGACGCTGCGGCCTGAGGAGCTGCCCGTGCCGGAGGCGACCTCGCTGGCCATCGAGCACGCCGCCTGCACCGACCGCGAACCGCTGCTGCGGGCGTTGCTGCGGAACCTGGACGCCGAGTTGCGGCAGTGGTGCGCCCATGGGGGCGATCCGGTCAGTTCCGGTGTGCGAGAGGCCTATCAGCAACGCTGCGCGACGCTGGGTGAGCGGGTCCGGGTGGAGCTGCCAGCCCAGCCCGCGCTGATCGGCACCGCTGTCGAGATCGACACCGAAGGCCGGCTGGTGGTGCTGGCGGGTGGGCAGCGGCGGGCGCTGTCGGTCGGTGACGTGACGCATGTCCGGTCAGGCAGCGGGGTGTGATCACGCTTTGTGTGCCTGAGGCGACATGATTTGTCGTTTCCGGCACACAAACCGTGATCACCTCGGCCGGCCGCAACGGGCCTACGCAAGACCGGTGCGAGTACCCGGGCCGAGGCGGTGCGCATCACAGAGGACCAGGGTTGGCCATAGGAGGTGCGGTGTCCGTTGACGACGAGCTGGACATCGAGACCAATTCTGACCTCGACCAGCACTTTCTTATCAACCCGGCCAAGATCGCGCTGCTTATCGCCGCAGCGGACATTCAGCCGACCGACCACGTAGTGGAGGTGGGCGCCGGCATCGGGACAGTCGCCGAATACGTACCAGTTTGCCGGAGCTTGACGGTCGTTGAGTATGACGCTGGCCTGATTCCGCATCTGCGCAAGCGGCTCCCGCACGCGCGGGCCATCCAAGGTGACGCCTTTGCTGTCTTGCCCACCGTGCGCCTCGATGTCCTGGTGAGCAACTTGCCATCGACGTTGACGCCGGCCCTCGTAGAGTTGCTGCCGAGGCTGGATTTCCGCGTGGCGCTCGTCACCGTGCCGTCGATTGATAGCTTAGCGCCATTGCAAGACTCGTTTACGCTTGAGGAGATCGCTGTACTTGAGCCGGATGACTTCTGGCCGAGACAGGCTGTGGGAGCGGAGATTTGTCGCTGTGTTCGCGACTCTGGAGGAGAAGATGCGGCCAGCGCGACAGCACCGCACCTCACGACTGGGCCGGCGCGTGTTCGCTTTCGGCCAGGGCACTGAGCTCGGTATAGACGCCGTCCAGCATGTTCCGCAGCGCGGCGAGCCACCCGGCCAGTTCGCTGATCGCCTTCCCCAGCTTGGTCAGCGACTCGCCGATCCGCACCGAGACCCGGCTGATCTCGTCGACGCCTTGAGCGATGACCACGGGAGTGGCGAGTCCGAGGGTGCAGCCCTCTTCCACGAGCAGGTCGACTAGGTATCCCACCAGCGCCGCGATAGCGTCGCGGACGGTGGTGCGAATCCCGGCGACGAGTTCCCCGGCCATGGTGGCGGCCGTTTTCAGGGTGTCGGCCGCTCCCGCTGCGGCCTGCGTCAGGTTCGCCACGTGGTGGGCGTGGGACCGGTAGGCATCGCTGGCCGGACCGCCCCAGAACGAACTGGTGGCATCAGCCGCGGCGGCGTAGTCGCCGCTCACCGAGCTCATCCGCGTGCTGATGTTGTCCCAGGTGGCGGCGTGGCCCTTGACCATGTCTGGCTCGCCGGTCAGCCCGTGCAGAACCAGACGCAGCGGCTCCAAGTGTTCCATCATCCACGACGCCAGCTGCCCGGAGGCATAGCCGATCGGGTCGAAGCCCGCGCAGAGCATGTCCAGTCCGGCGCCCACGCCGCCGAGCGCGACCTTCGCCCAGTCACCCTGCGCGATGCCCTCCCCGATCTCCTCGCCGGCCTCGACAGAGGTGAGTCCTTTGTCCCACCCACTGCCTCTGTCGAGCCGATCGCCGTCGAACCCAGCGCGCAAAGAACGGAGGCCTGGGTAGGCGCTGAGGATGTCCGCATGGTTGTCGATTAATGGGTTATTCACTGGTGCCACCGGCTGAGCCGATTGCTGATCTGCCTCAGGTGTGTTGCGGCGGTGCTGTCGATGCGCTCATAGGTTTCGGCGGCGGAATCGAGGTCATTCGCGATCCGGGACAATGCCTTCGCGGCCTGCTCCAGCGCATCGGCGCACCGGTCTTGCGGGCCCGCGAGCATTCTCTCGATCGGCCAGCAGATCAGCCCGTAGGCGTTGTCCATGCCGGCGACCTGGCGGCCGGCGTCGGCTGCGGCGGCGGTGTGAGTGGCGAGGGCGCCGACCGCGGTGGCGTGGTCGCGCAGCTGGGCGGCCGTGACGCGAAAACCATTATCCATTGGGCGTCGAATTCCTGATTAGCGGAGGAAGGAGGATTGGCTCAGATCGTCGTCATCGGGTGGGTCGACCCGGCGAGCGTGTCGCGCGGGCGGGTCCTCGGGTAGGGCGGGAAAGCGGTCGCGGTAGCTGGCCATGATCCGCTCGGCGGCATCGTCGTGACTGTCCTGGACTGACGCGGTCACCAGGTCTTGCACCTGAGCCGCCAGGGTGCGCTGCGCCCGCCGCAGGCAGGTCATCAACTCCGCTGACAGCCGGGCTGGGTCCGCTCCCCGGGCTCGGTCGGTGAGGGTCATCTCGGTGGGCATGCCCTGGGCGTCCACGCGTACCCGAACCATGCCGTCCGCCGAGGTCTCGGTCACCCCGAGCTGAGACATCTGGTTCTGCAGGCCGCGATAGGCCTGCGCCTTGCGTTGGAGCTGATCGGCCCATTCAATCAAGGATCGGCCTGCCTGGCTGGGGTCCATCCCGGCAAAGTCTGGGGTCGGGTTGTGCATGATTGATCTCAACTTTCCGCGACGGGATCCGCCGCCGCTCGCGTGAGCACGTTTTTCAGGTCCACCTGACCGGTCGAGGGGTCCGCGCCTGCGATCGCGAGACTGTCACCGGTTCGCAGGCCCGCTCGGGGGAACCACACCTCCCGCTCGGTTGCGGTGGCCGTCCAGAGCACTACCGCCCGGGTGCCCCGCAGCGACGCGGAGACGACCCGCTGTACCACGACCAACTCCGCGCCCGGCACGGTCTCCAGGACTTCCCGCAGACGTTGCTTGGCGTGCCGGTGCTCTTCCTGCTCGGCGGCCTGCCACCGCCGGTTCAACAACCGAGAACGCCCGAGTGAGACGACGGTGAGCAGCACGACAAGTCCGACCAAGGTCAACACCGATAAGGCACCGCTGAGCAGCAACGTCCTTCGCCTCCATGGTCGTGGCCACCACTGGTACAGCTATAACGCCGTCGGCGGACTGTACCGGCCCGCTGCGGCGCCCTCGCGGCGGTACCGTGATCAGTGGCGACGAGGAGGAGTCTTGCCCTACCCAGATGAGCTGCTCAGGAGTGGCGAGCGAGTGCTGGTCCACAAGCACCCGCACTGGAAGATGCTGGTGCTGCCGGTGCTGGCCTTCCTGATCATCGTAGGGCTCGGTTCCTACGCCGCCGGGTGGGTCGCCGGGCAGTCCTGGCGGTCCTACGGGTGGATCGGGCTGGCCGCGTTCGGTGGTCTCGGGGTGCTGTGGCTGACCGTGACGCCCCTGTTGCGCTGGCGCACCACGCATTTCGTGCTCACCACCAGGCGGGTACTGGTCCGGGAGGGTGTGCTGTCCCGCAGGGGCATCGACATCGCGATCAACCGGATCAACAGCGTGCAGTTCCGGCATTCCTTGATCGACCGGATGCTGGGCTGCGGGACGCTGATCGTCGAGTCGGCCTCCGATGAGCCGCTGGAGTTCGACGACATTCCGCAGGTCGAGCGGGTGCACTCGTTGCTGAACTACGAGGTGGACGCGGGCTCGGATCCCCCATGAGCGCCCGCGACGCCGGCCTGCCCGAGCTGCACCGAGCACCCGGGCTGCCCGCCCGGGTGCTGATCTGGGAGGTCGGGGCGCGCGACGGGTTGCAGAACGAGCCGGCGGTGCTCGGCGTCGAGGTCAAGGTCGAGTTCCTGGATCGGCTGGCCGCGGCGGGGCTGCGGGTCCTGGAGGCGACCAGCTTCGGGCACCCGCGCTGGGTGCCGCAGCTGGCCGACGCCACGGAGCTGCTCGAGCGCCTCACCCCTCGCGACGGGGTGCGCTACCCCGTGCTGGTGCCCAACGAGCGGGGGCTGGACCGGGCGCTGGCGGCCGGCGCCACCGAGATCGCCGTCGTCGCCTCGGCCACCGAGAGCTTCGCCCGGCGCAACCTCAACAGTGACCTTAGCGCGCAGTTCGCGATGTTCGCCCCGGTGCTGCGCCGGGCGAAGGCCAGCGGGCTGGGGGTGCGCGGATACCTCTCGATGTGCTTCGGCGATCCGTGGGAGGGTGCGGTGCCTCTGGAGCGGGTGCTCGGCGTCGGGCGCCGGCTGCTCGAGCTGGGCTGCGACCAGCTCAGCCTGGGTGACACCATCGGGGTGGCCACCCCCGGTCACGTCACCTCGTTGCTGGACGGGTTCCTCAGTGCTGGCGTCGGGATCGAGGCCCTCGCGGTGCACTTCCACGACACCTACGGCCAGGCGCTGGCCAACACCTTCGCCGCCCTGCGCGCCGGGGTGAGTTGCGTGGACGCCTCGGCCGGTGGTCTGGGTGGCTGCCCCTACGCCGAGTCGGCCACCGGCAACCTGGCTACCGAGGACCTGGTGTGGATGCTGGACGGCCTGGGCATCAAGCACGGAGTCGACCTCAACGCCCTGGCGCGCACCAGCCTGTGGATGGCCGAGCAACTCGGCCGCCCCTGCCCCTCTCGGGTGGTCCACGCCCTTGGTAGCTCTTCAAGTACCACCAACCCGGCCGGGCGCTGCTCATAACGACGGCCAACACCCTCCTGGCGTGTTACCGGGTGTTGGCCGTCGTGAGAGACCTCCAGGACCGGGGTTGGTGGTACTTGAAGAGCCTCAGGTGACTTCGTTGAGCTTGCCGGTCGCCACGTCGAAGACGAAGCCGCGGATGGCGCCCTTGTGCGGCACGGACGGGTCGACCTTGATCCGAGCGATCGACTGCCGGACGTCCTCGTCGAGGTCCGGGAAGGCCTCGGCGGCCCATCTCGGTTTGATCCCGGTGTCGTCCTGGATGGACCTCTTGAACGGGTCGTCGGTGAAGGTGAGCATCCCGCACTCGGTGTGGTGGATGAGCATGATCTCCCGCGTGCCGAGCAGCCGCTGGCTGATCGCCAACGAGCGGATCGCGTCGTCGGTGATCACGCCTCCGGCGTTGCGGATGACGTGCGCCTCGCCCTCTTTCAGGCCCAGGATGCGGTAGACGTCCAGGCGGGCGTCCATGCAGGCCACGACGGCGAGATGCTTGGCGGGCGGCATCGGCAGCGGCCCGGAGAAGGTCTCGGTGTGCCGGGCGTTGTTGGCGAGCAGTTCATCGGTGACGGACACGCATACTCCTGATGTGCGAGGGTGAATGGGGCACCGGGAATCGGCCGCGCGGGCGGGGAAGCCATCCGCCGACGCGCGGCCTAGCTACAGAACTGATCGAAGGCGTGCCTGCGCCGGCTCGGCCAGAACCGCTCAAGCACCGCACGCCGCATGCGCATATCGTTACCCGGCGCTCACCGCACTGGCAAGGGATTCCAGCGGATCGGGTGGTCAGTAGGACCGGGCCACCCACGCGATCAGGTCGGGCTCGTCGCCGCGCCCCGGCAGGCTGCCGTCGGGGCGGGTGAGGCAGCGCACGGTGACCGCGTGCTCAGCGAGGGCGGCCTCACCGGGTTCGCCGAGCACGGACCACGGGATACGAGCCCAGCCTTGGGCGGCCGCCTCGCGTGCCTCATTGAGGGACTCGACGTGCGGCGAGGCCGCCTCGCGGCGGGCCAACGCCTGGTCGTGCAGCGCCCGCTGGTCGGTGTCCAGCGCGGAGATGATCTCTGCGGTCAGGGCGGTGAGCGCGACTGGTTCCTTGGTGCCCGGGATGCGCCGGACCAGGATGGCTTTGCCGGCCGCGAGGTCCCGGGGCCCGAGCTCGATCCGCACCGGGACTCCCTTGAGCTCGGCGTCGATGGCACGGCGCCCGAAGCTGACGTCGGTCCGTGTATCGATCGCTGCCCGGACACCGGCGTCGCGGAGCTCGCGCACGACCTGATGCGCCGTGGCCCTGACCTCGGCGTCGTCCTTCACGACCAGCACGATCGCCTGGATCGGAGCCAATCGTGGCGGGATCCGCAACCCGGCATCGTCGCCGTGGCACATGATCAGCCCACCGACCATCCGGGTGGACACCCCCCAGGATGTCTGCCAGACGTATTCGCGTTGCCCGGACGCGGCGAGAAACCGCACGTCGAAGGCCCGAGCGAAGTTCTGGCCGAGCTCATGGCTGGTGCCCATCTGCAACGCCTTGCCATCGCCCATCATCGCTTCACAGGTCAAGGTGTTGGTGGCACCGGCGAAGCGTTCCCGAGCGGTCTTGCGCCCCAGGATCACCGGGATCGCGAGCACGTCGGTCATGAACGCGCCGTACACGTCGGTGAGCACTTCCCGCGCGTGCTCCCGCGCTTGCGCCTCGGTGGTGTGGCAGGTGTGCCCCTCCTGCCACAGGAACTCCGTGGTGCGCAGGAACAGCCGGGGGCGCAGCTCCCACCGCACGGCGTTGGACCAGTTGTTCAGCTTCAGCGGCAGGTCCCGGTAGGACTGCACCCACCGGGCGAAGAACGAGTTGACGATCGTCTCGCTGGTCGGCCGAACCACCACCGGCTCGTCGAGCTGTTTGCCTCCGGCGTGGGTCACCACCGCCAGCTCAGGGCTGAATCCCTCGACGTGCTCAGCCTCGCGGCGCAGATACGACTCCGGGATGAACAGCGGAAAGTAAGCGTTCTGCGCGCCGACCGCCTTGATCCGGTCATCGATCTCCCGCTGCATCCGTTCCCACAGCGCGTACCCGGTCGGCCTGATCACCATCGTGCCGCGCACCGGGCCATTGTCGGCCAATTCGGCGCGGGCGATGACATCCTGGTACCAGCGCGGGAAGTCGGTTCGTCGCGGGGTGAGCAGACTCGGCGTGGACATGCCCGGAGCCTACCGGCTGGTCTTACGTTTGCGGGTCGACGTCCTCCTCGGCGAGGGACCAGCATTCCATGCAGGATGGCCACAGCCACTCGGCGTTGGTCCCCCGCGGTCTCGTCAATTGTTGCCCGCAGAGTGTGGTGATCAGTTTCCCGGAAGGAGCGTTTTTGTACAGGATGTCGGCCGCGTGGCGCTTGCCGTCGGCAGGCAGCCAGAAAAACATCCGGGCTTGCGGAATGCTCGTGGCTGCTGGCTGGTCAGGGTGCACTGTATTGTACTCCTTAGCGGATGACGCGATGCGGGTCATTGCGGGCATTCTGAGCGCTGTCTCCGATGGTGACGGGGGAGTGGTCACCAGTGGAATGCGCGGCTGCGCGCGCGGGCAGTCGACATGCGGTGGCAATGGATCCGGTTGGCGCCCGGGGCCCCACTTCCGTCTCACACCACCCACGGGCTTCATGGCGCCTCCCATGACCCGCGAAGATCGGCGGCGGTGCGCGTCGTGGGCGGCGCGGGTGCGCGGGAGGGAGTACCTGTCGGGACGAACACGACGTCGGCGCGGCGGATGCTGGTGGGTTGCCAGCCGCGCTGGCCAGTCCTCCGTTTGGCGGCCAAGGTGCTGTCTCGGGCGCTGCACCACGAGATCAGCGTAACGGAGTGCGGGTGTGCTGGCTGTACGCCCGCGTTGGACGATCGGTACGACGGCGTGAACTGTGCTGGGACACTCCGCACGGTCGTCGAGCTGTCGGCCCGCGACCTGCGCCGACGGCAGTTTTTCGTGGGCTCCGCGTTCAGCGCGATGGGCTCTGGCGGCGGGCATCTCTCGCGCTGAAACGCCCTCGGGTGGGCGACATCAGTAGGCTGGCCCGGTGCCTCCCGGCAGCCATGTCCCTGCCCGCTCCGACCAGGGTGGGCTGCGGGAGGTGATTGAGCCGCGGCTCCGCTGTCCACTGGGAGTTCGAGACCGGGGAGTTCACGCGCTCGTGGCGATCAGCTCGGGGGTTCTCCTTGCGGCGCTTGTGCACCACCAGCGAGCCCGGACCGAGTTCGACGAAGTCGGCCTCGGTCAGCGTGGCGGCGATCGCGTCGAGGTGCTTTTCGAACAGTGCGAGTAGCGCGTTGTTGGTGATGTTGCCGGTCGCGATGACCAGTAATCGCCGTGGAGAACCTGTCAGCAGATGGCTGTCCCGGAAGTCCCGATCCTTGGTGACCACAACTCGGTCCTCAGCATCGGCCTGTTTCGCGATGTGCGCATCCGTCGTTCGGTTGCCGTCGGGCAGATCCGAGGTCACGGCCATTTCAAGATTATTATTTCGGGGTTTGTGCGGGATGGACTGCGGTCGTCGGGCGCGGGCCGGGTCAGTATTTCCTCACGGATCGCGCCCACTGTGGCGGTATCGGGGCAAGATGGGTGAAACGGATCCCGGCGCAACCCCCGAATTTATGATCTTGAAACGGCCGTGGATCCGAGGTGTGGAGCACATCATGGCGTGAACTTCTCAGCAATCGTGCCAGTCGGGGCGGCAACTGGGCGTCGACGAGGAACTTCACGCCGCCCCGAGCGGAATCACCTTGCGACAGCCCGCAGCAAGGGCGCCGAACTCCAGCGCGACGAGCAGATCGTCACGCTCGAGGTCTGGGTAGTCGGCGAGGACGTCCTCGATCGTCATGCCCGCGGACAACAACTCAAGCAGGTTCTCGACGGGGTATCGAAGGCCTCGAACGGTCGGTTGCCCGTGACACACCGCCGGGTCCGAAGTGATTCGATCTAGCCTGGACATGCCACAACGGTACCGCCTGCGGTTCCACGGCACGCTATGCGCGGGAAGCACGTGGGCTCGCCCTGCCTCGGTGGCGCCGGGGTGGCTCGTCGCGCCGTGCTGGAAGCTCAGCGGCGCTACGCGTGGTGTCCTCGAGTACCCTGCGCCCACGCGCGTGCTACCGCGTCGCTGCACGTCTTCCCGGGGAGGAGTCGCCTTGACCGAGGTGGTGCGCTTCGAGCTCGCGGAGGGCTCGACGGTCCTGGTGGAGGTGGGCGAGGACAGGCTCGGTATCGAGCGAGTCAGCCGGGGGCGGGACGGGGTGGTGGAGGCGGGCCATCGGCTGACGGAGGCGTTGGGCAGCGTGCGTGACGCGGCTCGGGAGTCGATGGAAGTGCTGCGGACGCTGTCTCCGGGCCGGATCGAGTTGGAGTTCGGCGTGAAGTTGACGGGTGAAGCGGGGGCGATCATCGCCAAAACCGCGGCCGAGGGCCACTTCACTGTGAGACTGACCTGGGAGCCCGACGCCGGAGCTAGCAACGGGTCGCAGGTTGCTTGAGCACCGGCCCTCGCGGGCGGGCGAAACCCCCGCCGCGAACAGTGACTCTCCGGTGGCGGACGCGGTAGCCAGCCGGCCGGCGGACGTGCAGCGCGCACTCGACGCCGCAATGGTGCGCATCCGCGGCGCTGCCGGCGAAGTCGTCGGCAGCGGGTTCCTAGTCGGGGCGCGTCATGTCGTGACCTGCGCTCACGTGGTGGCGCGGGCACTGGGCAGGCAGACCCAGCAAGCCCCCGCCGAGACCGACACGGTGTCGCTGGACTTCCCGCTCGTCGCCGCGGGGGTCATGGTGGACGCCCGGGTCGAGGTGTGGCACCCGGTCCGGGACGACGACAAGGGCGACATCGCTGTTCTCGCGCTGGTGGACGACCCCCCGGCCGGGGTTCTCCCCGCCTCTTTGGTGGCCGCTGAGGACTTCTGGTCGCACCCGTTTCGCGCATTCGGTTTTCCCCGTCGCCATGACCACGGCGTGTGGGCCTCAGGCGTCCTTCGCGCTCGGCAGGCCGCCGGCTGGGTGCAGATGGAGAGCAGCCCCTCGGGATATCCCGTCGAGGCCGGTTTCAGCGGTGCCGCCGTCTGGGACGATGAGGTGGCTGGCGTCGTCGGAATGACCGTGGCCGCAGACGCGCGTGGTGACCTCAGAGCCGCCTATTTGATACCCACTGAGGAGCTGATCCGGGCCTGGCCGCCGCTGGCCGGTCGGACTGTGCCGCCCTGCCCGTACCCAGGGTGAGCCGCAAAGTCGTTCTTGCTGGTCATGAACTGTTTTGAGGGGCCGGGTGGAGTCCGAGGATGGTCAGCAGCAGGTGCGGGTCGGTCTTGATCTTCCGGATGATGGCGGCGATCTT
>JBOHFJ010000053.1:0-18109 GCA_050699655.1 Pseudonocardiaceae bacterium
GGCCACATACCCGTAGACCTACGGGACCCTAGCGCCCGGCGTGTCGGGGCCGGGCCTCAGGCTAGCGATCAAGTCAGCACACCGAGTTCGGTGAGTTTCGCCAGGCAGGTGTTGGCCTGGGCGGCACTCATTCGCTTGCGGGCAGCTTCGTCGGGTGATTCGGTGGCGGCCCCGTGCTGCCACCATGCTTGTCCGGTGGTGCGGTCGGTGACGAGAAACCGGTCCTTGACGGCGGGACCGTGGACGATCAGCGAGGTGGTGTAGGGCTGCGCGGTCACTGAGTGGATCACGGTGTGGTGCAGGGTGTAGGAGTCGCCGGGTGATTCGGTGCGCACCATCCGGGGCCGCAGGGCCGTGACATCAATGTCGCCGTTGTCGAGTTGGTCCTCGGTTCCGTAGAGGGTGTGGGTGTAGCTGCCGTGCAGGATGCGGCTGCGGTAGGTCCAGCGGTGGTTGTGGGGTCGGTCGAAGTAGCCGGGAAGGAAGAGGTGCAGCCGCAGCCGCCATCCGCTCAGGTCGTCGTGTAGGACGATCTTGTCGAGGATCTCGTAGTGTTCGCAGAGCGGCATTAGCTGGGGGTTGCCGAGGGCGCGTTCGGCTAGCTCGCTCAGCAGTGTGCGATCGGAGTCCAGGGCTGTGAGGAGTGTGTCGCTGGAGGCGCTGACGGCCGCGAGGTTGGTCCAGTTGATGGCGCCGATATCGGCGATCAATCCGGTGTCGGTGGCCATGGCGCTGGTCCTCTGTCAAGCGTGGGGACTGGAAGGTTCCTCGGGCTGCTCCCAGCCGCCCTCGGCGTAGATCTCGCCCTTGGTGTAATGCGTCAGGGCTTGGGCGGCGTAGGGGATCATGTCGGTAGGCGGGTCGGTGAGGGCGAACCAGTCCCAGCTAGCGCATTTGTCTGGTTCGCGATTGGTTGGTTCGCCGTGCCAGCTAGTGACCTCGAAGAACAGGGCGATGCGGCCGGAGTCGGTGTGGTGGTGCATGAGGTGCACGAACCGGACTGCACTGGGGTCGATGCGCACGCCGATCTCCTCGCTGGCTTCTCCTCGGATCAGGGCGGTGGTGGCCGACTCGCCGTCCTCGGTGTGGCCACTGGGCAGATGCCAGCTACCGTCGGCGAAGCCGGTGTTCTGTCGCTGGCCAAGCAGGATCTCCTCGCCGCGGCGCAGGATGAGGTGGACGTCGATGCAGGCCCGGTAGCGCATGAGTGATCTTCCTCGTGGTGGTCCGGCTGGGGGCGGCGTGGCGTGCTGGTGTGACGGATGAAGTTGGCTACGGTCTGTGGTCGTGACGCGGATAGACGACGCGGATTTCTTGTGGTGACCGAGCCCGGTTCCGGAGGGCGTGCCGGTAATTCAGGTGTACGGCTGGCTGGTGGATGACGCGGGTCGGGTGTTATTACAGGACACCGGAGATCAGTTCAATCTGCCGGGTGGTTCACCGGAGCCGATTGACGTTGATCTGGCGGCTACGGTCGTCCGGGAGGCCATGGAGGAATCTCAGGTTACGGTCGCCGACGTGGTCTATCTCGGGTACGAGCAGGTGGAGCGTGCGGGCCGCCCACGGGCGTTGGTGCGGACGGTCGGCAGGATCGGCGAGTTTCATCCGCGCCAGCCGGACCCTGATGGTGGCCGGGTGTTTCGGCGGTTGATGACGTCGCTTGCCGAGGCACCGGGTCTGCTGGGGTGGGGGCCATCCGGTGTGGCGCAAGCGCGGGCGGCAGCGCGAATCGCGCAGGGCTGCTGGGGTGTGCCAGCGGAGTCACCAACGCTGGCCTCTTCCTATGTGGACTGACTACCTCCAGGTTGTCGATCAAGCCACGGGGCAACCCGCTCCAGAAATAAGCCGACGGCATGGGGGTAGTCGTATCGGCTGGCGGCGAACCGCCACGCTTCTTCCCGCATCCGGTGCTGTTCGGCTGCGGTGAGGGTAAGTGCGCGCAGCAGGGCGGCAGCCAGGCTGGCGGGATCCTCGGGTGCTGCGGTGAAGCCGGTGCACCCGTCGAAGACTTGCTCGGCGAGGCCGCCTGCGGTGGTGGCGATCACCGGGGCGGCTCCCGCCGCGTAGGCCTCGATGGGGACGCGCCCGAATGGCTCAGCTCGGGAGGGCACCACGACGCCGCGTAACGCTGGGTGTGCCAGCAGATGGCGGATATCGGGGTGGAACCGGGTCAGCAGCGTGACACTCAGCCCGAGCCGGGTGATCTTCTTGGCGAGGTGCTGCTGGTAGTCGCACAGTTCTGGTTTGTCGGTGACGGCGGCCAGCACCAGATGCGGTACAGCCACATCTTGCTGGTGCAGGAGGGCGAGGGCGTCGAGGAGGTCATCGAAGCCTTTGTATGGCTGGGCGCGGCCGATGGCCAGCAGGAATCTGCCCCGTGCCGTGCCGGGCAGCATCACGTCGTTGGGTGCGATGAGCCGCCAGTCGGCCGGGCTCAGGCCATTGGGCAGGTCAACCAGAGTGTGGCTGGGCACCTGGTAGGTCAAGTTAAGGTGGCCACGCATGTAGTCGGAGATCGCGGCGATACGCCCGCCGCGCTCGGTGACGGTGCGCAGGCCTTGGGACTCCCAGGCGATCCGTTCCCGGTCGGACGGGGAGTGGATGCGGGTGGTGGAGCGTGGTACCAGCACCAGGTTCGGCACGGTCTGGGGTGGTAAGAGCGGGGCGAGCCCGAGGAATGGCGCGTCTAGGGCCAGGATCAGCAGGGGGTCGGCGTCCGGAAGTACGCGGCGGGTCAGAACGTCGGCGGTGTGGCGGACGAGGTGCCGGAAGCAGTCCAAGTCACCGAACCGGACCTGACCTGCTGTGCCGTTGTCCACTGGATGCACTGCCGCGTCGACGTGCGCGAGCAGCGTTGTGGTTTCAGCGTGCCAAGTCGGGTCGTATTCGGCGCTGCTGAGGTCAAGGTAAACCGGGAGTACGACCAGGCGCACCGTGTTGGGGAGCAGACCGGCGAGGATTGTCAGGAGTGCCCGGTTGGACCGGCCGGCTCCGGTGCCGCAGCCATAGAACCCGTCGTGTAGGGCAACCACCACGGTCGGGCGCTGCGGTCTGGTCATGGGCGATCCGCCAGATCGCGGAGGAACCGGACGGTTCGGTCGTGGGAGTAGCCGCGCAGCGTGTGCCAGGTGACGGCGCGCAGACGGGTGGCCAGATCCGGATGCACGGGAGCCAGGGCATCGACGGGGTCGGCGTAGAACGCGGCGAGGTGGATCAGACTGGGCAGGCTGCTCCATGGGTGGCCGGGTGTGAGCCGGCCTGCGCGGCGATGGAGGCTGATCGTCGGGTCGAGTGAGAACATCACGTAGGTGCCGGCAAGGGTGAGATTCCCGCGGTCGAGGTGGTGGGAGACCCAGTGGGCGCGGTTGGTGAGTAGCTCGCCGTCATGGCTGCTATAGGCGTAGGCCAGTGCGGAGAGCCAGTCCCGGTCGCAGAACACCGGACCGTGGCGGCGTGCGGCCTGGATTTGATGATGCTTACGCAGCCAGTTTCGTTGGTGACCGGCATCGTCATCGACATCCGGGTGTGCCTCGACGGGGACGACGGCCCCAGTCCTGGTGGTGTATTCGCCGATCACGGCCCGGCTCTCGGTGGCCAGGGCGGTGGCGGCGGTGGTCTTACCCGCGCCGGGCATGCCTTCCAATACCAGCACTGGGTATCGGCTGGTGGTGTCAGAACAGGGCGGGTTGAGCGGTATCATGATTATTCTGGGGGTAGGCGAAGGCACGCAGCTCCAAGCGGCTGGATGCCATGGTGGTGGGGTGTACGGGCCATCCGGCCAGCAGGCGAGTATCAGCCAGCAGCGGCCCGCCAGGGGTATCGAGCAGTAGGTCGCGACCCACCGCGCAGCGCACGGTTCCACTGAGCACCGCGCCGCTGACCAGGGCGGTGATCTCCTGGCAGGAATCGGGAAACGCGTCGAGGCCGAACAATGTGACCAGATCTACTGTTGCGCATGTCTCGCGGCTTAACCCAAGCGGCCATGGCACGGTGTCGGCGATCTGCTGGAACGCGGCGCGCAGCTCGCCTTGGCGTTGGCTTTGGTCCGGCAAGTTCCACCAAGCGGCGAGTTTGGCCCGGCGCTGGCGCCGCTCGGGTGCTAGGCCACTGGCCGAGATGCGTTGCTCGCCCGCGCGCACTGCGGGCAGGCGACCTCGGGCGAGCCAGGTGAAGGCCAGCGCGCCTTGTTCGGCGAGCCGGTCGGTGCCACGTTCGGTGGCGGTCAACCCGACTTTCGTCAGGCCAGGCCCGAACCAAGCCAGATACAGCGCGTACTCCCGGCCGTCATCGACGGCGGCGTTGCGCGCGAACATTCTGGCTGGATCAGACGCAGTGCACGGGTCGCACTGGGCCCGGGTAGCCGATGTCGGGATGGGGTGCGCGAATGGGCATGGTCGGCGGCGCCGCTGCCGCGCCATCCAGACGCCGATGCAGCAGCGACGCTCACCGAGTTGGTAGCCCACTGCGGCTCCCGGCGGGACTGGGTGGGTTCGTTCGGTGCCGATGGGGTCAACCAGTCCGATGCCGGGAGTCTGGCCGTTCCAGTAGAGCCCAGTAGCGCGCCAGGCGCAGTGCTGCTCGGTCACGCTCATACCTTTCGTAGAGCCGAACGAACGTCTCGGTGCCCGTCAGGTGGTCCAGGTCGGCGAAGGCGTCCCCAGGGCTGTCGGGCATGTGCAGATGGTTGCGTAGCACGTCACCTCTACCGAGGCGTCGACGGATGTCGGACTTGATGTCCTTGGCCTTCCCGATCGCCGAGGACGACGCGAGAAGCACGAACACGACGACCGGGCCTGAGGTGAGGTAGTCGTCCCGGCGGGCCACATACTCCCGCCCGTAGGCGTCGGGGTATAGCCGCCGCACGTCGGCCGGGGTCAGGTGTCGCTGGACACACTCTAGGACGGTGTGGCTCTCGGCCAGAAGCTCGCGCACTTGGGCCGGGTCGCTGCCGGGCTTGACCATACTCACCGTCAACCGCCACCCGGGCCAGGCGATGCCGGGGATGGGCTGCCGCATCGACCGTGCCCAATCCAGCAGGCACAGACACCCCCCGTCGGGGTGCTTGGGCGGCGTATGGAAGGCCAGCCTGCTGGCGTCGATGGCGCAGACCTCGCAGCGACCGGCGGCGCGGCGCGGGTCCACGCCGAACTCAGCGGCGCTGAGCTGGGTGCGGTAGCAGACCCACCACACATCCCACGGGCCGTCCCCGGCCCGGTTGAGGGGTTGCCCGTGGCCGGTGACGTGCCGCTCGACCGCGTAAGCGAGCAGTGCCTTGGTGCGATCACGGTGGCAGACGGGCACCACATCAGCGTTCCGGTCGTCGGCGCGGCTCATAGCGATCACATCACGTGAAGTCGAAGCGGGTGGTGGCCGAGGTGTCTGGGGCCTCGGAGACCGCTAGCTCCACGGTGCTCAGGCCATAGCCGTGCAGGTAGGGCAGCACCCGCTCGAGCAAGTAGTCAGCGATGGTCTCGGTGGTGGTGTTGACCAGCGGTAGGACCACGACATCCTCGGCGGGCAGGACGTACCGCTTGCGACCGGCGACGATCGACACAGAGTTGTTCTCTGACGTGATCAGCACCTCCGGGGCGCGCCCCGGCATCATGGTGCGGCGGCGCAACGGGGCTATCGCCTCCCGCAGGGCGGTCTTGACCTCGCTGAATTCGATCAGCATGCCGTCGTCGGCAGGGATGCCGGACAGCCGCAGGGTGACCTGGAAGGTGTGACCGTGCAGGGGCTCGAACTCGCCATCGTGCAGTCCAGCGTGCGCGGCGGAGAAACCGAACTCACCCCGGCCGACTTCCACTGTTGACAGCATCCTCGTTCTCCTCAGCGTTCAGCGGGTGGGATGGGTGAGGGTGAAGAACTCCTGCCGGGCGCGGGCGTCGCCCAGCAGCAGCCCGTGCAGCGCCGAGGTCACCGTGGTGGTGCCCGAGACCTGCGCTCCGCGCAATGTCATACACAGGTGCTCGGCGCGCAGCACCACCCCCACGCCTTTGGGGGCCAGGTGTTCGGCGAGCCAGTCGGCGACCTGTTTGGTCATCCGTTCCTGCACCTGCGCGCGGTGGGCGAACAACTCCACGACTCGCGCGAGCTTGGACAACCCGATGATCCGCTTGCCGGGGAGGTAGCCGACATCAGCGGTGCCGATGAACGGTAGCGCGTGGTGCTCACACAACGACCGGAACGGGATGCCTTGCACCAACACCAACTGCTCGTATCCCTCATCGTTGTCGAACGTCGTCAAGTCGAATTCGCGTGGAGTGAGCAACTCGGCATACGCCCTTGCCATTCGTGCCGGGGTCTCAATCATGGCTTCCCGGCCCAGATCGACGCCCAAGGCGGTGAGGAAGGAATGCGCGGCTGTGCGCGCGGCATCCAGATCACGGGCGTGGTGTTCGGCGACAACGCGCAACCGCAGTCCCGTCACTGGCAGGCCCACGGTAGTCACTGATCACTCTCCTGGCAGGTCGGCGCGGGGCCCTCGGGAATCTGCTGGGCATTGAGGAAGTCATCTGGATGTTGGTGGATGACCACACCGACGCTGCCAGCGAACCGCAGCGCACCCGGCTTGTGCACTCGCACCTCAACCCAGGGCGCCGCGTGATCAGCCACGACGATGCGGGCGATCTCCGACGCGAGCTTTTCCACCGTCAGAAAGGTGGAGGGCTCAACATGGGCGATGATGGCCTTCGTGGCGGTGCGGTAGTTCCACACCGCTCCCATGCTGTCGATGACCGCCGCTGGTCGCGCATTGGTCCCGATCCGAAGGCTGATCACCACGTCCTGGCGGTCGCGGCGCTCCTCATGGTTGATCCCGATGACGCAGCGCAGCCGCAGCTCATCGACCTCGATGACATCACCAGTCAGTGGTCGGCCGTGAGCGACCGCAGGGTCGCGCAGCTGGGCAAGAGGGCAGGTCATGGTGTCAATCCCCAAGTTCTCCGGTAAACTCCTAACACATCACACGTGCCACGTGTGATGTGTTAGGAGTTTACATCATCGTTAATCACACCGTCAAGGAACACGTGGCACGTGCAGTGTGTTGTGCTTGGCGTGCAGTCAAGCCGTCAACCCAAGAAGGTGTGTTTCGATGACCACTCCGCCAGTCGCCCGTTACCAGCAGGTGGCCGATCGTCTGCGGGAAGCGATCGTCACGGGTGAGTACCCGGCTGGCCAGGCCCTGCCGAGCGAGAGTGTGCTGGCCGAGCGGTATGGGCTCAACCGAACCACGATCAACAAAGCTGTCCGGCTGCTCGCCGCGCAGGGGCTGGTGACGGTCGAGCACGGGCGCGGCGCCTTCGTGCGTATTCCGCGCCCGGTCATGCACGTGTCGACGTCCTATGTGACACAGGTCGGTGATCAGCCTCGCGGGTCGTGGCGGTCGGAGGCTGAGCGTCTCGGCATGCGAGGCGCTCAGGAACTCACGGACGTGGCCGAGGTCGCCGTTCCCGACGATGTGGGCGGGCTCCTGGGCGTTGAGCCGGGTTCCACCGTGATCGCGCGTCGCCGGGTGATGCTGCTCGACGATGAACCGGTGCAGCTCGCGGACTCCTACTACCCGCGCGATCTCGTGCGGGGAACGCCGATCGCCGAGCCCCGGAAACTACCCGGTGGCACCGTGGCGGCCCTGGAACGCCTGGGCCTGGAACTGGGCGACTTCGAGGAACACGTGAGCGCGCGGGCCGCCACACCCGAGGAGCGACAGGCATTGCGGCTCGCCGACGGTGTCCCCGTGCTCATCCTGACCCGGACGACTTACACCACCGACGGCCAACCCGTCGAGGTCAGCCAGGCGACACTGGCCGCGGACCGACACCAGCTGATCTACCGACTTCCAGCACGCGCTGACGAGAAGAAAGCGCGGTCATGACCACCCCGGACTTCGCTCACGCGGTGTGGCGCAAGAGCACCCACAGTGGGGGACCGTTGGCCACTGCGTGGAGCTGGCGTTCCTGGGTACGGCTGTGGGGCTCCGCGCGCGACTCCAAGGACCAGGCCAACGGCCCCATCCTCATCGTCACCCCCGGCTAGTGGGACGCGTTCCTCACCGAGGCGAGAGACGGAGCGTTCAGCTAGTCGTAGCTGACGGTGTCTCCCGACGTCAATCAGAACTCGTGCGCATCAAGGCTCTCCAGGCAAACACGAACCTGAGCTGCTTCCGGGGCACTCAGATCGTCCAAGATACTCAGTGCTTCAAGCCAGGCTTCACGTGCTTCTGACAGTTGGTCTACCGCACGTAGAGCCTCACCTAGGTAACGGAGAGTTTGGGCGGCTTGGTATTGGTCGCTAATTTCACGAAAGATTACCAGGGCCTGCTGGAAGTGATCAGCAGCCTCGTGGAATCGGTGGAGATCAAGGTAGATCAGTCCAAGGATGTGCAGAGTGAATGCTTCGCTCGCCGTATTGTTGATCTTCTGGTGTATTGCTAGACTGTCTCGGGCGTAGGTGATAGCCTGCTCAAAGTGCTGCTGAACTCGGGCTAGTTTAGCTAGTCTAACCAGGGTCATGGCCTCGCTTCGCGGATTGCTGACATCGCGGAAGAGGGCCAACGACTGTTGATAGTGATTGGTGGCCTCCTTGAACCGCCCAAAATGCGAGTGCACCTCTCCGAGTGCGCTCAGTGCATTAGCTTCGGCCCACTGGTCCCCAATCTCCCGTGCGATGCTCAGCTGTCGCAGGGGAAGGGAAGACACCTCCTCAAGCTTCCCCATTTCCAAGTATGTTTCATGAAGGTGGATGAGCGCCCATATTTCACCTCGTCGGTCGTGGGTGTGCACGGCGGCGGCGAGACCGAGTTGGTGAACGGTGATCCGGTCAGCCCAGTGGTGGCGCCATCCCAAGAATGTGTCGACGGCGTTCGGGAGTTGCCACGCGATGGTGTAGTGGCCAGTGGCAGTGGCGAGCCGGATGGTGGCCATGAGGTTGGCGTGTTCGGTGTCGAACCACTGTAATGCCTGGTCGCGGTGGGTGAAGGTCAGCGGCTGGCAGGTCACCGGCAGTGGGTCGAGCGGGATCTCCGGGTGTTGTGGGTACAGGGCGTAGAGAGCGGCGTGGGCGGTGTGCAAGTACCAGGACAGAACCCGGTGTGTTGCGTTGGCGTATTCGTCCGGTGGCTCGTCGAGTGCGGCGCGTTCGGTGGCGTAGGCGCGGAGCAGGTCATGGAACTGGTAGCGGTCGCGCTGGGTCTCGGTCAGCAGGTGCGCGCTGGTCAGCGCAGTCAACTGGCGTCGTACCGAGGGCACAGTGCTCCCGGTGAGCGCGGCGGCGGACGCCACTCCGATATCGGGGCCGGGGTGGCGTCCCAGCAGCCGAAACACCCGGGCGGCTTCGGGTGCCAGCGCGTGGTAGGACCAGGAGAACACCGGCCGCACCCCGGTGGCCCCGTCGTCCTCCGCCCTGAGTACATCCAGCCGGTCGTGCTCCACGGCGAGTTCCTCGGCGAGATCGGCCAGCTTCAGCCGCGTGCGGGCGGCTGCTCGCTCGGCGGCGATCCGCAACGCCAACGGCAGGTAGTCGCAGTGCCGGGCCAGCTCGGCCGCCGCCTCTGGTTCGGTATTGACCCGGTCGGCTCCGATGGCGTGGCGCAGCAGCGTGACCGCGTCTGCCGGAGCCAGCACGTCGAGCGTGAGACGGTGCGCTCCGTCGCGGGCGACCAGCCCGGACAGCCGGCTGCGACTGGTCACGACCACCGCGCAGGTCGGTGAGCCGGGCAGCAGGGGCCGCACCTGCTCAGGGGTCGCGGCGTTGTCCAAGACCACCACCATCCGCCGCCCGGCCAGCAGTGACCGGTACAGCCCGGCCTGGGCGTCCACATCGTGGGGGATCTTCTCAGCCGGCACGTCCAGCGCCCGCAGGAATCCGTCCAGGGCCTGTTCCGGGGTGACCGGCGGGCCGGGGTCATAGCCGCGCAAGTTCACATACAGCTCCCCGTCCGGGAAGCGCTCCCGCACCTGGTGCGCCCAGTGCACCGCCAGCGAAGTCTTGCCCATCCCCCCGGTGCCCGCGATAGCGGAGATCACCACAGCGGCGGGCTCGGCACCATCCAACAGGGCATCAAGCCTGCCCAACTCGGCGTCCCGGCCGGTGAAGAACGCGACGTCAGCAGGCAACTGCCGTGGCGCTGGCAGGGAGGATGCCCTCGACTGGTGAACATGCACACCGCCCTGGATCTCCCGCGCCTGCACGACATTGTCCGCGCTACCGGACAGCGCGTTGCGCGTTCCGCCCTCTGGCGGCTCTTCCCGCCCAGTCATGGCCTGTGGTCCGTCCGCTCTCCAGTGACGCTGTCCTGGTTTGGTGGCCCACCATAGCCGACCACGTCGGTTCGCCGCATCGACTTGCCGAATCCGGTCGAGTGTTATTCTGCCGCCCAGACTTGTCGACACGCACACTGGACTGGAGGAGATTCGTATGCCTGATCCGATTCTCGTGTCCATCGCCGCAGCGCTCGCCGGTAAAGGAGCCACGGGACTGTACGACCTGGTCAAGAAGAAGTTCGCTGGCTCACCCTCGGCGACGAAGGCGCTCGACGACGCCGAGGGCTCCCTTCCGGATTCGCCAGAGGTTCACGCCTTGAGCAAAGAGTTGGCGCGAGCGGAAAGCTTGGACCCGCGGTTCGCGGCGGACTTGCGCGCGATATGGGGTCAAGTGCTGACACAACAGCGCGCCGACAATGGCGGTGTTGTCAATGGGATTACCGGTACCGTCGGCGGGAATGTCCTCCAAGCTCGCGACATTGAGGGCGGGGTGCGCTTCTGACACCGAGCGCCGGACGGAAGGATGTGCCCAACATCACGGACCCGATATCACTGTCAGTGACAATCCTTCCCCAGGTGGGGCGGAAGTGACGCGCTGGGGCGCCGAGCGCTCATGATCGTGGTTTATGTGACTTCCGCGACATCCTGTGTCGTTTCTGGCACACAAACCGTGATCATCCCGCAGACCCGGCGCACGGGCGCGTGATCACACCGACTTCGTCGGACCTGGCCCGCCAGAGATCCTGGGAGTGGCGCCGGTGGGCTGATGAGGGCGGGAACACTGGGGTGGTGCGGACGGTTTCATCTGGGGTTGGGCTGTCTGACAGACTGTGGCGGCTCACTGCGCGGTTCGGCTCCGGTTCACCTCGCGCGCACAAGCGCGGGGACCCGGCGGCCATGAGGAGAGGACATCCATGAAGCAGGGCATCCACCCGGAGTACGTGCAGACGCAGGTCACCTGCGGCTGCGGCAACTCCTTCGTCACTCGCAGCACCAAGAGCAACGGTCAGATCCACGTCGAGGTGTGCTCCAACTGCCACCCGTTCTACACCGGCAAGCAGAAGATCCTGGATACCGGTGGCCGGGTGGCGCGCTTCGAGAAGCGCTACGGCAAACGGCAGAAGTAAGGTTGAATCCGGTGGACACCGCGGCCGTTGCGGCGATGCTGGCGCAGCACGCTGAGCTGGAGCGCCAGCTCGCTGATCCGGCGCTGCACGCTGATCCGGACACGGCCCGCAAGGTGGGGCGGCGCTACGGGGAGGTCTCCCGCATCGTGCGGGCGGTCCGCGAGCTGGACCAGGCGCGCGGCGACGTCGAGGCCGCCCGCGAACTGGCCGCCGAGGACCCCGCGTTCGCCGCCGAGGCGGACACCCTCGCCGGCCGGATCCCGCGGCTGGAAACCGAGCTAGCCGACCTGCTGCTGCCCCGCGACCCGAATGACGACTCCGACGTCGTCATGGAGATCAAATCTGGGGAGGGTGGCGCGGAGTCCGCGCTGTTCGCCGGGGACTTGCTGCGGATGTACCTGCGCTACGCCGAGCGGCACGGCTGGCGAGCGGAGATTCTCGATGCCACCGAGTCCGATTTGGGTGGCTACAAGGATGTCACGGTGGCCGTGAAGTCAGCGCAGTCCGGCGTCTGGGAGCGGTTGAAGTTCGAGGGCGGGGTGCACCGGGTGCAACGGGTCCCGGTCACCGAGTCCTCCGGGCGGATTCACACCTCGGCGGCGGGGGTGCTGGTCTACCCCGAGCCGGACGACGTCGAGATCGAAATCGAGGAGAAGGACCTGCGCATCGACGTCTACCGCTCGTCGGGTCCCGGCGGGCAGAGCGTCAACACCACCGACTCCGCGGTGCGCATCACTCACCTGCCGACCGGCGTGGTGGTGTCCTGCCAGAACGAGAAGTCGCAGATCCAGAACCGGCTCCGGGCCACCGCCGTGCTACGGGCCCGGCTCCAGGCCTTGGCCGAGGAGAAAGCCCAGCAGGAAGCCTCCGCGCAGCGCCGCTCGCAAATCCGCACCGTGGACCGCTCCGAGCGGGTGCGCACCTACAACTTCGCGGAGAACCGGATCGCCGATCACCGCGTCAACTACAAGGCCTACAACCTCGACGCGGTGCTCGACGGGGATCTCGACGCCGTGCTGGACGCGCTGATCGGGGCCGACCGTGAAGAGCGCTTGCGGGAGCCCCTCGCGTGAGTAGGCAACCGCTGCGCCTAGCGGTACTCGAGGCGCAGCGGGTGCTTACGGATGCCGGGGTGGCCTCCCCGCGGGTGGACGCCGAGCTCCTCGCGGCGCATGTCCTCGGGGTGGAGCGTGGGCGGCTGCCGATGGTTCCGCTGGTGGACCCATCCGTGGTCGAGGCGTTACGCCTGCTGGTGTCCCGACGCGCCGAGCGGGTGCCGTTGCAGCACCTCACCGGGACCGCCGCGATGGGTGGCATTGAGGTGGCGGTGGGGCCGGGTGTGTTCATCCCGCGCCCGGAGACTGAAGTGCTGCTGGCCTGGGGGCTGGCCGCGCTGGAAGGCGTGGCCCGTCCACTGGTGATCGATCTCTGCACGGGATCCGGCGCGCTGGCGCTGGCGCTGGCGCACGCCAGGCCCGATGCGCGGGTGCACGCCGTGGAGCGCGACCCGGTGGCGCTGAGCTGGGCGCGGCGCAACGCTGACACCCGAGCTGAGGCGGGGGACACGCCGATAACCCTGTACGCCGGTGACATCGCCGATCCCAGCCTGCTCGGCCCGCTGGACGGGATGGCGCACCTGGTGCTGTGCAATCCCCCCTACGTGCCGCTGGGGGCGCCGGTGGCGCCCGAGGTGGCCCGGCACGACCCGCCGGCCGCCGTCTTTGCTGGCCACGACGGCCTCGCCGTCATCCCGGATGTGGTGCGCACCGGCACCCGGTTGCTGCGTGAGGGCGGCGCCGTCGCCATCGAGCATGACGACTCGCACGCGGTGGCGGTTCCCGCGCTGCTGGCCGCCCGGCGGGTGCTCACCGACGTGGCCGAGCACGTCGACCTCGCTGGACGCCCCCGGTTCGCCACCGCCCGGCGCACGACACTGCCGCTCAACCCACCGGCGCAACGCCCCTGAGCGTGGCTAGCGTGAAACCGGCCACCGCGCGCATGCCGGTGGCGTTGGGGTGCACCGGGGCGGCCGGGCTGGTCGGCACGAGCCCTTCCACCCACTTCACGCCGGGCAGCTGGCAGGCGTCGTGGCCCAGTGAGCCCCCGTAGGAGTCGACGAACACCGCGCCGTGCTCGCTGGCCTGCTCAGCCAGCATGGCGCCCAGCTGGCGCTCCACCCCGTCCAGGTACGGCACGTCGCCGCGGGCGATCGGTAAGACGGGGTAGCACCCGAGCGTCGGCGGCAGCAGCCGTAGGTAGCCCACCAGCAGCACCTTCGCGCGCGGCGAGCGCTCCCGGATGCCCTCCAGCACCTGGGCGACCTTCGGAGCCGCGGCGGCGATGCGCTGCGCGTAGACGTCGGTGCCGCCAGCGGTGGCTTGGCGCTCGCAGGGATTGCCGAGCGGGTCGGTGGAGCTGAGCAGGGTGCAGGTGGTAATGATGTCAATGAAACCGATGTTGTTGCCGCTGATGGTCAGCGTGACCAGGTCGGTGTCCGGGCGTAGGGCGTCGAACTGGGGCGGGTTGGTGCCCAGCGGCACTGTCTGGGCCGCCGTCATGTTGTCGGTCGTCGCGCTGCCGCAGCTTACGTCGGTGTAGTCGCCGAGGTGCAGTGCCGAGGCCAGCAGGGCTGGATAGTTGCTGGTGGAGCGCTCGCAGCCGATCGGATCGGTTCGCTGCATCGGGATCAGCGGGCCCGACGCGTAGGAATCACCGAGCGCGACGTAGTGCTCTGGTGCGCTCACGGCCCTGGCGGTTGCGCTAGCGGGCCAGCCAACCAGCGCGGCCACCAGAGTCAGCGCGGTGACCGCGGCGGCGATGCCGACGCGGTGATGCTTGGGCACGTGAACCTCCGATGTGGATCGAACACGGATCGTGCCCTGGCGATCACGCGCTGTCAACGACGTGGCGGGGTCCGCCCATCGACGGGACCCAGGCCGTCGTACTGTTCTGAGCCGTGAGCACTGTGTACGACTGTGCGTTGCCGGATAGTCG
Organism: Pseudonocardiaceae bacterium; assembly: GCA_050699655.1. Lineage (GTDB taxonomy): Bacteria > Actinomycetota > Actinomycetes > Mycobacteriales > Pseudonocardiaceae. The sequence goes on from JBOHFJ010000053.1 coordinate 14,381, forward strand.
CGATGCCGGGTTGGCCGCGGCGGCGGCCGCGGTCCGGGCCGGCCAACTCGTGGTACTGCCCACGGACACCGTCTACGGGCTGGGGTGCGACGCGTTCTCCTCGACGGCGGTGCGGGAGCTGCTGGACGCCAAGGGGCGAGGCCGGGACATGCCGGTCCCGGTGCTGGTGGGTTCCTGGTCCACGGTGGAAGGCCTGGTGCTGGGGGTCCCCATGCACGTGCGCATGCTGATCGAGGCCTTCTGGCCTGGTGGGCTGTCGTTGGTGCTGCCCCACGCGCCGTCGCTGAACTGGGACCTGGGGGACACTCGGGGGACCGTCATGGTGCGGATGCCGCTGCACCCGGTGGCCCTGGAGCTGCTTCGCGAGGTGGGTCCGATGGCGGTGTCCAGCGCGAACCGCTCTGGCCTGCCGCCGGCGACCACCGTCGAGCAGGCCCGCGAGCAGCTCGCTGAGCGAGTGGGGGTGTATCTCGACGGCGGCACCGCGGGTGAGACCGCCTCGACCATCCTGGACCTCACCGGTGGTGATCCCGTGGTGCTCCGCGAGGGCGCGGTGACGGCCGCCCAGATCGGTGAGGTGCTCGGCCAGACCATCCCGGTGGCCCCCTGAGCGCTTGGGTGGCCTAGCGGTGCGGGGCAATCGATACCGGGCTAGCCTGCCCCGGTGGGACCCGTGCCCGTTTCCTCTGGACTGCCGCTGCGAGAGTACCTGCTGGTCGGTCTCACCACCGCGGTGGTGACCTTCTTGCTGACCGGATTGGTGCGCATGCTGGCCCTGCGCACCGGTGCGGTGGCCATGCCCCGTGAGCGCGATGTGCACCGCGCTCCGATCCCACGCCTCGGTGGGGTTGCGATGTACGGCGGAATCCTCGGTGGTGTGCTGCTGTCGCACCAGCTGCCTGTGCTGCGCAGATCCTTCGAGTTCTCCGGCGACGTGGTGGGGGTGCTGGTGGCCGGCGGCATCATCATGCTGGTCGGCGCCCTGGATGACCGGTTCGAGCTGGATGCGCTGACCAAGTTCGCCGGGCAGGTCACCGCCGCCGGGGTACTTGTGCTCTATGGCGTGCAGTGGTTCATCTTCTGGGTGCCGTGGAACGGCGGGGCCGGCTCGGTCGGCTCGGTGCTCATCCTGGGGCAGGACCAGGCGGTGCTCATCACGGTCGCGCTGGCGGTGACGCTGATCAACGCGATGAACTTCATCGACGGGCTGGACGGGCTGGCCGCCGGAATTGGGTTGATCGCCGCGGTCGCCATCGGGGCGTTCAGCCTGCAGCTGCTGCACCGCTCCGGCGGCAGCGTGTCCGCCTATCCGCCGACCCTGATCGCCGCCCTGATCGCCGGTGCCTGCCTGGGCTTTCTGCCGCACAACTTCCAGCCGGCGCGGATCTTCATGGGCGACTCCGGGGCGATGCTCATCGGCCTGATGCTGGCGGCGGCCTCGACCAGCGCGTCCGGCCGGCTCGACCCGGGTAGCTATGGCGCCACCGACGTGCTGGCGTTGTTCTCCCCACTGCTGGTGGTGGCTGCGGTGTTGTTCGTGCCGCTGTTGGACCTACTGCTCGCGGTGGTGCGCCGGACTCGCGCTGGCCGCAGCCCGCTGGCCGCCGACAAGCTGCACTTGCACCACCGGTTGCTCGAGATCGGGCACTCACACCGGCGGGCGGTGCTGCTGATCTACCTGTGGGCGGCGCTGCTCGCTTTCGGCGCCGTCGCGCTGACGTTGTTCGATGTGTACGTGGTGGTGTGGTCGATCATGCTGGGGTTGCTGATCGCGGTGCTGGGCTCGATGGTTCCCCGCCTGCCCGCTCGCTGATCTCGTGTGATAGCTTCTGGAAAGTCCCACCCGGGGGTGAGACTTTCCGGTCAGGCCGGCCCATCGGCAGTGCTCATGATGATTCTTGTCCCCATGCGCCCTGTCCCTGGACTGTGAGGAGTGCTTGTGAGCGATGGCGACGGGTGACGTCATGCGCCCGCTGAGATAGGTGGTCGTGGAACAACGCAACGGCCCGGAGCTCGGCACCCTACTTGGCCTCGGCGCCGCGACTGCGGGGATCCTTCTGATCGGCTTCGGCCTCGGATGGTTGGTCGACAGGCTGGTGGACACCCTCCCTGTGTTCACCCTGCTCGGCTTGGCGCTCGGAATTGTCGGTGCCGGCGGCTATATCTACACCAAGTTCACCAAGTTCCGGTAAGGAGTAGCCCAGCACGTGAGCACCCCTGATGTGACCACCCCTGATGTGACGCCGCCTGATGTGACGCCGACGAGGGCGGTCGTCAGTCTGCGCCGGGCCGCGTCCATCGCGGCGTGCCTCGGCGCCGTCAGCTTCGTGGTGCTCGCGATTGCGGGCCACCCGCTGGCGGCGGTGTGCTTCTGCGGCGGCCTCGGGCTGGGCCTGTTCAACACGGCGCTGGTGCAGCGGTCCGCCGCACGCTTCGCGGCCAGTGGCGACCCCAACAAGCGGCGGTTCGCGGTGTCGGTGCTCGCTCGGCTCACGCTGATCACCGGGCTCGCGGTCGGCTTGGCGCTGGCGCTGCGCCCCGAGGGCTTGGCGGTGTTCGCCGGGCTCGCCGCACTGCAACTGTTGATGATCTTTATGGCGTCGGTCCCGCTGATCAAGGAGCTGCGGCGGTCCGGAGTGGGCCGGTCCGGAGTCGGGAGTGTCCCGTGATGAGCGAGCTAGTACTGGCCCAGGTATTGATGCAGGGTGGCGACGTGCAGGTCGGCGAGCACCCCGAGTGGCACGTGTTCGGCCTGACGATCAACGCTGACACCGTGATCTCCACCGCGATCGCCGCGGCCATCGTCCTCGGGGTCGGCCTATACCTGGCGGCCAAGGCGACCGCCAAGGTGCCCAGCGGCCTGCAGCTGGTCTTCGAGACGGTGACCGACCAGGTCGAGCGCCAAGTCGAGAGCAACGTTGGAATCCGCACCGCGCCCTTTGTCGTACCACTGGCGATCAGCCTGTTCTTCTTCATCCTGATCTCCAACTGGCTGTCGATCCTGCCGCACGCTTGGGAGCAGTACGTCCGGCCACCGACCTCAGATGTGAATCTCACCTTCGCGATGTCCTTCTTCGTCATCATCCTGGTGCACATCACAGGAATTCGCGTCAAGGGCAAGCACTACTTCGCGCACTTCGTCGAGCCCTACAAGGTTCTGCTTCCGCTGAACCTGATCGAGGAGCTGGTCAAACCGATCACCCTCGGGCTGCGGCTGTTCGGCAACATCCTCGCGGGCGGCGTGATGGTCGGTGTTCTCGCGCTGCTGCCGGTGACCGTGTCGTGGTTGCCGACCTCGGCGTGGAAGTTGTTCGACCTGTTCATCGGCCTGCTCCAGGCGTTAATTTTCGCGTTGTTGACGATCATCTACTTCGGATTCGCGGCTGCCGGTCAGGAGGAGGAGACCGCCTGACTCCGCTGCCATCCGGCGTAACACAACCTAGCTTCGGGGATCTATAGAGAGGACGACATGAGTTTCTCCACACTGCTGCTTGATCAGACGGGGGGCGGAACCACCGGCTCGGTCCAGTTGGCCGGCGCCTTCATCGGGGGCGGGCTAGCGCTGGCCGGCGGCGCGATCGGCGCGGCGATCGGTGACGGCCTGGCCGGCGCCGCGACAGTTCAGGGTGTCGCCCGCCAGCCCGAAGCGCAGGGTCGACTGTTCACCATCTTCTTCCTGACGGTGGGTCTGGTGGAGGCGATGTACTTCATCAACCTTGCCTTCATGGC
>JBOHFJ010000054.1:0-18054 GCA_050699655.1 Pseudonocardiaceae bacterium
CGGAGTCGCTTTACATTCCTCAACTTCCTCCAGGAGAATGGGCGGCTGGACGAGTTCATCAACCTCGGCACCTTCACTCCCTACCGCAGCGAAATATCGAACTACCTCCAATGGGTCGCCGCCTCGCTACAGAAAGTGGAAATACAATGCAGTCGCCGCTGCCAGTCGATCGAACCGCGACGCGGCACCGATGGCTTGATTCACCGCTGGCTGGTCCAGCTGGAAGACGGGACTACCGTCACCGCTAGAGACCTCATTGTCGGCGCTGGCCGTGATCCGTACATTCCCGAGGTGTTCTCCGACCTACCCTCCGAGCGGATCATTCACAGTACACGGTACGTCGAAGGAATTGCCCAACTACCCAAGGGAGTGCCGTACCGAATAGTGGTCGTCGGTGGCGCCCAAAGTGCCGCGGAGATGTTCCGCGCAGTGCACGACGATCTCCCTGACTGCCAGCCAACAATTGTCATGCGTTCAATTGGATTCGGCAACTATCAAACCAGCAAGTTCATCAACGAACTCTTTTATCCATCATTCATCAACAAGTTCTTCAGAGTCGAAGATAAGTACCGTCAGCAAGTCCTCGATGAGATGCGCGAAACTAACTACGCTGGCCTCGCGCCCGACCTGCTCGATGAGCTCTACCGGATGCTGTACCTACAACGCCTAGCCGGCAAAGAACAATCTAGAGTAATCACCATGGTCGACATTGTCGGGGCTCGAATTGACGGTAACGAGATAGTCATAGAACTTCGCGACCGCGCTGGCGCCACCAACGATACCGAAGATCTACGGTGCGACATCGTCCTGCTAGGAACGGGGTTCGACAGGCGTCAGCCACAGCTACTCCGCAGTCTCGCTAAATCGTTAGGCTGCGATTCGCTGGCGGTTAATCGCTCGTACCGAGCGACTCTCACTGATTCTAGCGAGGCGGGACTCTATCTGCAAGGGATTAACGAACACACCCACGGCATAGCGGATTCCCTGCTCAGCGTCCTCGCGCGACGAGCAGAGGACATTGTGGGTGACATCCTGTATCGGCGAGGGCACCCGGTTGATGGCCGCCCCAAGGAATTGGCGTCTGCCGTGAACATCGGATAACGCTGGATTAGCGGCCGCCTGCCATGGCTCGGGGCTCGTGCTCGTGCTTGGAAAACCCATTACGAAAGGCGCTTCGGTAGTTAGTGGGAGAGACTCCCACCGTTTGGGCGAAGTGACGACGCAGGTTGGCCGCGGTGCCCATGCCGCACAACTCGGCGATGCGATCAATCGGAGCATCAGTAGATTCCAGTAGCTTGCGGGCATGAGCGATGCGCTGCGTGAGTAACCACTGTATGGGTGTGGTGCCGGTCGCGGCATGAAACCGCCGGATCAGGGTACGGCGACTGGTATTGGCCTGTCGGGCAAGGTCGACTACGGTCAGCGGCTGTTCGAGATGATTTAATGCCCAGTGCAGGAGGGGCGCAAGGGCGTTGTCGTCGTTTGCAGGAACGGAGCTTTCGATGTACTGGACCTGTCCACCCGGTCGGTGTGCCGGGACGATGATCCTTCGAGCGACGGCGTTGGCCACTTCAGCACCAAGATCCTGACGCACGATGTGCAAGCACAGATCAATCCCGGCGGCGGCGCCCGCACTGGTCAGGACGTCTCCGTCGTCGACGTAGAGGACGTTTGGATCGACTGTGACGGAAGGGTAGCACTCAGCGAGCAGCGCGGCGTGCATCCAGTGTGTGGTGGCTACCCGTCCATCCAGCAGTCCCGCGGCAGCGAGCACGAAGGCCCCGGAACAGATCGACACGATGCGTGCGCCTCGTTCGTGCGCGACACGAACAGCGTCGACGAGGTCAGCCGGCGGTTGCTCGTGGACGCTTGCGCAGGCTGGCACTATGATCGTCTGCGCACTGGCAAGGTCGTCGAGCCCGTACACAGTGTCGGTGACAAACGTGGCGACATCGTGGACGTTGACGCGGGTGCGGCCCGGCTCGGCCGCGCAAAGCCGAAACTCATACCACCGGTTGGTGGGCTGCGGACTGGGTCGGCCGAACACCAGGCAGGGAACGGCCAGCTCAAAGATGGGAACGTGGTCGGTCACCGCGACGGCCACGGTCAACGATCGAGGGTCCATGGCACAAATGTAGCGAACGTTGTCACTCGAGCCACTTGCTGTGATCATAGTTTCCCTACATCATGGGGATCATGGAGGTCGACGACGAACACTACGAACGACCGCGGCGACGTCGACTGCTGGGGCGCTCGTCGGTCTCGCCTCCCACGTCACTATCGACGGTCAAGGCGCAGGATTCAGCTGATCGGCCCGACCCGTCCCGCTGGCGTGTACTCACTGTCGTCTCAGCGGCCCAGTTCCTTGCGATTCTAGACCTGTTCGCGGTCACGATCGCGTTTCCCGCCGTCGCGCACGACTTCCGCCCAGCGTCGCTGCCGGACGTTTCGTGGATCCTCAACGCCTACACGATCCTGCTAGCGGCGCTGCTTGTCCCAGCGGGCAGATTCGCCGACGACACCGGCCGGCGGCGGTGCTTCCTGGTAGGTCTCGCGCTATTCGGGCTATCCTCCATAGGTTGCGCGGCCGCACCGGACCTCGCGGTGTTGATCGCGGCTCGTGCACTGCAGGGAATTGGCGCGGCCGTGATCGTGCCCACCTCGCTCGCGTTGGCGCTGCCTGCGTTCCCTCAATCGGAAAAAGCGACCGCAGTGGGCATCTGGGCTGCGGTGGGAGCCGTCGCTTCGGGCGTGGGGCCGACAGTCGGCGGAGTGCTCGTGATGACGAGCTGGCGTTGGATCTTTCTGATCAACGTGCCAGTGGTGCTGGCGGCGTTGATCGCCGGGCACCGGGTTCTGCCGCCAGCGATGGGTGGCCAGCACCGACGGCTCGATCTGGTCGGTACGGTGCTCATTCTCACCGCGACAGGATGCCTGACGACCGTATTTCTCCAGGCATCCACCTGGGGCTACGTCTCGCTCTCGACGGGTGCGACCCTCGCCATCGCGGTGGTGTGCACAGGCGCGTGCGTTGTCCATTTTCGTCAGCACCCCGACCCGTTGATCAGTCCAGAGCTATTTCGAGTCCGCACGTTCACAGTCGGCGTCGTGGGCATCTTCGTCTACTATCTCGGATTCGCCGCGATGCTGCTCGGCGCCGCGCTGTTCCTCACTGGCGAATGGCATTATTCGGTGCTGGCTGCCGGGCTGGGCATCTCCCCCGGCCCCATCGCAGCCGCAGTGGTGTCCAGCGCCTCAGGCCGGATTGTCCGCTACCTGGGCACCCGGTCGACCGCAGTCCTCGGCGGACTTGTCTTCGCGCTGGGTTGTGCCTGGTGGCTCGCGACCTCGCATCACACGCCGGCGTACTGGCTTTCCTTCATGCCTGGCGTTACCCTGATCGGGATCGGCAACGCGCTCATCCAACCGGCGTTGTTCGGCACTGTCGCTACTCTGCCCAGCCGTCTGGGCGCAACCGGCGCAGCGATACTGACAATGGCTCGACAGCTTGGCTCCGCGCTCGGCGTCGCCCTGCTTGTCGCCATCCTCAACGCTAGTCAACACCCTGGAATAGCAACCTACCGCCACGCATGGATCTTTATGATCGGCACCGGCTTGCTCGCCTCGGCAACTAGTCTGACCTACCGCCACAGAGTTTCCCAGTCTGAGGACGTCAGTAACCGTGTGAGACTAGGAGTCGCCCGTGAGACGCAGTGACACCGCTCCCGCCCGACCAGTGCTCGACATCGCCCGCCACATCGAGGAAACTCGTGCCGTGGGTGAGCGAATCTGGGCACTCGCGGCAAATCGGTTGGACGAGAAAGTCCCTGCCTGCCCTAAGTGGCGGATTCGAGACGTGATCTACCATCTCGGCAACGTGGCTTTCTTCATTCGAGCCTGCATCGAGCAAGGCGCCAATGAACCCACGTTCACCGACGCTGAGATGCCCGACGACGACCACGTGATCGCCTGGGCTACGGGTGAATGGGCGCTGGCGCTAGAGAACCTCACGAGCGTCGCCCCGAACGCACCTGCGTGGAACTGGTCCACCCAACCGCCTGTGGCGTCCTTCTGGCCACGCTGCCTGACTCACGAGGCGTTCATACACGCCTGGGACGTCGCCGATGCTGTCGGGGACACGCTACGCATCCCGGCCGATGTGGCCGCCGACGGGGTGGACGAGATTCTCGCCGTGCACCTACCAGCCGGAGTCCGCGCCGGGCGCCATTTCCCGATCTCCGGCCGCGGCGAAATCCACAGCATCGACACCGGAGATCGCTGGTTGGTGGAGACGACTAACGACACCGTGCGCACCACCATGGTCGACTCTGGTGACCCGGTCGAGACACGAATCGACGCCACCGCCGTGCAGCTCTATCTGGATCTGTGGGGAAGGGCGCCGTTGGAGATCAACACTCCGCAGCGCCGCTGGGCCGACCAGTTAGCGGCTCACTGGTCGGCCAGCTGATTCCCACTCGTGACTGGGGCGGTAGCGAGCCGCATCACGGGATGGGCTCCATGACGGTGTGGCGCAGCAATGCGGTGAGTGGCCGCAGCGGGGGAAGCCAGGCGCCCTCGGGGGGCAGCGTCTCCAGGGTGATCCGGGGCAGCGGCTGCAGGAACAGGTCCGGGATGTCCTCCAGATCCTCAAAATCCAGCACCCCGGAGTTGACCGCGAACGAGGCGTGCTCCCGGAACCCCAGCACGGTGACCTGGACACCCTGGGCGACCAGATCCTCCAACGGCTCCCGGAAGGCCCGGCTGTCCCCGGAGGCCACCAGCAGCTGACGCAGCATGCCCTGCTCGTGCCGGGCCCGGATGTGCGTCAGCATGTCCTCGTCGATGTCCGACTCATCGATCTTGGGCTTGGCGAACACCGCGAACCCGGTGTTGCGCAGCGCCTCCACCCAAGGCCGCACGAAGTCCGTACTGCCCGACGCGACGTTGGTGAACACGGTCGCCTCGGGATCGCTGTCGGACCCGGCCCGCGAGATCAACCAGCGGCCCAGGGCGTCGAACCGCGGCCGGGACGCGGAACTCGGGCGTCCGCCGAGGATCGAGCCCAGGCTCATGTCGATGTTGGGCGCATCCCAGACGAGCAGCGTTACCGGGACGGTCGGGACAGGCGCCGGGTTCATGGTCACCGATCCTGCCTTATCCACGGCCCCGGAGGTGCGCTCCGGAGGCGGACACACGGGAGATCCGCGGGAAAGTCGCCGGAATCGACCACAATTCAGACGCGGGTGAAGAGCAGATCCCGCACTACGCGGCCGTCGTCCCGGGCACGTTGCTCGAACTTGGTCACTGGCCGCCAGGCCGGCCGCGCCGCGAAGCCCTCGGGGGACTGGTTGCGCAGCGCCGGCTCGGCGGCGCAGGTCGCGAGCATCTCCTCGGCGTAGGGCGCCCAGTCGGTGGCCAGATGCAGCGCGGCGCCCCGGGCCAGCCGGGACGTCACCAGGGCGACGAGCTCCGGGCATACCAGCCGGCGCTTGTGGTGCCGGCGCTTGGGCCACGGGTCGGGGAAATAGATCCGGACGCCGTGCAGGCTGCCCGGCGCGACATGCTCGGCGAGCAGGGTGTGCGCGTCGCCGCGCAGCAGCCGCAGGTTGGTGAGCTCGGCTCGTTCGATGCGGAGCAGCAGCTGAGCCAGCCCGGGTTGGTAAATCTCCACGGCGAGATGGTCGACGTCGGGGGAGTCGATCGCCATCGCCGCGGTCGACTCCCCCATCCCGGAGCCGATCTCGAGGACGACCGGCGCGGCGCGGCCGAACCATCCGGCGATATCCAGTGGCCCGTCGGGCAGTTCCACGGTGTCTTTGCCCCACCGGTCCCAGTTCCGTTCCCAGCCACGTTGCTGGCCGGAGGTCATTCGCGCACGCTGAGGGTAGGTCGTCTGCACACCTACAGCCTGGCCTATCGACATCGGGGAGAGGATGGCCGGCATGAACACCCTCACAGAATGGGTCGAGCTGGTGTGTCAGGAGCTGGGCGTCTCCGACGCCGTGTCGCCAGCCGCCATGCAGTCCCGAGTGCTGGACATGTCGCGGGACGTCGCTCATGGTGTCGCTCGCCCAGCCGCTCCGATCACCGCCTACCTGCTGGGCCTGGCCGCCGGTCGCACCACCGACCCGGAGGCCGCCGCGGAGCTCCTCAACCAGCGAGTATGTCAACTTGCCCAGAGCTGGGCGGACGAGCACAGCGGCTCGCCAGGGCCCAGCTCGCCTGGGCCCAAGTCACCGTCCGAATGAGGCAGGCCCGGGCATCCCCGAATGGCGACCCGGGCCCATCCCTGTATACCTGCTTGCGCTCCCCTGGCACTGCGCATCCCCTGAACTTGGGGGCGACAGGTTTTCCGGTCTTCCGCCTGGGCGTCCCGGCGCGGTGCCCAGGCGGTGCGACCAACAAGAACAACGATGCCGCACCGCGCCGCCAGGTACATGAGGGTTCTCCCCTACCTGAACCCTGGTCCATGCACCACGACCCCTCTCCGGGATTCCCTGGTTCGCGCCACATTTGCCACACGTGTCCCAGGGGAGGTCGGTGGGATGTTGTGCGCAGCGACCCCGGTTCCGTGGACGACACGGACAGTAACGAAACCCCGTGATCCTCACAGATCTTGGCGCCGCCCGGAGACGCGAGGCGACGAACGTCCGTGTAACGAGGGTGGCGATGCGGCGATATCCTAACAAGAGCGGCACGAAAACCGTTCAACAGACTACCATGGGAGTATCGATGGCAGCCACGACTGTATCAAGTGTCGCGCTGATAGAGAAGTTGTTCGTGCCCGACGAGCGGTGGGGGTGGGAGTACCGTGAGCCGGAGCCGTTGCAGCCGAGTCCAGAGACCAACGAAAGACCGGCCTGGCAGGAACCGCCCGAACCCGACGTGAGTGCACTGCTGACCCAGAGAGAACAGGCAAAAGGTCAGCTACCCAAGCGACTTGCGATGGTCGGGGCACTGTGGATTCTGTTGTCGATCGGTTCCGCGGCACTCGGGTTTCTGGTGCTACTCGTGGGATTGACCGTCGTGGTGGGATTGGTTGCTTTCCCCGCATGGAAGATCAAGACTACACAGCAGGAGGCCACGCAGCGGCGGGAACTAGCTTTTGCACAGTTCCAGCAAGCGGAGCGCGAGTGGCAGGCTCAGATCGATAAGCATGACGAACGCGAACGGCAGCGACAGGCGGCGGCGTTGTTGTGGCATCCGTTGCGACTGCAGTCTTGCCCGAGCCGGGTGGACGTCTTCGGCGGGACCGGAGACGGGTGGGCCAGCCTCGTAGCAACCTTGGGGAGTTCGTTGATGGCGACGGGTAGCGGAATTCTGTTGGTGGATTTCAGCGAAGAGCAGGTGGGTGGTGGGCTGGCCGCGTTGGCGTCTACCCGGGGGTTTTCCGTATCCCAGCTCACGATGCCCGCCGAGCTTGCCCGCTTGAACATCAACATCCTCGGCGGGTGCAGTCCGGATGAAGTTGCGGAGTTGGTAGCCGAGTCGGTCCATACCATGCGGCAGTCGGGTGACAACGTGGACCTGCGGGCTCTGGATGCCGAACTGCTGGTTGCGGTTGCTGAGCGTCTTGATGAGCCACCGACGTTTACGCGGCTGGTCGCGGGACTGAAGTTACTGCGCCGCACCTACGAAGCCGCTGAGTCGGGCCCGCTCACGGCACCGGAAATCGCACGGCTGACGTCCTATCTGGACACCTTCGGTCACACTGAGCGTGTGCAGCACGAGCTGCAGTTCCTCACTAGCGTCCTGGACTTGTTGGCCCGCGAGGAAACCGGATCTACCGTTCCGAATATCGGTGGGCCCGCGGGCGAGGCTGTGGACGGGAGGATATGGCCGGGGGGCGGTCTGGCCGTGATTAGCACCTCAAGCAGGCACCAGCGGCGTAAAGACCTGATCGATCGGATCGTGTTCCACCGAGTCTTGCACGAGCTGAGGTCGGGCGGTAGGCCGGGAACGCAGGATGTGCTCGTGATCGCCGGGGCAGACCATGTCGGCAGAGAGAGCCTGGAGGCGATGGCGCGGCAAGCTCGTATCGCCGGGGTCCGGTTGATCCTGCTGCTGGAACACCTGCGCGGTGATCTGGAACAGTTGCTTGGCGGCTCCGACAGCGCAGCAGTGCTGATGCGGCTAGGCAATACGAAGGAGGCGGATGCGGCAGCGAATTTCATCGGTCGCGGGCACAAATTCGTGCTGAGCCAGCTCACCGACCAGACCGGAAAGACGTTCACCGAGGGAACCGCGGAAAGCCGCGGCTGGCAGGAGGGTGTCTCATACACCGAAGGCCGAAGTGGGGGTTCGTCCCACAGCTGGTCACACCATGGCTCCTCGGGAGAATTCAGCAGCTCGGGAGGATCGAGCAGCGGGTGGTCGACCTCGGTTACCGACTCGCGCGCTGAGACGTGGCAACATACAGTGAACCAGTCGATGTCCGATTCCCAAACCACCGGCACCACCAGGGCACGCGTGTACGAGTTCGCCGTCGAGCCCACGGCGATCCAGTCATTGCCTCCCACCGCATTCGTCCTCGTCGAGGCGGGACGGTCTGGGCGGCGGGTGGTGATGGGTGACTGCAACCCAGGGATCACCTTGCTGGAACGAGTCGCCGACACCCCGCAGTTGACTTAACAGGAGCTCGGCATGGGTGCCCTCGATGGATTTAATTTCCATCGCTTACTGGTGGTTCCTCGCCAGTCGGCGCGCTCGGAGCGTTCGGACGATCCCACTTCGGCACACCTGTTCGCGGCATTGACCGCAGCACACGCCGACCTGGGCGGCTATCCCGCCAGTTCGCCCGCTATCGCTGTGGCGTGGGCACGGCTTCCAGGAGAAGACCAGATCCAGGTAGTGACAGGCGGGCGCCCCTTCTTCCCGCCCGCCGGCCCCACGCTAAGACTCCCGGGGCGCCGCAGCTCCGTGCTGTATCCGCCGGGCGCCGTCTCGGAAGCACTCACTCTCCAGCACGTCGACGGAATCTGGAACAGCTTTCCGGTATGGGTACGCTGTCCTGGACAATCTGATCCGCTCTGGACTCCCCGCGAAGAACAGCGCACCAAGCAGCAGCGAGGTGGGTTCGATGATTATGTGACACACCTGGCTCAGCCCTTCGTGTGGCTCGTTGTCGCCGAACCCCTCACTACTGAGCGGGTCGACGGTGAGTTACTTGCCCTGGCCACTCAGATTCCGCGGCTACGTCAGCGGGAGAACTCCGAACTCGACCGTGTGGCACTGGAACGGGCACAGGGCCGGTATCGCGAGCTGAGCAGAGCGCGGACGAGTGGAATGTGGAACGTCCATGTCCTGGTCGGCGGGTCTCATCAGGCCGAAACCCGGCGGGCGGCGGCGCTGCTGTGCAGCTCCAGCGATCTTGAGAAACTCCCCTACGTGGTGGTTCCCGGAACGACGTCCGGATCATTCGATGCGGTCTGGCACGAGATGATTACCGGTACCGGTGCGCCGCAGTCGCCATGGCCTGCCACCACAGAGCTTCTTGCCGCTCTGGCCCGGCCACCGAGTCGGGAACTTCCTGGCATCCGCCTGGTCGAGCGCGCGGATTTCGACCTCACGCCCGAAAACACCAGCGGCGTCGGCGTAGGAGTAGGGACGGTGCTCGACGACGGCGACCAGCCCGTTGGCCAGTTCTGTGTCACCACCGAGACCCTTAACCGGCACACTTTTGTCGCAGGAGCCACCGGTGCCGGAAAATCGCAGACGGTCCGCCATCTACTTGAAGGGCTGCACAAAGAGGGGATCCCATGGCTAGTCATCGAGCCGGCTAAGGCTGAGTACACTCTGATGTCTGGACGTCTTGCGCCGCATGGCGAGGTCACAGTGGTGCGACCTGGTGATCCCAGCACGCTTCCGGTGGGCCTCAACCCGCTAGAACCCGAACCCAGCTTCCCCCTGCAAACTCATATCGATCTTGTACGGGCCCTATTCCTGGCCGCGTTCGAAGCCCAGGAACCGTTCCCTCAGGTGCTCAGTCAAGCGCTCACCCGCTGCTACATCGACGTCGGCTGGGACCTGGTCCTCAACCAGTCTCGCCTGCCCGGCATCACCCCAAAGTACCCAAGTCTCGGTGATCTACAGCGCACAGCCTCGGCGGTTGTGGACAACATTGGCTATGGCCATGAGATCACCGCTAACGTCCGTGGTTTCATCGACGTCCGTATCGGCTCGTTACGGCTCGGCACACCGGGCCGGTTTTTCGAAGGTGGCCACCCGCTCGACATCGCCGACCTGCTACGCCGCAACGTGGTACTGGAGATTGAAGATATCGGCAACGACCACGACAAAGCGTTTTTCATCGGAGCTGTCCTTGTACGCCTTTACGAACACCTGCGCATCCACCGTGGCATCCCAGATCTGCAGAACCGGCTACGGCACGTGACCGTCATTGAGGAAGCCCACCGGCTGCTGAAGCGAGTTGAACCAGGTGGTCCCGCAGCGCACGCCGTCGAGTTGTTCGCTGCGCTGCTTGCCGAGATCCGCGCCTACGGTGAGGGCGTCATCATCGCCGAACAGATTCCCTCGAAGATCCTGTCCGACGTCATCAAGAACACCGCGCTAAAGATCGTTCATCGACTCCCCGCTGCCGATGACCGGGACACCGTGGGCGCCACTATGAACCTCGACGACGCCCAGTCCCGCCACGTCGTCTCTCTCCCGCCGGGACGGGCAGCGGTCTTCGCCGACGGCATGGACCGCCCAATACGGATCGCCGTCCCGCTGGGTGAAAAGCGGGAACGATACAGTGGCCCGGAGGTTGACCACGCTGTGGCCATCACACGGACCCGGAGCATCGCGTGTGGCCAGATGTGTCAGACTCGGGCGTGCCTGCTCCGCGAGATGAACCGCGGAGCCCAACTCGCGGACGACCCTCGCCTGATCTTGTGGATCGAATTGCTCACCGCCGCTCACCTCGTTGGCAGACCCGCACCGCGACCGGACAAAACCTGGTTGGACAGCCTCAAAACCCACGCTGACCGCCGAACGCTCGAATGTGCCCTCGCCCATCGCGTCCAAGCTGCCATCGACAGCCGCTATTCTGATCTGGCCGTCTACTACCAGCCCGAATCTCTGGCAGCCCATCTCACCGAATCTGCCACGCAGCGGATGGATAGCACCGCATCACCCTGTGACGGCTCTGAAGCGCACTGGCAAGCTGGCCGCTACCGGTGGGCCGATGTGCTGCGTTCCCTGCAGAACAACACCGCTCCCGAAGCGCAGCCACACCCCGACACAGCCGCCTGGGCCAGGCGCGGCCTGCACCTCACCGGTAGCACACAAGCCGAACAACTCGACGAACTGCGGCAACACCCCGACTGCTGGCGACCACCCCGCACCACCATCACCGGAACAGAGACGCCACCCGTCTACGAACAGGCCGCCGCACAACTCAGCCGCGCACACGACCCACGACAACGCCTGCAGGACGCAACGAGATTCCTCCACCTCACCAGCACCTGGCCACTCACCCTCATCTCGGTACGCGACGCCGGGAGTGAGCGCCCATGACCGACGCCCCCAGCGACACCCCTCCGACACCACCGCCTCCTGAACCACCCCCCGACCATCGGGAGTTTGCGGGCAACACCCTCACCGATATTCGAGAACCAGACGAGTCTATCGATGCCGAGCGAATGCTCAATGACGAACGACCACTCGACAATCCGTGGGACACCGCCGCAACGCCTACCGACACTGTAGACACCGACAAGCCCGATCTGCCCGCTACCTCCCGGATCGACGGACCAGAAGCACAGACGACCCACGAAACCCATACACCGAGCCCTGGCTCCGCTCAGACGGATGACTCGATCATCACGAGTTCCGATGTGGCACGACAGTACGGTGAACTCAGTCCCGAAGATCCCCGTCAGGGCCAGTTCGCGGAACTTCCGCCCACCAAGGACAACGAGCTCACCGACGCAGAGCGGATGCTTGCCGATGAAACCGGCAGCAACACCGAACACAGCCCCAATGAAGAATATATTAATCGGGCCGAAGAAGTCAATGCGACCATAGAAGAGCTTGGTGGCGCCGAGCAAAAAAACGTTGCCGTATCCGGAGGAGATGCGCACCAACCCCACCCGGCCGAGCCCTACGCCCCCGAAGCGGTCGGCGATACGGCCATTGACCCGCAGGCCGATCGCGATGACGAGCACGTAACTCCCCCACCCGATGCGCCCCAGGCGAACAGCAACGACAGCGGGAACACTGAGCCTGCCCACGCAGAGCAGACTCAGCCGGCCACAGACGCGTACTCCGGACGGATAGACACAGCGCCTGCCGAACCAAGCGAGGATGCATCAAACGGCGAAGGTCAGGACAGCGCTACAGATACATTAGCCGAACTCGACGATCGACTACGTAACTATCTGGATCAGAGCCAGGTCACGCCCGCCGGACGGGGGTTTTACGATCCTCACGACACGGAGATGCGTCAAGCCGCGCAGGATGTGCCCCCGGCACCAGGTCAGTACACGGTCGACATGCACGGCAACCCCGCCAGGGTGTGCATCGGAGGGGAGTCACTCTCCCCGGACGATCTGGGGTCTATATTGGAACACGACCCGAACTGGAATGGTCAGCCGGTGCGGCTGTTTGCCTGTGAAACGGGCCGTGGCGACGACGGGTTTGGACAATTACTGGCCGACCGCTTGAATGTCGACGTGACTGCACCGACGGAGCTGGCCTGGTCCGAACCGGATGGGACGATATATGTCACATCAAAGGACGTGGACATATTCGGCAACCCGACACCCACGACGCCGCACGATGGGAATTGGCGAACATTTCATCCAAGAATCAACGAATCAAAGGAGGCCTGATGATACAGCTCGCCCGCCTTTACGACGGTGTCGACTCGTCCGGAAATCCGTTCTTTTCTCCCACCAGAGATCGCATTGAAGATCCTGAAGAACGGGCTCGAGTGGCTAGATTCCTTGATTCAGGTAAGGTCATCCGCCGCACGACCGGCCGCGACGTCGATCGCATTGATCCGAGCTGCGGCCGCGTGGTCCCCATGTCGTCGCACACAGATGGCACTTGGATCTGGAATTCCGCGCTGCGTTACTACGTGACGACCCACGGAGTCGCCCCTGAGCCTGAATTTCTTGCTCACATCGCTAGACGCAACTACGAGGCGACGATCCCCGAAGAGCCGACTTGGCGTGAGGCACTTCAAGTGTTGCGAGCCAAACAACAGCCAACCGCGTAGTACTATCTAAGGCCAATCCCCGGGCGTTGTGGCTGTGGGCGGCGGGGCTCGCTGTATCACAAACGCACCTGCAACGGGTCAACCAGGCGGCGTGACAGTGGCGTCCGGCATCGTGATCGGCATGAACACCGCATTCATTTGCGCGACTCTGGGGTCCTCGGGTCGGCGGCGGCGCTGGCCCAGCGTTGGTTGCGGCGCGGGGCCGGTTAGGGTCGGCCTGTGAGTATCGGCACGATCGATCCCGGCTTTCTTGCCCTGCCGTTGCGGCTGGTGGCTGAAGCCGCCCTGGGGCGGGCTCGCGAGCTGGGCGCCGAGCACGCCGACGTCCGGATCGAGCGGACCACCCGGCAGCTGCTGCGGCTGCGCGATGGGGCAGTCGCGACGGCGCGGGACTCCACCACAATCGGGCTGGCCGTCCGGGTTATCGTCGAAGGCACCTGGGGGTTCGCCTCGCACCTGGAGCTGACCACACAGTCCGCGGCGGCGACCGCGCAACGGGCCGTCGAGGTGGCCCGCACCCTGAGCCCGCTCAACGCCGAGCGGGTGGAGCTGGCCGCCGAACCGGTACACACTGACGCGGTGTGGGTCGGTGATCACGAGATCGACCCGTTCACGGTGCCGCTGCAAGAGAAGGTGGCGCTGCTCACGGAGTGGTCGCGCCGGCTGCTCGCCGCTGACGGGGTGGAGCACACCGAGGTGCTCTTCCAGGCGGAGAAGGAAATCAAGTTCTACGCCGACTCGGCCGGCACCAGCACCACCCAGCAGCGAGTGCGGATCCACCCCATTGTCACCGCGACCGCGGTGGACCGGGCAGCCGGCTCGTTCGAGAGCATGCGGACCTGCGGGCCACCCACCGCGCGAGGCTGGGAATACCTGACCGGCAACACCGGCTGGGACTGGGACGGCGAGCTCGCGCAAATCCCCGAATGGCTGGCTGAGAAGGTCAAGGCACCCAGCGTGCAACCCGACCGGTATGACCTGGTGATCGATCCAACCAACCTGTGGCTGACGATCCACGAGTCAGTGGGGCACGCCACCGAGTACGACCGGGCGATCGGCTACGAAGCGGCCTATGCCGGGTCCTCCTTTGCCACTCCGGACAAGCTCGGCACCCTACGCTACGGCTCGCCGGCCATGCACGTCACCGGGGACCGCACCGAGCCTCACGGGCTGGCCACCATCGGCTACGACGACGACGGGGTCGCCACCTCGCGGTGGGACCTGGTGGCCGGCGGGACCCTGGTCGGCTATCAGACCGACCGGGCCTTCGCCCGCCGGCTGGGCCTGGAACGCTCAACGGGCTGCGCGTACGCGGACTCGCCACACCACGTGCCCATCCAGCGAATGGCCAACGTGTCGCTGCAACCCGACCCGGACACCGACACGGCGACCGCGGAGCTGATCTCCGGGGTGCAGCACGGCATCTACGTCGTCGGTGACCGCTCCTGGTCGATCGACATGCAGCGCTACAACTTCCAGTTCACCGGGCAGCGGTTCTACCGCATTGAGGGCGGCGTGCTGGCCGGGCAACTCCGTGACGTCGCCTACCAGGCCACCACCACCGATTTCTGGGGCGCCTTGGAAGCCCTGGGAGGCCCGTGCACCTGGTTGCTCGCCGGCGCGCTGAACTGCGGCAAGGCCCAGCCCGGCCAAGTCGCCCCGGTCAGCCACGGGTGCCCCTCCGCGCTGCTGCGCAACATCAACGTGCTCAACTCCCGCGAGGAGGCCGGCCAGTGACCAGCGGCCCCATTAATGGACCAGCGCTGGGTCCGCACGAGCTCACCACGACCGCGCTGGCCGCGTCGAAGGCCGACGGGTGCATCGTGGTGCTCAGCGACACTAGCGAGGTCAACCTGCGCTGGGCGAACAGCACGATGACCACCAACGGGCACACCACAACCCGCTCCTTCTCGGTGATCTCGGTCTTGGACGGTGCCGACGGGACCGCCAGTGGCGTGGTCAGCGGCAACGGCGTCGACCTCGCCGAGGTGCGCGCCGTGGTGGCGGCCAGCGAGGAAGCGGCCCGGCAGTCCGGCCCGGCCCGGGACGCCGCGCCGCTGCTGGAGGGCACCGCGGACGACGATTTCGCCACACCGGCGGTGGCCACCGAGATCGACGTGTTCGCCCGATTGACCGACGAGCTGGCCGGGGCTTTCCGCGGCTCGGCCGGCGGTGGCCGGATTGCCGGCTCGGCCGGCGGTGGCCGGATTGCCGGCTCGGCCGGAGGGGCCGGCGAGTTGCTGTATGGCTTCGCCGAGCACCGGGTGCAGACCACCTGGCTGGCGTCCTCGACCGGGCTGCGCCGCCGCTGGGTGCAGCCCACCGGCACAGTGGAGCTCAACGGCAAGATCGCCGATGACCTCACCCGCAGCGCTTGGGCCGGGGCGTACACGGCTGATTTCACCGATGTGAATCTCACCGCACTCGTCGCCGAGGTGCGGCGCCGGCTGAGCTGGTCGCAGCGGCGCCTCGAGCTGCCAGCGGGTCGGTACGAGACCATCCTGCCGCCCTGCGCGGTCGCCGATCTGATGCTGCGCCTGGTGTGGTCAATGGACGGACGGCCGGCGCACGAGGGGCGCAGCGCGTTCGCCGTACCCGGTGGCCGGATTGCCGGCTCCGCCGGCGGTGGCCGGATTGCCGGCTCCGCCGGCGGTGGCCGGATTGCCGGCTCCGCCGGCGGTGGGGCGCCGAGCGGCACCCGGATGGGTGAGCGGCTGACCGACCTGCCGCTCACGCTGTTCAGCGATCCGGCCGCGCCCGGCCTGCGGACCGAGCCGTTCCTGACCACCACCGCCTCAGGCGACTCGGTGAGTGTCTTCGACAATGGCGCCCCGATCCCTCGGGTGGACTGGCTGCGCGAGGGCACGGTGAACGCGCTGGCCTATCCCCGGGCGGCCGCGGTGGAGCTGGGCGGGCGGTTCACCCCACCGCCGGCGAACCTGGTGCTGGCCGGGGGCACCCGCGCCTCGACCGATGACCTGGTGCGGCGCACCGAGCGGGGGTTACTGCTGACGTGCCTGTGGTACATCCGCGAGGTCGATCCGGTGTCGTTGCTGCTCACCGGGCTGACCCGGGACGGGGTGTACCTCATCGAAGGCGGCGAGGTGGTCGGTCAGGTGAACAATTTCCGGTTCAACGAAAGCCCGATCGACCTGCTCCGGCGCGCCAGTGACGTCGGCGCGACCCAGCCCGCGCTGGGTCGGGAATTGAAGGACTGGTTCTCCCGCACCGCGATGCCCCCCATCCGGATCCCCGACTTCAACATGTCCTCCGTGAGCCGTGCTAGCTAGCCGGGCCAGCTAGCTCAGCGATCCCGGGACTGTGATTGATTTCTCAATCGCAAGTCGCCGCGCTGGGTAGTCACCAGAGTTAGGCTGGTCACTCATGCAAGGAGACGAGCGGTGACCCTCCCCGGCCTTGATGACGCCCCGACCAGCCACTCGCGGTTGCTCACCTGGGTGCGCGACACCGCGAAGATCACTCAGCCCGACCGCGTCCAGTGGTGCGACGGATCTGAGCGGGAATGGCAGCGGCTCACCACCCAATTGGTCGACACCGGCACGTTCACCCGGCTGGACCGCAAGCCGAACTCGTTCTGGGCCACCTCGGACCCCCAGGACGTGGCCCGGGTCGAGGAGCGCACCTTCATCTGCTCGCGAGCCGAGCAGGACTGCGGTCCCACCAACAACTGGATGCACCCCGACGAGATGCGCTCGGTGATGACCGAGCTGTACCGGGGGTGCATGCGCGGTCGGACGATGTACGTAGTGCCCTTCTGCATGGGCCCGCTGGGGGACCCGAACCCCAAACTCGGCGTCGAGATCACCGATTCCGCCTACGTGGCGTGCTCTATGAAGATCATGACCAGGATGGGCGAGGTGGCGCTGAGCAGGTTCACCTCACTCGAAGGCGGCGAGGCGGACTTCGTGTCCTGCCTGCACTCGGTGGGCCACCCGTTGCAACCCGGCCAGGCTGACGTGCCCTGGCCGTGCAACGACACCAAGTACATCAGCCACTTCCCCGAGGAGCGGCTGATCTGGAGTTACGGCTCCGGCTACGGTGGCAATGCGCTGCTGGGCAAGAAGTGCTACGCGCTGCGGATCGCCTCGGTGCTGGCCCGCGACGAGGGCTGGCTCGCAGAGCACATGCTGATCCTCAAGCTGACCAGCCCGGAGCGGGTGACCCATTACGTCGCGGCCGCGTTCCCCTCGGGTTGCGGCAAGACCAACCTGGCGATGCTCGCGCCCACCATCCCCGGCTGGAAGGCCGAGACCCTGGGTGACGACATCGCCTGGATGCGCTTCGGCGCCGACGGCCGGCTCTACGCGGTGAATCCCGAGAACGGGTTCTTCGGCGTGGCCCCGGGCACCAACTGGCAGACCAACCCCAACGCCATGCGCACGCTGTGTCAAGGAAACTCCATCTTCACCAACGTCGCGCTCACTGACGACGGCGACATCTGGTGGGAGGGCATGGGCGCACCGCCGGAACACGCTACGTCATGGAGGAAACAGGACTGGACACCCGCCGACGGCGCCGCCGGGCAGCGCGGCGCGCACCCGAACTCCCGGTACTGCACACCCCTGGCCCAGTGCCCGGTGCTCGCGCCGGAGTGGGACGACCCAGGCGGCGTGCCGATCTCGGCGATCCTGTTCGGCGGCCGCCGGGCCAACACCGTACCCCTGGTCAATGAGGCCTTCGACTGGCAGCACGGGGTGTTCCTGGGCGCCACGCTGTCCAGCGAGAAGACCGCGGCGGCGGTCGGTCGGCTCGGTGAGGTGCGCCGGGACCCGATGGCGATGCTGCCGTTCATCGGTTACCACGCCGGC
>JBOHFJ010000055.1:0-18013 GCA_050699655.1 Pseudonocardiaceae bacterium
AAGACCTCGCCGAGGCCGTCGCCCGGGTAGGAGTTCGCGGTGATGTAACCCTCGGCGCCGCCCACCGTGTACGACGTGGTGAGGCCGGTTCGGCTCTTGGGCAGTCGCCTGCGGACGGGCCGGTACTCCGCTGCGGCGGCCGACACAGGCGCGGCTGCGGTTTTGTCGTCGCGCTTGGACACCGACAGCGGCTGGCCCACCTTGCAGTTGTCCCGGTAGATCGCGACCGCCTTCAGGCCCAGCTCCCAGCCCTGGGTGTAAATACTCTCGACGTCCTCGACGGTCGCGCTCTCCGGCATGTTGATCGTCTTGCTGATCGCGCCGGAGAGAAACGGCTGCACCGCCGCGAGCATCCGCAGATGCCCCATCGGCGCGATCGCCGCTTCGCCCATCGCGCAGTCGAACACCGAGTAATGCTCGGGACGCAGCCCGGGCGCGCGCAGGACGTTGCCGTGCCCGGCGATGTGCGCGACGATCGCCTCGACCTGTTCCGGCTGGTAGCCGAGCTTGCGCAGCGCCCGGGGCACAGTGCCGTTAACGAACTGCATCGAGCCGCCACCGACCAGCTTCTTGAAGGTGATCAATCCTAGGGCCGGCTCGATGCCGGTGGTGTCGACGTCCATCGCCAGTCCCGAGGTGCCCGTCGGGGCCAGCAGCGTGACTTGCGCATTGCGCCAGCCGCTGCGCTGTCCGATCGACAGGCACTCCCGCCACGCCCGGTCCGCAGCCTCCCACACGGGGGTGTCCAGCCCCCGCGGCTCACCGACCCGCCGCGCGTCGGCGTTGGCGTCGGCATGCTTGCGCATCACCCGGATGTGGCCCTCGGCGTTGCGGGCGTACCCGTCGTAAGCGCCCACCACCCCAGCGAGCTGTGCGGAACGCCGGTAGGCCACGCCGGTCATCAGGCTGGTGATCGCGCCGGCCAGGCCGCGGCCGCCGTCGGAGTCGTAGGGGTGCCCGGTCGCCATCAGCAGCGCACCGAGATTGGCGTAGCCCATTCCGAGTTGCCGGTACGCGCGGGTGGTTTCCCCGATCGCCTGCGTGGGGAAATCAGCGAAGCAGATGGAGATGTCCATGGCGGTGATCACCAACTCGGCGCACTTGGCGAAGGTGACCGTATCGAAGCTCTGCGCGCCGTCCGGCGATTCCCGGAGGAACTTCATCAGATTCAGTGAGGCGAGGTTGCACGAGGAGTTGTCCAGGTGAACGTATTCGGCGCACGGATTGGAGGTGGTGATCCGCCCCGATTCCGGGCAGGTGTGCCAGCCGTTGATCGTGTCGTCATACTGGATTCCCGGGTCGGCGCAGGACCATGCCGCTTCGCACATCCGACGGAACAGCGCGGCCGCGTCAACGGTCTCGATGATCTCACCCGTGGTCCGGGCCCGCAGCCCGAACTGGGTACCGGCCGCCACGGCCTTCATGAACTCATCCGACACCCGGACCGAATTGTTGGCGTTCTGGTACTGCACGGAGTAAATGTCACTGCCGCCCAGGTCCATGTCGTACCCGGCGTCGCGCAGCACCCGGATCTTAGCTTCCTCCCGGACCTTGGTCTCGATGAACTCCTCGATATCGGGGTGATCGACGTCCAGGATCACCATCTTCGCCGCGCGCCGGGTGGCGCCACCGGACTTGATCGTCCCAGCGGAGGCGTCCGCGCCGCGCATGAACGACACCGGGCCCGACGCGTTGCCCCCGGAGGACAAC
Source organism: Pseudonocardiaceae bacterium (assembly GCA_050699655.1). Taxonomy (GTDB): domain Bacteria; phylum Actinomycetota; class Actinomycetes; order Mycobacteriales; family Pseudonocardiaceae. The sequence continues at coordinate 1,711 of JBOHFJ010000055.1, forward strand.
AGCTCCTTGGACGACCGGATCTTAGACAGGTTCACCCCGGCGCCAGACCCGCCTTTGAAGATCAGCCCTTCTTCTTTGTACCAGTTCAGGATCGAGTCCATCGAGTCATCGACGGCCAGCAGGAAACACGCCGAGACCTGCGCGGGCGCGGCGGTCCCCACGTTGAACCACACGGGTGAGTTGAAACTGAAGATCTGGTGCAGCAGAGTGTAGATCATCTCATGCTCGAAGATCTCCGCGTCCTCATCGGTCGCGAAGTAACCGTGGTCTTTGCCGGCCTTGGTGTAGGTGAGCACCACTCGGTTGATGAGCTGCTTGAGGCTCCACTCCCGCACCGGCGATCCCAGCGCGCCCCGGAAATACTTGCTGGTGACGATTTGCACCGAGTTCGGTGACCAGAAATCGGGGAACTCGACACCCCGCTGCTCGAAATTGATCGAGCCATCTCGCCAGTTGGTGAGCACGACGTCCTGCCGCGTCCAGGTCACCTCATCGTACGGATGCACCCCGGGCTTGGTGTAGATCCGCTCACACCGCAGCCCCCCGCCCGCGTTGCCCCGGGTGCCCAGTGAGTTGCCGACCATTTCTGACATGTTTGCTCGTCCCTCCATGTCTTGTCATGCGCGGTCTTATCGTGCGTGCACGGGCTCCCGGACCTCAGCCGGCTCGCTGTCGTGGGAGGCGGCCACGCGCTCGGCGCGCAGTCGCCGGATCTCAGCCTCGAAGTCACTCAAGGACTCAAAGCCGCGGTACACCGAGGCGAATCGGAGATAGGCCACCTCGTCAAGGTCGCGCAACGGTCCCAGCACAGCGAGCCCCACCTCGTGGGCGGGCAGGTGCGCCCGACCCAGGGCGCGCAGGTCGTACTCCACTTGCTGGCCCAGCCGCGCCAGCGCGTCCTCGCTGACAGACCGGCCCTGGCAGGCCCGGCGCACCCCGGCGATGACCTTCTCCCGACAGAACCGCTCGGTGACCCCGGACCGTTTCAAGATCATCAACATGGTCGTCTCGACGGTGGTGAACCGTTGGTTGCACTCCGGACACACGCGGCGTCGCCGGATGGCCGTTCCGCCCTCACCAGAGCGACTGTCGATCACTCTGCTGTCCAGATGACGACAAAAAGGACAACGCATCACGAACTCCTAACCACTACCAGTAGCGGAACTACAGTGATGTAACTACAACATCTGGATTTGGTTACGCGTGGGGTCGGCGCTGACACCGCTCGACTGATTAGGAGAGGCGAGACGCCCACTGGTAGAGGTGCTGGGGTGGTCCTGTGGTGCCGTAGCGGGCAGTGCGCACGGCCAGATCCTGTTGGTGCAGGTGATCGAGGTAGCGGCGGGCGCAGACCCGGGACAGCCCCGTGGCACAAGCGATCTCGGTGGTTGTTAGCGGCTGGTCGGCGTCGCGAAGGACACGAACGACCAGTTCATAGGTGGTGGGGGAGAGGCCCTTCGGCAGCGCGGCGGTGGCGGAGCCGCGCAGCGTGTTCAGCACCCGGTCGATCCCGGGCTGGTCAGTGAGCTGGCCGGGGGGTAGCCGCTGGTGGTACGCGGCGTATCGCTGGAGCTTCTCCCGGAAGGCGGCGAAGCTGTACGGCTTGATCAGGTACTGCACGACGCCGTGGGCGATCGCGGCGCGCACCGTGTCGGCGTCGCGGGCCGCGGTGACGGCGATGATGTCGATCGGTGGCGTGCGAGCGGTTCGCAGGGCATGGCAGACATCCAGCCCGCTCATGTCGGGCAGGTAGAAGTCGAGCAGGACCAGGTCGACCGGTTGGTTGTGAGCCGCAGCGACGGCCTCTCCGCCGCTGCGGGCCACACCGACCACCACGAAGCCCGCTACGCGCTCCACGTAGCCGCGGTTGACCTCGGCGACCTCCGGATCGTCCTCGACCACGAGCGTGCGGATCATGCGTTCACCTGGATTGCGGTGCTGGCTGAGGTAGTCGCGGTGGGTAGCTGGACCTGGAAGACGGCGCCCCCGTTGTCACCAGAGTCGTTGGCCGCGCTGATGGTGCCGCCCAGGCGGGTCACCGTGTTCCGGACCAGCGCCAGGCCCAGGCCTCGGCCGCCGGGGGTGTCGGTTTTTTTGGTGGTCCATCCGGGGGTGAAAATCTCCTCGAGGTGCTCGGCTGGCAGGCCTGGGCCGTTGTCTCGCACGATCACGTGCAGCCCTCGGGCGTCGTTGCGCAGCGTCAGCTCGACCCAGCCACCGCCGATCGCGGCGGCGTCGAGCGCGTTGTCCACGAGGTTGCCGACGACGGTGAGCACCTGCTCCACGGGAAGGCGTACCGCAGTGACGGCGGTGTCGGGGCCGAGCCGCAACTCGACGCCTCGGTTGGTGGCGATCACGGTTTTGCCCAGCAGCAGCGCCACCAGCGTGGGCTCCCCCACCCGGTCGAGCAGCTGGTCACTGAGCCGCTGCGCGATCGAGGAATCCCGGGTGCCTAGCCGGACCGCATCCTCGTACCGGCCGAGCTCGACCAGCCCGACCAGGGCTTGTAGCCGGTTCGCGGACTCGTGCGTTTGGGCACGGAGCGCGTCGGCAAGCGCACGAACGGTGTCCAGTTCGCGCAGCACCGTTTGGAGCTCGGTTCGATCGCGCAGCGTGATCACCGCACCGACGGGTTTACCGTCCACCGCCGCAGGGCTGCGGCTGACCAGCAGGACCCGCCCCGCCGCGACGCGCACCTGATCCCGGACGGGTCCATCCTGCGTGAACAGCTCGGCGAGATCTGGGTCGGAGAGCAGATTACCTACCAGTTTGTCCTCCCCACCAGGAGGCAACCGCAGCAAACGGCGGGCCTCGTCGTTGGCCAGCATCAGCTTGCCCGCCTGGTCGGTGATGACCAGTCCCTCCCGCACGGCGCACAGCATCGCCTGGTGATGCTGATACTGCCGGGCAATGACTGCGGGCTCCAAACCGAGGGTCTGCCGGTGTACCCGATCCGCGACGAGCAACGATCCGGCGATTCCCACAGTGAGCGCGACCTCGGTCAACGTGACGAGGCCGAGTAGCTGCCGCTGATCCCACGTTGTGCCGCGGTTCGCGCCGTGGTAAAAGCCCACCATCGCCTCGATGCCGACGGCGAACAGGACGACACAGACCTGCAGCACGACCAGCTGCCGTGCCAGACTCCACTCGCGCGCGTTCATACCCTCACCGCCGGTCACATCGTCGCACGCTGGTCCGCTCGCGACCGCAATGTCCACTGCGACCACAAGGGCCACAAGGTGGTCAGCGTGTCGGGGATCACGCACGCTGTCACGCAGTGCACAGTCATCGTCCGCGGAAGGACCACACGTGATGCCGGGATCGCTCACTGCCTCGCGAGCTCAGTCGACCCGCGTGCCGCTGACTCCTGACCAGCGCAACTCGTTCATCGCGGCCCTGCTCGGCTGGGCCATGGACGGTTTCGACTACGCCCTGATCCTGATGGTTATCGGTGACATCGCCGAGGACACCGCCTTCCGCGGCGGTGTGCCTGAGGCGCGGTTCGCCGTCGAGCTGGCGTTCCTCACCACCGCCACGCTGGCGATGCGGCCGGTCGGTGCGCTGATCTTCGGGCTGTGGGCCGACCGGGTGGGCCGGCGCATCCCGCTGATCGTGAACGTACTGCTGTACTCGGTGTGCAGCGTGCTGTGCGCGATCGCGCCGAACTTCACGGTGCTGCTGATCCTGCGGTTTTGCTACGGCATCGGCATGGGCGGGGAGTGGGGCCTGGGCGCCGCGCTGGCGATGGAGAAGATTCCGCCCTCCCGCCGCGGCTTCTTCTCCGGCGTGCTGCAACCGGGCTACTCGTTCGGCTATGGGCTGGCCGCGCTGGCCTACCTGCTGTTCCACTCCGCGCTGCACCTGAACTGGCGCTGGATCTTCGTGCTGTCCATCCTCCCGGCGTTGATCAGCCTGCTGGTGCGGTCCCGGGTGCAGGAGTCGGAGGTGTGGGAAGCCTCTCGGGCGAGGATGCGCGCCACCCGGACTTCGATCAAGGACATTCTACTCGACCGGAAGGTCATCCTGCGGTTCGGCTACCTCATCCTGCTGATGACGGCCTTCAACTGGATGAGCCACGGCACGCAGGACATCTACCCGAAGTTCCTCAAGGCCACCGACCACGGCGGCGCCGCACTGTCATCCACCACGGCGCTTTGGATCGCGGTGCTGTACAGCGTCGGCGCCATCATTGGAGGCGTGATCTTCGGCAGCCTCTCCGAGCGGTTCGGCCGCCGGCACACGATGATCTTGTGCGCGGCACTCGGATTGCCGCTGATACCGATTTTCGCCTTCGCCGGGTACGGCGCTGGGATGCTGGCGCTCGGCTCGTTCCTGATGCAGATGATGGTGCAGGGCGCCTGGGGCGTGATCCCGGCCCACCTGACCGAGATGTCACCGGACGCCATTCGCGGGGTCTACCCCGGCGTGACCTACCAGTTGGGCAATCTGCTCGCCTCGCTGAACCTGCCCATCCAGGAGGTGCTCGCCCAACACCACGGCTACTCGTTCGCCCTGGCCTCGACGGCGATCCCGGCACTGGTCGCGGTGATCGTGCTGACCGCGATCGGCAAAGAAGCCAAAGGCATCCGCTTTGGTAGCGCATTGACACCGACGCATGAAGAAGTGCTCGCGTGACGAAAGGAAAGTATCATGACTGTCATGGATTACCGGACACGGGACGGACTGGCCGACTACGGCTTTTCAATTGAGTTCCAGTCCACCATAGGCTGGCGAGTATACGTCGTCTTCCATCCGTTATGTCAGGACAACGACGACAAGTCACAATGTCCTTATCAGGCTACGGATCACAACGGGCGTTCCTACGTGAACTGGCCCGCGAAGCTCGATAGCCTGGGTGATGCGAAAACGGTTGCCGCGCTCTGGGCGGAGATCAACGAACGTTACCAACGCGACCGGAAATTCATGCGGAGCGCCAACGACGCAACCAAGAACCCGAGCGTCATGAAGCGACGAAGGCCAGAGGCGGCAGCATGATCACCCCTGAACGCATGAGCGCCACCGGCTCGGCCACCAGCCACGAGGGCGTGGTCGCTAAGCTGCCCACCCTGGACAGGTTCCTGCCGGCCTGGATCCTCGCCGCGATGCTGATGGGTCTGGGCGCCGCACGAGTAATCCCCAGCCTGGGGCCGGCGATGAACGCGATCCAGGTCGAGGGGATCTCGTTGCCGATCGCCGCGGGTCTGCTGATCATGATGTATCCGGTGCTGGCCAAGGTCCGCTACGACCGGCTGGACACCGTCACCCGCGACCGACGCCTGCTCATCCCCTCACTCGCGCTGAACTCGGTGTTCCAGATGATCGCGTTCGGGGTGTTGGGCTGGTTCTACCTGTCAGTGCTGCCCGGCTGGCTCGGCCTCGCGCGGACTGGCCTCGCCGTCTCCGGGTGGGCGATCGCTCGGTCCGTGCTGATCTTCCTGGGCATCCCACTGCTGGCCGGCTACCTGTCACGCAGACTCGGCGAAAGCTCCAAAGAACGGGACTGGTACGAGGCCCGGTTCCTGCCGAAGATCGGCCCGGTCGCGCTCTACGGGCTTTTGTTCACCATCGTGATCCTCTTCGCCCTGCAGGGCGGGCAGATCACCAGTCACCCACTGGACGTCGCCCGCATCGCGCTGCCCCTGCTGGCCTACTTCGCGATCATTTCGAGCTCGCCATCGCGGTGGCGATCGCGACTTTCGGCGCCACCAGTAGTCAAGCCCTTGCCGGCGTGGTCGGCCCGTTGATTGAGGTCCCCGTTCTGATCGGCCTAGTCTACGCCGCGCTGGCCGCCCACCCCCACCCCCACCCCCACCCCCACCCCCACCCCCGTTCCCGCCGCGCTGAACGCGGAGGCCGTCAACGGCCCCACCACCCCCTGACCCACGGCTCGGAGCTGATCCCGAGCAGTCCGATGAGTACGAGCACCCCGGTTGACTCGATGACCAGTGTGGTGGGTACGAGCGGGGTCCGCAGCGACTCATGCACGCCGAGCAGGCCGACGGTCAGGCTGACGATCAATCCCGTGAGAGTGGCCGCGGTGAACAGAGCGGTGATTGCCGCTACGGCGCCGCGCAGGCGAGCCGGCACGGCCAGCAACACCACAGCGAGCGCAAGCGCGAAGCTCGCATTGACCAGAAACAGCGTGCCGAGCACCGGCACTTCACGGTAGCCATCCACCCACAGTCGTAGGTGAATCAATCCCATGGCGGCGGTCAAACCGGCTCCCAGGAGCCGGCCGGCCATCATTAGCGCCGACCGGAGTGACCACTGGTGTCGACCCATTGCGAGGAGTTTCATCAGTAGCCACCGGCTCCGGCTGCCGCGCCGACTGTGAAATGTGTCTCCATTCCCATCGCCCGGTGGCCGTCGACCGGGCAGTACATGTCGTAGCTGCCAGGCTGCAGTGTCACCGTGAGGCTCGCCGTTGACCGCGACGAAGGTGTAGGTGCCCGGCGCCAAGGTCGAATCGGACAGCGCCAGATGAAAGTCGGTCATCTGCACTGTCACCTGATGTCCTGGCACCTGGTGTCCCACTGGTTGGCTGCTCGCGGCACCGCCGGCGGTGGTCGACACGGCACCGCTGAGCGGGGGGCTCGCGGTATCACCGCTGCCACACCCTGTCGCGACGAGAGCGAGACCGGCTGCGGTCGCGGCTATCGCGAGCCGCCGGTCGCGGCCACCGCTCCGCTTCAGGGCATTGAGAACGTTCACCTGCATCGGTCCACCTCCGTGGGTGTTGACTACCTGATCGGGTGATACTGATACAAATTTTTCCGCGAAAAGGATTGCGCTGATGCACTATCGGGGCAGGTCCGTGGTCTAAATGGGGTAGTTCTTCAACATTTTTTGACGGAAGGTGTTCGCCCCAGCACTCGCCGTCAATGGACGCTGGGCCGGGCAACCCTCGGGATAGCGCCGCTCGAGGTCAGAGCAGTCGAGTGGACCGTCCTGTTCGCACCGCGCACCACCGCGGGACGCGAGGTTGGGTAGGCTGCGCCGTGATTCGCCGGGACGGCTCGGCGGTGCCGGTTGACAGGGTCACTCTCGCCACCGCACACGTCGCCAGCTGACCAGTCGCGAAAGCCAAGGCTGATTCTCGCGTCCAGGACCTGTACCGGTTCGATCGCCAGGACGGGGAGAGTGCGGCGCCAGTGGACATTCTGGACCATCGGTTGATTGGCCGGCGCCAACGCGTCATCGATGCTGGAGAACCGGCGGAGCATCTCCGCTTCGGCCAAGCGCAGGCCGGCTGCTGAGTAGGGGGCGTCTGGCATGCCCAGGACATCGCCAGCCAGGAACTCGCAATCGAGCAGTTAGTCGTTCATCGCGAGCCAGGCCCGGAAGCCCTCGTCTGCTTCCTGCGACAGCGGCGGCTTGTTGGTGCACCAGTCCTGCCAGCCTGCGGCGAACGCGGTGGTCCTCGACCGGAACGGGCGCCAAAGCAGCAAAGACCCGCCGGGGGAGCGCGATGCGGCTGAGCGGCTACGGGGTCAGTGGGGGAGGGTGGTGAGGAAGGCTCGCCAGGTGGTGGGGGGGACGGACAGGGCGGGGCCGGTGCGGTTCTTGGAGTCGCGGACCAGCACGGCGTCCCGGGCGGGCGCGACCTCGACGCAGGCGCTGCCACCGTGGCTGTAGCTGCTCGTGTGCCAGACAATCCCGTCCGGCTCAGGTGCGGTCATCGTGGTCCTCTCGCTCCGCGGAGAGCTCGGTTGCCAGGGTGGCAATCAGCTGCCTCGATTCTTCCTCGCCCAGCGCGGTCTTCGCCAGTCCCCCCAGGATGCTCCGGTAGGCAGTGATCTCCTCGGGCCGCTCCAGGAACAGGCTGGAGGTCTCACTCTCCAGGTACACCAGCGGCTTGAACTCGGGGAACTCCATCAGCGTGAACGATCCGGCGGTGGCGGCATGGCCACCGAGCGCGGCCGGCACCACCCGCAGCGTGAGATAGGGCCGCAGCGACATCCAGTGCAGGTGGTCCAACTGCTCGACCATCACCGCCGGGCCGCCGACCACCAGCCGCAGCACGAACTCGTGCAGGTAGAAGCGGAACGCGGCTGGGCGCTCCCGGCTGAACAGGATCTTGCGGGCCAGCCGAGCGGCCACCCGGTCGTCGATCTCCGCAGCCGGAACCCGCCCCGCCTCCTGGAGCAGCGCGCGGGCGTAGTCGCCGGTCTGCAGCAGGCCGGGCACCACCGTCGACTGGAAGTCGCTGATCACCACCGCCTTGCTCTCGTGGTTGATCAAAGTCGTGAGCTGCGCGGGCAGTTGGGAGCCGTGCTGCTGCAGCCAGCCCGGGGTGCGCTGGTCCTCGCAGAGATTAAGCAGCCGGTCCCGCTCAGTGCCCGTGAGCCGGCACATGGACAGGAACGCTGACACCTGCACCGGGGTGGCGTGGCGCTTGCGCCGACAGATCCGCGCATCAGCGCCCGTCATGTCGCCTGATTGGGCATGACGTGACCGGGGGTCAATGAGCGAGCCGGCCCTTCCAGGCGCCGCCCCGGCCGGTCGCGTGCCGGCGCGCCGAGTCCACCGTCATGGCGGCATACAGCGCGGCGACGGCCGGCAGCGCGAGCCCGCGCAGCGGGCACAGACCGTAGAGCCGCAGCACCGGCGCCTGAGTGAGGGCCATCGCCGCCCACGCACCGAGTCCGGCCGCGGTGAGCACCGGCGAGCGCCGCGCCAATCCGATGAGCCCGGCAACGGGCGGCACGACGTAGAGCACACTGAGGCCGGCGAGCGTGCCGGCGAGCAGCGCCGGGGAGCGACGCAGCTGGGTGTAGGCGCTGCGGGTGACCATGGCCCACAGGTCAGTGAGGTGTGGGTAGGGCCGCACGCTGCGGACCTCGGGCGGGTCACCGGTGAAGCCCAGCCAGGTCCGCGCGCCGGAGCGCTTGAGCAGCCGGCCCAGGGCCACGTCGTCAATGAGGCTGCCCCGGATGCGGGTGAGGCCCCCGGCCCGCTCAAGTGCGCTACGGCGCAGCAGGACGCAGCCGCCCGCGGCCGCGGCGGTCCGGGCGTTCGGCGCGGCCACCCGCGAAAACGGGTAGAGCTGGGCGAAGAAGTAGACGAACGCCGGGACGAGGGCGCGCTCCCAGCGGGTCCGTACGCTCAGCAGCGCCATCAGCGAGACCAGGTCGCGGTCCTCCGCCAGCGTCGCGGCGACCAGCCGGCGCACCGAGGACGGGTGGTGTGCGATGTCGGCGTCGGTGAACAGCAGCAGGTCCACCCCGGCGGCGCTGGCCGCCGCTACGCCGTGCTGGAGGGCGTTGAGCTTGCCGGTCCATCCCGGCGGCGGGGGCGCGGCGACCAGCACGGTCAGTGGGGCCGCCGCGTCGGGCCGGTCGGCGAGGGCGTGAGCGAGCTTTCCGGTGCCGTCGCCGCTGCCGTCGTCAACCAACCACACGGTGAGCTCGCCCGGGTAGTCCTGCGTGAGCAGCGTGGGCAGCGTCTGGCCCAGCACCACCGCCTCGTCACGCGCGGGGACGACGGCCCCGACGCTCGGCCAGCAGCCGGGCTCCGGCGGGTCGACCTGCAGCCGGGTCGAGGTGAGCCAGAAGCCGCCGTGCCCGAGCAGCAAGTACGCCCACACCGCCGCTGACGCGGTCGCGAGCCGGCCGAGCGTGCTGGTCCGAGCACGCAAGGTCAGCCTTGGGTGGGGTTGAGGACGACCTTGGTCCACCCCTTCTCGCGGTTGTCGAAGTGGCGGTAGGCCTCGGGAGCCTCGTCGAGTCCCAGGTTGTGGGAAACAAGCATCGACGGGGTCGCTTTGCCGTGGTGGATGAGGTCCCGCAGGTGCCGGTTGTAGGCCTTGACGTTCGCCTGGCCAGTCCCGATCGTCTGGCCCTTGGCGAAGAACGTGCCGAAGTCGAACGCCAGTTGTCCCTTCTTGGCCAGCTCATCACTGGCTTTCGGGTCTTCGGGCACGTAGACGCCGACGACACCGATGCCGCCGGTGGGCCGGACGACATTGACCAGGGCGTTCATGACCATGTTGGGATGCTCCTCGCCGCGGGAGTCGTGCGCCTGGTAGCCGACCGCTTCCACGCCCCGATCGACGCCCTGCCCACCGGTCGCCTCGATGATCTGCTCGACCGGATCGCCCTCGGTCGCGTCGATGCCGGTCGCGCCGAACTTTTCAGCCAGCGCCAGCCGCTCGGCGATGTGGTCGACGACGAACACCTGGCTGGCGCCTTGCAGCACCGCGGAGTAGGCGGCCATAATCCCGACCGGGCCGGCCCCGTAGACCGCGACACGCTCGCCCGGCTGCAGCTTCGCCAGCCGGGTGCCGTGCCAGCCGGTCGGGAAGATGTCGGCGAGCATCACGTAGTCGTTCTCCTTCGCCACGCTGTCCTCCGGCAGCCGCAGGGCGTTGAAGTCGGCGAAGGGCACCCGCAGGAACTCGGCCTGCCCGCCGCTGTAGGGGCCCATGTCGGCGTAGCCGTAGGCGCCGCCGGCCGCGGGTGGGTTGACCGTGAGGCAGAACCCGGTCAAGCCGCGTTCGCAGTTCGCGCAGGACCCGCAGCTGATGTTGAATGGCAGGCAGACCCGGTCGCCGACCTTGACCGAGGTGACGCTGTGACCGACTTCGACCACCTCGCCGAGGTTCTCGTGTCCGATGATCGTGCCCGGTTCCAGGTCGGTGCGTCCTTCGTACATGTGCAGGTCTGACCCGCAGATGTTGGTCGCGGTGATCTGGATGACCGCGTCGGTCGGATCCTCGATCTTGGCATCAGGCATCTTGTTGACCGAGACGTCTTTCGGGCCGTTGTACACCACTGCGCGCATGCTCTCTTTCCTTCCGTGCTGACTCAGATGAGGTGCTCTACCTTGAGGGGATGCCCGTGCGCTGCCGCGGCAAACGCCCGCGGGCGGGCCTCATCGGTCTCGCACGGTCAGCTCACAGTTCGAGCAGGGCCTGCTCGAGAACCTCGGTCAGCGCGGGGTGCACGTAGAGGACGTCGTGGGCCAGCTGATCGACGCGCTGGCCGAGCAGCATCGCTTGGAGCAGTGGTTGCAGCAGGGTGGCGGCTTGGGGGCCGATGATGTGGGCGCCCAGGAGCGTGCGGGCGTGCGGGTCGGCGATCAGCTTGACGAAACTGGTGGTGTCCTCCAAGGCCCACCCGTAGGCGGTGTCTGCGTATGGGCGAACGGCGACCACGTGATCGGTGCCGCGCTGGCGGGCCTGCGCTTCGGTGAGGCCGACGCTGGCGACCTGCGGGTCGGAGAACACCGCGTGCGGCACGAGGGTGCGCCCCGGTGCTGGATAACCAAGCCGCCGGGGGGAGTCGGGGTGGGTGATGTTGTGCGCCACGATGCGCGCCTCGGCGTTGGCCATGTGCTTGAGCTGGAAATGGTTCGCGACATCGCCGAGCGCCCACACGCCGCTGACCGTGGTCTGGTAGGTGTCATCGGTCACCAGATGGCCGTGCTCATCGACGTCCAGGCCACCGGCGGCGACGTCGAGCCGGTCGGTGTTGGGGCGCCGCCCGGTCGCCACCAGCAAGCTGGCCGCCTCGAGCACCTCGAGCCGCCCGTCGCGTTCGACGGTGATTGACACCCTACCCGCGCGGGCGGCGACAGCGGTCACGGTGGTGTTGAGCAGCACCCGGAAGCGGCCCTGCGCCAGTTCGGTGAACCGTGCCGACACCTGCTCGTCCTCGGCCATGAGCAACCGGGGCCCACGCTGCACGATGGTCACCTCCGCGCCGAACGCGCCGAAGACGTGGCCGAGCTCGGCGGCGATGACGCCGCCGCCGATCACGATCAGCGAGGCGGGCACCGCGTCAACCCGCATGATCGTGTCCGAGGTGTGGAACGCGACCGTGTCGAGCCCGGGTATCGGCGGGACGATCGGGCGGGCCCCCACCGCCACGACGATCCGCTGCGCGGTCAGCCGCTCGCCCGCCACCTCGAGCACCCACGGGGCGACGAATCGCGCCGCGGCGGGGTAGACGTCGACGCCATTGTCGCGCCGGTAGGCCACCGCGCGCTCGTGCAGCGGATCGAGCCGGCCGAACACCCGGGCGCGGATGGCCGGCCAGTCGACCCGGTCCAGGGTCGCGTGCACCCCGAGCCGCTGGGCCTCGCCCACCGCGCGTGCCGCGTCAGCGGCCACGACGAGCATCTTCGAGGGGATGCAGCCGCGGTTGAGACACGTCCCACCGAAACGATCAGGCTCGATGATCGCCGCTCGCAGGTGGCCGAGCTCGGGACCCAGCAGCATGTTGCCGCTCCCCGCGCCGACCACGACCAGGTCATAGCTCTTCATTCGTCTCCTCTGCATGTTGGCCACCGTGCGCTCCAGTGTCACTGATCAGATCTGTTAGCTCAGCTCGGCCAGCTCGTCTTGCCAGTAGCTTGTTTCTCTACTTAGACCATGGTAGGAATGGCACCATGATTAACCGGGGGTCGGAACCGCGGACGACATTGCCGATGCTGCTGGTGGTGCGGGCGATGCTCGCCGAGCCCGCTCGGGAGATGTACGGTCTGGAGATCTGCAAGGCCGCTGATCTGCCCAGCGGCACCATTCACCCGATGCTGGCCCGGCTGGAGCGCTGCGGGTGGCTAGAGAGCCGCTGGGAGGACATCGAGCCGACCGAGGAGGGCCGGCCTCGGCGTCGTTACTACCACCTCAGTCCGCATGGGGCTGAACGTGCCCGCGCCGCTCTCAACAAGGTTCATATTCCCGCACCGGAGCCGGCAGCGCAGCCTGTGCCGAAACGGTGGCTGGTCCCCCGGCCGAGCGGGGGTGTCCCATGAGGTGGCGCGGCGCTCTCGACCGGGTACGCGCCAACGTTGGTGCCCTGGACCGTGAGGGTTCCCTCGCCCGCGTTCTCGTCATGGCTCACGACCGCGATCTGAATCGGGATCTCGCCAGTGCGTTGCAGGTCGCCCGCACGCTCGCCAGCGCTTTCGATCTTGACCGTGATCGCGTGCTGGATCAGGCTCGTGATCTCGTTGGCGGCCTCGTCCACGAGCTCGCGGGCGCGCTCGACAGTGATTACCCCCTGCACCGTGCTCATGCCCGGGATCGCGCTGCTGGGATCGCTCGCGACCTGGCCCAAGCCCTGGACTGCGCTCTGCACAGTCTCATGGACGGTGACTGTGCCCCTGACCAAGCCGCCGACCCCGAGCTGGATCTTTCCCGTGACTTGGCCAGTGCCCTGGCCAGCTATCACGACCTGCTCCGCGCCTTGGCCAACTATCCCGCCCTCGATCGGGACCGTGACCTCGCCAGTGACTTTGCCCGTTACCGCGACGTCGCTCAAGACCTCGCCCGCTACCTGGACGGTCACTTCGCTTCGCCCGGGGAAGCGGAGGCTGGGGGCGCCCGGTCGCTGCCGAGGCCGGTGCGGGTGGCGGTGTGGCTGCTGCCCCGATCGTGGCAACCGCGCCGCGAGGAGGAATACCGCGCCGAACTCGCCTGGCTCCCTCTCCGTGAGCGGGGCAAGTACGCATGGCGGGTGCTGGTGGGGACGCCTCGGCAGTGCTGGGAGCTATGGGGGACGGAGTGCCCGCCAGATCGGGCCCGAGCGGAGGAGTAAGTCACGTGGTGAGCGCGGTGCGGCATCGTGGGCGGTCGGGCTTTCGGCGTGAACTCGGTTTGATGGCACTGACGTTCGTCTCGCTGGGTTCGATCATCGGGTCAGGCTGGCTGCTGGGCGCGCTGACGGCGGCCACCTCCGCTGGTGGCGCCTCGATCATGTCCTGGCTGTTGGCCGGTGTGATCATCGTGCTGCTGGCGCTGGTGCACGCCGAACTCGGCGCGGCCTACCCGCTGGCTGGAGGCACGGCGCGCTGGCCGCGGCTGGCGTTCGGCTCGCTGGGTGGGTTCACGGCCGGTTGGGCGGCGTGGCTGCAGGCCGTGACGATTGTCCCGATCGAAGTCGAGGCCGCGCTGAGCTATCTGGATCACAAGTGGCACGGGTTGATCAACAACGTAGGTGCGCTGACGACCATGGGGTTGGTCGTGGCCACGGCGCTGATGTTGCTGTTCACCGTCATCAATATCCTCGGGGTACGGTGGCTTGCGGACAGCAACACGGTCACTGTTTTTTGGAAGATCGCGGTACCGGTGCTGACGGTTATCGTCTTGATCTGGGTGTCGTTCCGGTTCTCGAACTTCACCGCCGGCGGCGGTTTCGCCCCCTACGGCGCACGCGGGGTTTTTGCGGCCCTGCCCCTGGGAGTCGTGTTCGCGCTGACCGGTTTTGAACAAGCGACGCAGATGGCCGGCGAGGCACGCGACCCGCAGCGAAACGTGCCCCGCGCCGTGATCGGCTCCGTGATCGTGGGCACCCTGTTGTATCTGTTGCTGGAGGTCGCCTTCATCGGCGCGCTTCACCCCGGCGACCTTACGCACGGGTGGGCACACCCGGTAGGCAAAAGCGATTTCGGGCCGTATGCGACGCTGGCCACCAGTCTGGGTCTGGGTTGGTTGGCGGTCATCTTGTATATCGACGCCTTCATCTCACCGGCGGGCACCGGCCTGATCAATATGGGCGTCGCCGCGCGGTTGTCCTACGCGCTGGGCCACGCCGGTTACGTTCCGCGAGGAGTTAGCCGGATCAGCAGTCGCGGTGTCCCCTACACCTCGATCATCCTGGCGTTCGTCGTGGGCATGATCTGTTTCCTGCCCTTCCCGAGTTGGCAAAGCCTGGTCTCACTGGTCACCTCAGCGACAGTGATTATGTATGCGTTCGCGCCGATCACGTTGCTGGCCCTGCGCAAGACCGACCCGGACCGCCTCCGCCCCTACCGGGTGCCAGCCGCCCTGGTCCTGGCGCCACTGGCGTTCATCGCCGCGAACGAGATCATCTACTGGACGCCCTGGGCCACGGTGGAAAAGCTCATGTTCGCCATCATCGTTGGCTACGCGCTGTTCGGGATCTCCTACGCGCTGGGCCATCCGATCGAGCGGCCCCCGCTGGATTCGCGGTCGCTGGTCTGGATTCTTCCGTGGTTCACCGGCCTGACCGTAATCTCCCATCTCGGGCGATACGGCGGTACGAAACTCATCCCGGAGTGGGTTGATTTGGGCGTGGTGGCCGTGTTCAGTCTCCTCATTTGCGCCCTCGCGGTCCACCTGCGCCTGCCCGCGCAACGAGTCGCGGCCACCCTTGCGGTCGACCAACTCGACACACCTGTGCCCCCGGGGCCACGCAAGAAATTTACCATTGGTGAACTGAGCGAGCTGAGTTGAATCCCGCGACGAGGTGATCTACGCTTTGCCGCCGGGGGGTGGGTCATGCCACATCGCGAGCCGACGATTCGCAGCCGGGAGCTGGGTGACGGGCTGCGCCAAGCGATGAAGAAGGCCGGGCTGACCGGGAGGCAGGCCGGCCAGCGGCTCGACTTGTCACCGAGCATGGTGTCTATGCTGCTGTCCGGCAAGCGCGGCGCCAAGGAGGTGGACATCGCCGCGTTCCTCGGGGCCTGCCAGGTCAAGGGACCCGAGCGGGAGCGGCTGCTCGCGCTGTGCCGGGAGCAGGACACCCCGGGCTGGTTCCAGCAGCACGGCTCCCGGCTGCCCAAGCAGCTCATGACGCTGATCGACCATGAGAACAAGGCGGTCGCGATCAGCGACTTCCAGCCGATGGTGGTGCCCGGCCTGCTGCAGACCGCCGACTACGCCTACGCGCTGATCCGGGAGACCGGAATCGTTCCCCCGGGTGAGGTCGACGGTCGGGTGGCCGCCCGGCTGGGCCGTCAGTGCCTGTTCAGCCGGGAGCGCCCGGCGCGGTTCAGCTACTACCTGCACGAGTTCGCGCTGCGGTTGCCGGTCGGCGGGCGCGAGGTGATGGCCGAGCAGCTGGCGCACCTGCTGCGGATGTCGCGGCGCTCCTACCTGACGCTTCGGGTGGTGCCTGCCGCGCGCGGCGGGCACGCCGGGATTGCCGGGCCGTTCATGCTGATGGAGTTCGCCGAGTTCAAGCCGGTGGCCTATCTGGACAGTGAGACTGCCTGCGTGTTCCTGGAGCGGCCTGAGGAGATCGCCGCCTACCAGAACATCCTGGGGGTACTGGCGCGGACCGCGCTGGATGAGGGACAATCCAGGCAGCTGATTGCCGCCTGGGCAACCGGGCTTGCCGCGGATCGGGAGGATCGTGATGATCGCGCCTGAGCCGGACCGCATCGTCTGGCGCACGAGCAGCTACAGCACGAACAACGGTGCCTGCGTCGAGGTCGGCTGGCGCACCAGCAGCTACAGCTCGACCAACGGTGCCTGCGTCGAGGTCGTGCCCGCCCCGGAGGGCATCCTGGTCCGCGACTCCAAGAACCCCACCGGCCCCGCCCTCACCTTCCC
>JBOHFJ010000056.1:0-17896 GCA_050699655.1 Pseudonocardiaceae bacterium
ATCCTCAAGCGGGGAGTCCACGAGGCTACCGGCGAAGCCGACCTGGCCTTGCGCTACGACCACACCGTGCCCTTGGCCCGGGTCGTCGGCACCTACGGAAGCAAGTTGCCCTCGCCGTACAAGCGGTACACCCTCGGCCCGGTCTGGCGGGCCGACCGCCCGGCCAAGGGCCGCTTCCGCGAGTTCGCCCAGTGCGACATCGACACCGTGGGCTCGGCGTCCCCGCTGGCGGACGCGGAGATCATCTGGGCTGTCCACGACGGCGTGGCGGCCCTGGGCATCACGGAGTTCCAGTTCCTGCTCAACAGCCGGCAGGCACTGCACGGGCTCCTGGAGGCTTACCACATCGCCCCCGAGTTGGGCGAGAAGGTGCTCGGCAGCCTCGACAAACTGGACAAGACGACCCCGGAGACGGTGACCGCCGAACTGGTCAACCGAGGCTTGGCGCTGAGCGCGGCCGAGAGCCTGGTCGCCGACGTGACCGCCCCGGACACCGACCGGGTGCGCAAGCAGCTCGACGCCACCGAGCGCGGCCGGCGCGGGCTCGCCGAGGTGGACCGGCTGCTGGAGCTCACCGCCGGCCTGCCGGCCGGGCGGGTGGTGTTCACCCCCCGGATGGTCCGCGGCCTGGACTACTACACCGGCCCGATCTTCGAGGTCACCGCCGCCGGCTACCCCGGCTCGATCGCCTCCGGCGGGCGCTACGACGGCCTGGTCGCCAAGCTGGGCGGCCCGGATGTGCCCGCCTGCGGTGGCTCCATCGGCATCGAGCGCATCCTGGCCACCCAGGCCGTCGTCGCGCCCGCCGACCACCGCAGCCTGGACGTCGCGCTGACGGTCCTCGGGGCTGAGGCGGAGGTCATGCGGCTGGCCGGCGAGATCCGGGCCCTGGGCCTGCGCGTCGGCGTCTACCTCGGCTCCTCGGGCAAGCTCGGCAGGCAGTTGCAGTGGGCCAACGACCAGCACGCCCGGTTTGTCCTGATCTACGGCCCGGAAGAACAGCAAACCGGTGAGGTCACCGTGCGGGACATGGCCTCGGGCGAGCAGACCCGGGTCCCCCTCGCGGAGGCCGCCGCGCACCTACGGCCGGCGTAGACAGTGGCGTTCAGCGCGCGCGGTATCAGCAAAGAGTACGAGCACCGGCCGGTCCTCGCGGACGTGAACCTCGGGCTGAACCCGGGCGACAAGATCGCACTCGTCGGGTCCAATGGCTCGGGCAAGTCCACGCTGCTGCGCATCCTCGCTGGCGCGGAAGTTCCTGACGAAGGCACGGTCACCCATTCCGCCAGCGAGGAGATCGGATACTTGCCCCAGTTCGTCCGGACCATTGAGGGCGAAACCATTCAGGACGTCATTACGTCCTCGGTGGCTGGGTTGAAATCCCTTGAGCGCCGGATGCGGGAACTCGAAGGGCACATGGCTGAGTGCGCCTCCCGTGAGGTGCTGGATGAATACGGGGAGATTTCAGCGCATTTTGACGCTCGGGGCGGTTACGACATCGACGCGCGAACCGATGAGGTGTTGGCCAATCTGGGGGCGGGTCACCTGAGGCGGGACCGCACGGTGTCCGGGCTTTCCGGGGGCGAGAAAGCGCGAGTGGGGTTGGCTGCCCTGCTGTTGGCGGCGCCGGATGTGCTGCTCCTCGATGAGCCCACAAATGATCTCGATGACCGGGCGCTGGCCTGGTTGGAGAGCTACCTGACGCTGTACCGGGGTGGGATCCTGTTCGTCACCCATGATCGGGATTTCATTGACGCGGTGGCCACCGCGATCCTGGAGCTCGATGAGCACAGTCACCGGCTGACCCGCTACGAGGGTAACTACGGCGCCTACCTGGCGGTCAAGCGCGCGGCGCGGATCAGTGCCCAGCAGGCGTACGACGCCCAGCAAGAGGAGATCGCCCGGCTTCGTGAACGGGCCGCCACCACGGCCCGCGCCGTCGGATTCGGCCGCGCTGCCTCGGATCCCGACAAGTTCGCGCACAACTTCCGCGGCGCCAGGGTGGAGCGAACAGTCAGCCGTAACGTCCGGGCAGCCTTGGAACAGCTGGAACGCATCGACGCCCATGCCCTTGAGCCGCCGCCGAAACCGTTACGGTTCCGCGCGAGATTCTCGGCGGGTCAACTGCGACCCGGCACGGTGGCGCTGCAGGCACACGAGCTCGTCGTGCGCCACGGTGAGCACACGGTGCTCGAGGGCGTCGACTGCCTGCTGGAGGCTGACGACCGGGTGTGCCTGGTCGGCCCGAACGGTTCCGGGAAGTCCACGCTGCTGCGTATCCTCGCGGGGCAGGCGCAACCGCACGAGGGGACCGTGCGCGCGGTGCCGGGAATCCGGATCGGTTACCTCCCGCAAGAACCGTTGTTTCCGGAACCCGATCAGACCGTGGCCGCCACTGTGACCCTCGGTGTGCGACGAGCCGGCCTGCCCTCGGTGACCGACGAAGCCCGGGGTTGGCTCGTGCGCTGGGGCCTGCTCGCCCGTGACGATCTCACCAAGCGGGTGTCCGACCTGTCCGTCGGCCAACAGCGCAAGGTCGAACTCGGCATCCTGGTCGGCTCGCACCCCGATGCCCTGCTGCTCGACGAGCCGACGAACCACCTGACATTCGACGTGATCGAATCCCTGCAAGCCGCCCTGGCCGACTTCGACGGCCCGGTGCTGATCGCCACCCACGACCGGCGGCTCATCCGCGAGTTCCCCCGGCGCCTGTGGCGACTCAACCAAGGTCGCCTCACAGCGACAGACCGAACCGACGGGACCGCCGGGTAGCCAAGTCACGCAACACAACCGCCCCTCCGAGGCCACCATAGGTGTCCGGTCACCATCTGGCGCTTGTTGGATCGGGGAAATTTTTCGTTGCTCTTGATTGCGCGCTTGCCTACAGTCGATACATCGCTTGATCAGCGAGCGTGCGATGATAGGAGGTAGCGATGACACCGGAAGCTAAGAGTCACGTCGTGGCCCTGTGTGGCGTGAAGGGCTGTTGTCCGACGGCTGAGTTCACCGGAGACTCCGTTGTCCTACGCGACGATGTCAACGGCGAGGTGACCCTGACGCGTGACGAGTGGGCCGACTTCCTCGCCAAGGCCAAGGCTGGCGAACTGGACTGACCGAACGAGGAAGGAGGGTGTGTGACTCCTGCGAACGAAGAACAGCAGCTGACTGGTGGCTTCATCACCAGCTCGGTGACCCGTCGCGGTGACACGGTCAGGCGCACACCCGGCCCCTGGTCACCAGCCGTCCACACCTGGCTGGCACACCTGGCCGCTTACGGCGAGACCCTGGCACCCCACCCCCTCGGACTTGACGAGGCTCACCGCGTCGAAGTTCTCTCCTACCTCGACGGCACCGTGCCCAGCGGTGGCGCATCGCCGCCGTATCTGTGGCGTGAGGAAACCCTGAGTACCGTCGCACGGCTCATCCGCCGCTTCCACGACGCGTCGGTCGACTTCACTCCACCGGCCGAGGCACGGTGGCAGCCGACCGGCGCCTACCCCGACGGCGGCGAGGTGATGTGCCACAACGACCTCGCGCCATGGAACACCGTGTTCATCGACGAGCACCCGGTCGGTTTCATCGACTGGGATCTCGCCGCTCCCGGTCCCCGGCTTTGGGATGTGGCGTTCGCGCTATGGCACTTCGTGCCCCTCTACGGCGATCCGTCAAGTGACCCATTCGACGTGACGGTGTTCGAGCCACGCGCTCGCCGCACCCGTTTGTTCTGCGACGCCTACGGTCTGGCCGACCGTGGCCGCGTGGTCGACATGGTCATCGAACGGCAGCTCGCCACGCGCGCCGCGATAGAGCGGGGTGCCAACGCTGGCGAGCCCGCCTACCAGCGGCTGTGGGAACTCGGGGCCGGTGACGGAATCCGTCGACAAATCCACTATGCCCAGGCGCATCACCACGAGTTGGAACAGGCATTGGTCTGACCCCGGTAAACGGCGCAGGCGACGATCGAACGGAAGACACCGCGGTGACACGACCAACCGTCGAGGGCACAACACAGTTATCGCGCTACCTGCGGACCCGAGAACGCGGAGCTTGGACGGCTGTCTTCCACGAACTCCATCCCGAACCATGGCTCATCCCGACTGGCACGTGGCGCGAGCTGCCCGCGTCGGCTGATGCCTTGCCACCCCTCGTGGTGCCTGAGTTGCGCCGACGCGGGCTACTGATCTTATCGACCACGCAGGACGACGACGCCCTAGTCGCCGCAGAGACCGAACTCGCCCGCCGGCTGGACCGGGCCAGCGTGCTCTATCTGGTCCTAGTCCAAGGCTGCAATTTCGCCTGCTCGTACTGCCCGATCCCCGAACTTGCCCGCGAGACAGGCAACGCCATGATGAGCCCGGACACTGCGCGGGCCGCAGTCAACCTATGGGTCCGGCATGTCCAGGACGACTACACCCCGGACGCCGAATACGCCGCCATCCTCTACGGCGGCGAACCGCTGCTCAACGAGCCCGCCCTGCGGGCAGCCATCGAGCACATCGAGAAGTTACAGGCCACCGGCACACTTGCAGTCGACAACCTCAGCCTCATGGTGTGCACAAACGGCGTACTCATCGATCGAAAACTCGCGCGTTACTTCGCCGACCACGACGTGTCGGTCGTGGTCGGTTGCGACGGCCCGGCAGACGTTCATGACGCCATCCGGCGCTATACCGACGGCAACGCCACCTACTCCCAGGTAGAAACCGGGATCCGCACCCTCGTAGAAGAAAGTGTGACAACGTTCGCCTCAGCCAGCATCACCCCGCACAACATGGCCACTATCGACCACTTCTCGGACTTCTTCGCTGGCTTGGGAGTGGCCAAGTTTGGGTTCAACTTTCTTCGTGGCAAACTGCTGTTCCGGCTCGTACCACGCGAGGATCTGAAGAAGTACTACGAGGCAGCCACAGACGGTGTACTCAACAACTTCGACAACTTCGGCGGCCGACATCTCGAGTATCAACTGGAACGTAAGCATCTAGCTCTGCTGGAACGCCGGTACTTCCCGACAGACTGCAACGGCTACGGCAACCAGTTGGTCATCGAGCCCAACGGGCAGATCGGCAACTGTCCCTTCATCCGCGGTCGCATGGCCAACGTCCGCAACGCGCCCGAAGACTTTCGCATCCGTGACCACCCCACCGCCCGGCACTGGCGCAGGCGGCTGCCGCTGTACAACCCGGACTGCGCTCCGTGCGACGCCAAGAGCATCTGCGGAGCCGGTTGTGCCTGGAATGCTCTGGAGCTCAAGGGTGATCCGCTTGCCCTTGACGATGCGATGTGCCTGCTGACCCGTAAGGCCTTCGACCGGCTGATCTGGTCGGACCAGCCCACCGAGGCGGGCGGCAATGTCCAGTGAGCCGCTGTTAGCCGTGATCGGCGGCTCCGGACTCTGCACTCAGGATGTCTTCCCTGTGATCGACACCGTACGGCCCACAACCGCCTATGGCGAGACATCAGACACGATCAGCATTTGCAGCTACCGCGGCGCCACCCGCACTCTGGCCTTCCTGCCCCGCCACGGCGCCAACCACACACTGGCCCCGCACAAGATCCCATATCGGGCCAATCTTGCTGCGCTGCGCTCGCTCGGCGTGCGGCAGGTCATCGCAACATGCATCGCCGGCAGCCTGCGCCGCCGGATCTGGCCTGGAGATCTCGTCATCCCCGATCAGTTCGTGAACCTCACATGGGGCCGCGACCACGCTGGCTCACCTGAGCTGATACACATGCCGATGGCCGATCCTTACTGTCCACGCCTGCGGTCGTTGTACGCAAAAGCGGGCGCCCAGAGCGGTCTGCGGACTCACTCACACGGAACCGTAGCCGTGATCCAGGGACCACGCTTCTCCACGCGAGCAGAAAGCCGATGGTTCGCTCGCCAAGGCTGGTCCCTGGTGAACATGACCCAGTACCCGGAGTGCTACGTCGCCCGCGAGTTCGGTCTCTGCTACGCAACCATGGCGATGATCACGGACTACGACTGCGGCGTCGGTCGTCGCCGGGTTCACTTCGGCACAGGCACCTCCGTCCGACCAATTCTCGACGTCTTCCGTCGCAACGTGGCCGCGCTCAAGAACCTCCTTGCCGCAACGGCAGTCCACCTCCCGCTCGACGGCTCCTGCGACTGTCGACGACCGCTTCCGCCGGAGTACTACAAACAGCACGAACAGGGCTCCGCGGACAATGGAGAGACACTATGACCGGCCGCCGTCACGCGCTCTGGGCGAGGCCGTAACATCCCACCGCGACAATGGAGCACACCCGCTGTGTCAGGTGGTGTGCCCGCCTCCGGTGAGTGCGCATGGGATAGCGTGAAGGTATGGACGAGCGGGTGACGGTGAACTTGCCGGTGGAGCTGGCCGCAGAGGCCCGGCGGGCCGTGGAAACCGGCGCTGCGGCGAGTGTGTCGTCCTACATCGCGGACGCCATCAGCGCCAAGGCCGAGCGGCAGCACGCACTGGCCGAGCTGGAACGGGTGTTCGGTGGCCCGCCGCCGGCCGAAGAGCTGGCGGCCGCCCGCCTGGCGTTGGGGAGCAACCCCGCGTCGCGCCTGGCGTGATCGGCGGACGGATCCTCGACACCTCCGCACTGGAGCACTTCGCCACGGGCCGCTCGGTGTACGCCCGGGCACTGGTCTGGGCGACAGTCGAGCAAGCAACGTCTTGGTGGTTCCTACCACCGCCCTCACCAGGGCGTGGTCCCGGATCCCAGCCGAGGCCCACCCGGTCCTTGAGGTCCTGCTCGGTCTGCCGAACACCGTTGTCGAAATCCTCGACCCGCCGGCCGCCCACGAATACGTGAGCTCGACCCCAAGGTGGAGGTCGAGGAGCTGCCCTGACACACCGGCCACGCTGTCGATCTGAGCCGCAATCACGGTTTCCGGGCCAGGACGTAGGCCTGCTGGACTCTCTCGGGCTCGTCGGGTTCGCGCAGGAGCCGGGCGCGCATGGCAAACCCGGCTTCATGCAACAGCTGTGCGACTCGGTCTGGCTGGAACCGGTGGAAGTCGAGCGACACCGGGTGGCCGAACACCTCCGCCAGGTGGCGAGGCTTGTCGCCGACTTGGAAGGCAAGCAGCAGGTGGCCACCCGGTGCCAGCGCGCGATGAAACTCGGCGAACACCACCGGCAAGTCCTCTGGTGGCGTGTGGATGATGGAGTACCACGCGACGATGCCGCCGAGAGCGCCATCAGCCGCGTCCACCGCGGTGATCAAGCCTTCGTCGAACCGCAGGTCCGGGTACGCCCGCCGGGCCAAGGCAACCATCGCTGGCGACAGGTCGACACCGAAGACGCTCAACCCGAGCGAACACAGGTGCGCCGTCACCCGGCCAGATCCACAACCAAGATCACCCACTGGCCCGGCGCCCTCCGCGTGGACGAGCTCGGCGAACGCGGCCAGCAGCGCACGGTCCAAGGGCTTGGCCGCGAGCTCGCCGCTGACCCACTCGGAATAGTCGGCGGCAACAGCGTCGTAGCCTGCCCGAGTGGCGTGCACGGAGGACGGCTCGCCGTGCCCGTCAGTGCTGTCAGGAGCGGTTCGCCACAAGCAAGTCGGCGGCCCCGGGGTGCTGCGCGAACAGCTGCGCCACATCACCCGAGCCACCCGCGAATTCGATGTCACCGTCCAGGTGGTGCCCTTCGCCGCCGACGCCCACGCCGCGCTCGGCGCCTCCTTCGTCATCATCCAGTGGCCCGACGAGAATGACGCAGAAGCCGTCTACGTCAATGGAGAGACCAGCTGGACCGTCCACGAGCGCGACGGCATCATCCGGCAGTATGTGCACGCCTTCGCTTCCGTCCAGGCCCAAGCGCTCCCACCCCGGGAGTCCCTCGACCTGATCCACACCGTAAGCACGGAGCTGCGACCATGACCACCACCCCCGTCTCACCGGCCCGAGGTCCCCTGAGCGCACATCCACCCGCAGCATCATCGCCGCCGGACCGACAAGTTACCCCCGCTATCGTTCCCCTCCGCCTTCCGCGCTCGTTACCACACACGTGGGCCTTAGTCCGGCGCTAGTCACTGATAAATCCTTGCACGCGTCGTGGTCTCAACGGGCTCCCGCATGCCTTCGCCAGCTAGATGCGAGCCGCGTTGACTGTCATGTGATGATCAAATATTGAATGGAGCCCTTCTCATGCTCAACAATGGCTTTGAACCAGCAGTCGACGCTACAATCCAACGGGCGACGGGTACGCCACCTACCGTATGCCTATTTTGTTTGCGAGACGACAAAACCCTGAATAAGGTAATTGATTCGAACAAGACTTTCTATGCCCGACTTGACAATTTCCCTGCGACACTCGGGCACGCCGAAATTGTACCTAAGCGCCACGTTGAGTCGTTCTTCGATTTGAGCGAATCGGAAATCATTGATGCGTACGATCTCATGCGATCAGTCGAAAAAGAACTCTCTACCCGGCACGGTCCAGGTGGCTACACCATCGGCGTTAACGAGGGAAGAGTGGCCGGCCGGAGTATTGATCATCTACACATCCACCTGATACCGCGGTACGAAGGCGATGTTGCTGACCCACGCGGTGGGATCCGTCAGGTAGTACCCAATTACGACCCCGATACATGGGTTACGGCTACTCAACCTTCGAGCCCTGCGCAATAAACCAGGATCCCCTATTGCACCAGGACCAAGACGTACTCATAAACCCCTTCGAAGCCAGCATTGCGACGAACTCCGTTGGCTCAACCAACGTAAACCAGCGCCGCCGTTTAATTGATCTTCCTTCGGTCCAGCCCTCCCCTTCACCCGCTTTCATGCTCACTGCGGCCAGGCCCCCAGGAGCGAGAACTCGCAGCAGTTCACTGAGCGTTTGGTCGTGGTTGCGGGACGGCAGGTGCAGCAAGCTGGCGCATACCCAAGCTCCCCCGAAAGTATTTGACTGAAAAGGGAGCTGCACCATATCCGCTTGCACGTGATCTACTTCTGCTGAACGACCAATCCGCAACATCTCCAGACTGAAGTCTGCGGCGACAACAGAGAAACCTCGGGCCGCGAAATATCTGCTATCACGCCCTGAACCGGCACCGAGATCGAGAATTAGCGCGGATGGCTCAAGCTGGGCCACAAAGGCGTCTACGTCCTCTTTAAGACCCGGGAAAAAATCATAGCTATCGGTATTTTCCGCATAACCACGAGCCTCGTCGTCGTAGAGTTGACGAAGCGTGCGCCGAACATCTGACATCGCCCTAGGCACCGCCAAAACCAGCTTGCCTAATCCAAAGGCATACACTATTAAGTTCCGACCAGAGCTCGTCCGTATCTAGAGACGTGAAACCTCGGCTAGCGTCAACACTCACGCAGCCGACGAATTTATTGCGACCGTTACGAACCGGACTCGCGAAGATCGCACCGCGATGACGGACCTCGCCGAACTGTCGCCAACTGAGATTCATCACCGAATCCGGACCATTTTCCTCTCGGTATTTGCGAAACCGTGCCTCATTGTCTATAGAGTTGGATAGCATCTCTACGTCGACACTGTATTCACGGTCGAATTTCCAGCAAAGGCCAACAACACCCTCACTGATCACCGGCCGAAAAACACGCAACCCCGGGGTGGTGCCAAGTCTATACGTAGAAACACGGAGCAGAGATCCCTTAATTGGGTGCTTTAACGACCTTCGGACTCGCCACACATGGAGACCAAGGTCATTCATTGTGAGAGCTGGGTTCACTTTCTGGCCCAGCTCGATCAACTTGCCGAAGTGTGACAGCATTTGCGTCTGCGCGGTCACTGACCTGTCGACCTGCTCCAGCGATGCCCACGAAGAGAACGGCGCGAAGGCACCGAATACGCCAACAATACCGAGGAAAACAATGACGAGATAGCCGCGATCTCGCATGATTGACTGCCAAAACTCGACCGAGGGTACCTTGTATTGATTTCCGACCAGACAAAGCGTGCCAACAAAAACAAAAGTCTTGTCGAGCACACTCGCGGTCCTTACCCTCATGGCGACATTGTATCGACTCGGCACCCAACGGGTTATATCGGGCTACGGCACCACGCAAGTATGTCAGATGTGATGGCGCCACGGCTGGCCCGGGAGCGGCGCCAGCGATCCATCTCGTTTCTCGAGCCAAACACCAGGTTCGCGTGTCACCACACCTAAACTTATTGGCTTTTCCTCAAATCCTTCGAAAGCGTGCAGGAGATCGCAGGTGGCCGGCGCTGTGAATACAAGCTGGAAGTCGACCGAGTCACCGAACACTATATCAAGCGAATCCCACTGCAGGTGACGAGCAACTGCGGCGACCTCCGAGCGCACCGGAACGACGTTCTCCAATATTCGCGCACCACAGCCGCTCCGATTTGCGATAGTCTCTATTGCCGCTTTCAGGCCGTCTGACGTGTCGATGCAACTCGTGACATGACCGAAACGGCCGAGAAGAAGGCCGTGACGCACTCGCGCCGTTGGCCGCTTCCAGGAGCGCAGTAGCTCCGATCGATGTTTTTCTTCGATTGTGGTATCGATTTTTTTCGCACTGAAGTATTGGAGTGCGGCTCCAGCGATTCCGGTCGCCCCGGTAACGTATATCACATCACCCTCACAAGCTCCGCTTCGCATCAGCGCTCTACCCTGCGCGCACACGCCCAAGGCTGTGGCCGACAAGATCAGCCGCTCAGCGCTCCCGATATCGCCGCCGACGTTAGGCGCCCCCGCGAGCGCACACGAATCTCGGATTCCCGAGAGGACCATCTCGAAGGCGTCGTCCGACATGCTCTTGGGGTAGCGCACAACGGAGAGCAAACCAATTGGCCTTGCACCCATCGCGGCGATATCGCTGAAATTAGCCGACGCGAGATAGTAACCTAAATCGTACTCGTCGAGCAGTCCTAGTTCATGTAAACGAAACTTCGACCCGCGCACATAGTCAGATGACGCGACAATGTCGAGCGGCTCCGATACACGGAAGACAGCGCAATCGTCTTGACTTTCCGCATCTGCGATCAAGCTTACCGCAGGGTCCACCAGTGGAGCGGAGAAAATTTTCGATACTATCCCCGATAGCCTGTCCGGCTCATCTGAGGTTCGACCCAGGGCTTGACTTCTCATGATCACATCTCTCAGTCGGTCAGGGGGAGCACCCAGTGTGACGTCCGGGTGATTGTCTCACGGAGGAGCTCTCGTCGTACAACGACCGCCCAGTCCCACTCCGGATCGGAAATTCCGAGTATAGCACCAGCGACTGATCGCAAGTACTGGCGCGGTAGTTCTGACATTGGCTCGTAGAGACGGAAGCCCAATTCTGAACCGCTCAAATAGTAGGCACTCCTCGTCCAGGGCAACCTCCCGAAATCTTGCAGAGAAGGAAAAGATGTCCCATGCAAGCCATCACTCGACATCCTCTCATCAACAGCCTGTCGCGAAATCGGCAGCAGGTGCAGGTGGGCATGGGTGATACACGCTCCACCTACCATATTTTCCGCTGAACCGTGCTCAAGTATCGTCATTCGACCGAAGCTATGGACGTATTGAGGAAGTAGCAGGTCAAGCAGTCCCTTGATCTCACCTGGATGAGCCTCGACCACCTGCGCGAAGTTGAGGTGGTGCATTCTGGAGAGAATCAGAATATGACCTGACGTCAAAGGGGACAGATCTGCGATCACTGCCAGGTTCTCCGTTTGGCCAAGCAGTCTCGATTGCGGGTCTCCCCGGTAAGTACGAAAGAAGCACGTCTCGACTGCACCGGCAAGTTCGTCACAGAAGTCTGAGCCTGCGCACCAATGAGACATCCGACTAAAGTACCTCAGCTCTTCGCTGGCGCGTCCGCGCGCCGCGCGGCGGTTCTGTCAGACCATCACCATAGGGTCTGGCCATGATCCGGCCCGGGGACAGTCCCACCCTCCGCAAGGAGCGCGGTGCCTTCTTGACCCTTGAACAGCGTCTCCTTGCTCGGGGCTGAGGTATTCGGCCGTTCCTACGGTGGGGGAATCCTCAAGATGGAGCCCCGCGAGGCAGCCATGCTGCCGGTGCCGACGCCAGCTGACCTGCAGGCAGCCTGAGGAACGCCTGCAACCGTCGAGCGCGATAGTCGGCGAGTGGCTGGCGGCCGGTCGCTGGGCTGAGGTGCTCACGCTCGTGGACGAAGTCCTCCTGCGCGAGGTCATGGGCCTGGATCCCTACCAAATTGATCAACTTCGTGTGGCCACCGACACGCTGCGCGCGCCGGTTGACCTGGTTCGATCAGGCTCAATGTGCGGAGGGGCCGTGAAGTTCCCTATCGGACGTCGTTGACGTCGCCAGTCGTCATCGGTTTCCGGGCCAGGACGTAGGCCTGCTGGACTCTCTCGGTCTCGTCGGGCTCGCGCAGCAACCGGGCGAGCACGGCAAGCCCGGCTTCCTGCAACAGCTGTGCGACTCGGTCGGGCTGGAATCGGTGGAAGTCGAGCGACACCGCGTGGCCGAACGCCTCCGCCAGGTGGCGGGGCTCGTCGCCGACTTGGAAGGCGAGCAGCAGGTGGCCGCCCGGTGCCAACGCGCGATGGAACTCGGCGAACACCACCGGCAAGCCCTCTGGTGGCGTGTGGATGATGGAGTACCACGCGACGATGCCGCTGAGAGCGCCATCAGCCGCGTCCACCGCGGTGATCAAGCCTTCGTCAAACCGCAGGTCCGGGTAGGTCCGACGGGCCAAGGCGACCATCGCTGGCGACAGGTCGACACCGAAAGCGCTCAACCCGAGCGAACACAGGTGCGCCGTCACCCGGCCGGATCCACAGCCGAGATCACCCACTGGCCCAGCGCCGTCCGCGTGGACGAGTTCAGCGAACGCGGCCAGCAGCGCACGGTCCAAGGGCTTGGCCGCGAGATCGTCACTGACCCACTCCGAATAGTCGGCAGCGACGGCGTCGTAGCCCGCCCGAGTGGCGCGCACGTAAGAAGACTCGATCATGCCGAGCACCGTACCGCCCGAGTCTGACAGTTTAAGCCAAGTCGTCGAACTCGCCGGACTTGACGCCCTTGATCCAGGCGTGCATCTCGGCGCGGGTGAAGAGCACGGCACCGGCGTCGGGGTGGTTGCTGTTGCGGACGGCGATCCGGCCGTCCGACAGCACGGCCACCGCGACGCAAGTGCCACCGTTACTGCCACCGGTGTCTGTGAAGCTGCTCGTGCGCCACTGGAGCTGGGCCAGGGGCTCCAATCTGGTCATCCGCTGACCTCCTCTGGGTCACTCATAGTTGTGCATCGCCTCAGTGATCAGCTGGGCGGACTCCTGACGGGACAGTGCCCGCTGAGTCAGGATGCCGAAGCGCAGGGTCCATTCTCGCACCCGGTCCCGGTCTTCGATGTAGAGAGTCCCCGCCGGACCCTCGGTGTACCCGATGTCCGGGATCGGGGCGGGCAGCGTGAGCAGAGTGAACGGCCCCTCCAAGCCGCCGGGGCTATCTCGGCCATACCCCTTGATACCATCTCGAGATGGTACGAAGGTGGGTCGGCGCCCAGGGTCCCGTCAGAGCGCTTTGCACCTTGGAACCACGTGTCGGCAATGACGCCGATCTTGGGCAAACTGAGCTTGTAGCAAGCGGCGGTCTCGACGGAACTGTTCGACTGTGGAACATTCTCGAACTCGATCAACCGTGCTCCGAGTATCGAGAACATGCTGGACGAATAGTGGCGCTATCCGATGTGACATGGAGGGGGGTTTTCCGCCGTCGCGTCGATAGGGCAGGACAATACTCTTTGCATCTGGGACCGAGCAACAGGTGCGGTCGTTAATAGGATTAAGTTCTCCGCATCTCCGCAGGCAATCTGCTGGCATAAGACCGCCACGACTCACTCGTTGCTCGTAGTAGCGGGACACGGATGGCTTAGGGTTATTGATACCACGTCAGGCCAGACCATAGCAGTATATGAAGATCACAAAGTCGGGGACATTCAAGCTTTGAGCGCCGTACGCCACCCCGATGGCCGAGATCGGTTGATCGCCGCAGGGTCCGGTGAATTTACCGAGGGCTGGGGGATTAGCCAGTTTTCCGCCGAGGGAAAGCTCGAACTCGTTTACAACCGCCTAATTCACGGCCTACATTCAGTGCCGGTAGTACTACCTGATGGACGAACTCTGGTTGTAACCGAATTCGCCGCAATAAACCCTT
This sequence comes from Pseudonocardiaceae bacterium, assembly GCA_050699655.1. GTDB lineage: Bacteria > Actinomycetota > Actinomycetes > Mycobacteriales > Pseudonocardiaceae. The sequence continues at coordinate 14,125 of JBOHFJ010000056.1, forward strand.
GGCAAGAAGTTGAAACCTTTCCCATGCGTTCTCCCGGTATGTTTTGGTCGCTTACTGTCGTGCGCCTTCGGGATGGACGAATTGCCGTGGTGGGTGGCGGGCCCTACGGCGAACTCACGCTCTGGGATATACAAGCTGATTTCAACTACGACGAAGCGAGCCACATAGAGCGGGGGGGCGCAAGCAGCGCACTGGACTCATGGAAAGAAAGAAGAGAGAAGGTTTTAATTAGCACCGCGATAGATCAGCAACTATATGTGCGTGCACTGACACCGATTCGAGATCCATCAAGCGACGGGGCGAATTTCTTAGTTAGCGGGGGCAACGACGGATTCCTGCGAGCCCGGGACCCTAATGACTGGTCGGAGGTCCGCCCGCCATGTCTTGTTTGCCATAGCGGGCCGGTCACGTCATTGGCAATTGTTACCCCAGCGGGCGGCAGCACGCGCATTTTCTCAGGTGACAAGACCGGCGCCCTCTGGGAGTGGAACGCAAGCTCTGGTGACCTAATACGCGGGCCATTGCTCGGCCATGCCGGCATAGGAGACGGTGTCACAGCCGTCAGGTCTATACAGGCCGAGAACGTCGTCGTGGCGGGTGGCGGCAGTTCCGAAATCCTCACGTGGACCATTTCCGAGGGAATTGAACCTATTGACCGGGTAAGATGCGGCCAAGAACACAGTCCTTTTGGTGGCGTTCACGATATTACCCCAGTTCCCGGGGCGGGGCGTACGCGAATCGTAGCAGCATCGCAAGATAGAAAACTCTCACTGTGGGAGTGGGATTCGCCGGGATGGAATCAGATCGGCTCGGCGAAGTTATCTAGTAATGCACATCAGGTACTTGCGCTCCGCCTTCCCGACGGCACCTGTAAAATCGCCACGCTAGAGGGTGATAGAATCCGGCTGCGCCCTTTAAGTTGGCTCGATGGCCACTCCGAGTCAGATAATCTTGAAACAGGAGGAGGCGAACCCGACCCGCACCCGTTAATCCACACTTGGAGCCTACGATGCATGGAGGCGGTAAGGGATGACGATGGTCGCGATTTGCTTTGTTGCGGGCGGTTCGGCGGAGTTGATATCTACGACCCCGCCAATGGAACGCGCGTCAGATCCATTGAAGGATCGAGTCAAGATGTAACTGCAATTCATTCGTGGCGTGATTCTGACGGTTCGACCGTCATAGCAACTGGCAACGAAGCCGGTGAGATTATGACGTCAAATCTCTCGACCGGGGCGTCGCTGAGATGGGTTCACGCGCACGTCGGCGCAGTGCGTGCATTGAACAGCGTAGAAAAAGAAGGTGCTCCCCTTTGCTTGGCTAGCGCCGGAGATGATGGTGTCATATCCCTGTGGGATCCCGCCGCGTTTGACCGGCTAGCGGTTGGGACCATCGGCTTTTCGGACCAGCCAGCGCAGATCGACCTTCTCCACCGCAGAGATATTGTTGACGTATTAAGCGAGTTGTTGCTTGCCGGCGGTCCGCCTTCTGAGCCTTTCTTGAGTCAAGACCCAGGACCAACGGTTATCTCCGTAGAGGGCGCCTGGGGTTCAGGGAAGACGACTCTCATGCGACTTCTTAAAAACAAGATCGGTTCGCGATTATCGGGCGACAAAAATAGAGTCACCGCGAAGAGACTAACTCCGGCTCGCGCCATCAAGATCCTCAACCACGCGAGCAAAGAGGAGAATTTGGCCGAACTCAACACTCGCCGTGCCCGTAACGGAAACCTCGCGATATGGTTCGACCCCTGGGCGCACCAATCAGGCGAGCAGATCTGGGCCGGCCTTGCACAAGCGATTATGAAATCGGCGAAGCCGGTCCTATATCCCGACCTTAACTCAAGTGAGCAGTATTGGTATCGACGAAACGTCGGCCGAGTTGACGGGCAAGCGGTAAGTCGAAAGCTGCGCAGAGGTGCCGTGTCTCCGCTCTTTAGAGTAGGCGTGGCCACAATTATCCTGCCCGTCCTCGCTCAACTAATTCTGAAACTAGATGCGAAACCGCTTGATTTGAGAATCCTGGGCCTTCACTTGAATAAACTGATGGCCGTACTCCTCTTTCTAATTCCGTCCGTATTGTTCGTTTGTGGTTTTGTACACAGTCTCGCCCGATATTATTGGGGACGTGCGGCCTCCATTCTCGACCCAGCCTTGGTCGTCGGTCCGCTGCAACCGGCCGACCCCACGGTTCTTCGGGACCCCTTCTACGGTGCCCGCTCAGGGTATTTGTACCTCGTTCAACACGACGTCGAGCATATTCTGGCCAATCTAGCGGAGCAGGGATATACTGTTATCGTCTTCATAGACGACCTGGATCGTTGCGCACCTCCTATGACGGCTGCTGTCTTCGAAGCAATCAATCTATTCTTGTCCGGAATGCTTCCGCCAGCTCGATTCGTTATCGGGCTCGACCCAGCGGTAATAGCTGAGCATATTAATCAGAGTTACACCGAGTTCCAGGATCTCCCGGCTAGTAGGCACCCCGGTGATCCCAGCCTCGGATGGACGTTTCTACGTAAGTTGATCCAATTATCGGTCCCCCTACCGATCCCAGCGGACGACAAGGTGGCATCCCTCTTAGAAGGGATGCTTGGCAAGGAGGAATCTGTCCCCTCTCGGCCGACGGAAAGGACGGAAGTTCCACGCGCCACTGAACCTAACCGGTCAGTTGATGTAGGTTCTATGCAAGCGCTTCGCGATGAGGGCACGGACCTCCGTTCGTTCCCGAGGAGGGCGCCAGCGGCCCAACCCCCTTCTGGTCCGCTGCCTCCGAGCGACCAGTATCGGGACACACCGCGATCGATCGTTAAGCAGACCGTGGGCATGCTGGAGCGAAATCCTGACGTTCGATCAGTCTTCCAGGACGTCATCGCTGGGCTGCCGGATTGGAATGCTCGGGAAGTGAAGCGATTGGTAAATACGTGGCAGTACTGCGCTCGCGTTATCGAGCGCCGTCAGCCTGCGGAAGGAGACGAGGCCATCGAACGCGCGAAGAATCTCGTAATACTTTCGGAGATTCTTACACGCTGGCCTGCATATGTCAGGACTTTTGGAAGGAGGATCGACGGATTTCTTGGCATGCATGCCTTAGCTGCTGCCGCAGTGAACAATTCGCGCTGGAACGAAGTAGTGCATAAGTTGGGTCTCCAATCCGTGGCCGACCTGGAGGAGCTGCGGGGAGTCCTTCGCAAACAAGGGGGATTAGTCGCCGCGAATTTGTTTGAGGTACTGTATCGGGTCTGAGATAGCGCTGCGTCCGGCGGATTGCTGTGGTCACGTCCGAGCCCTTCTTGCACCGAGCGAGCCGCTTTCACACCAACTTGTTGCACTCAATGATGGATATTGGGGGCCGAGCTGGCCTGGTCAGGATGCTGTCGGTAGGTCGCGGAGCCGGGTCAGGATCTCGGTAAGCAGATCCCCCGCGCGGCGAGCCGGCACAGCTCAGCCAACAATTCTGGATAGCTGTAGCCGGCCGCCCGCATCACCTTCGGAACAACGCTCACCTCGGTCATATCGGGAATCGTGTTCACTTCGTTGATCAGGAACTCACCTGAACGTCGATCGACGGATTGCCCCAGGCCGTCCACGACAGGATCAGCACCTGCCACGAGCTGGCCACCGTATTGCGCAACCACGGTACGGACCAATGCCGTTAAGTTAGAGACCTGAGCCGGGGTCACGGGATTTGTGTGGGCGGGTCAGAAATAACACGGCGTGTCGAGTGTCGAAAAACGAGGGTGATACGGTCCGGGTCGATATCATTTGTCGCG
>JBOHFJ010000057.1:0-17831 GCA_050699655.1 Pseudonocardiaceae bacterium
GACAGATCATGAACACTGACCCGGACTACGTCCTCGACATCAGTCGACCTCCTCGACGCTGTCACTCACAATGTGCGACCTCATGTCGCAACCACGGTTTTGGTCGGTCTCCACCTACCGGGCGCTGGAAGAGCTGGCCGTAGAACACCCGCGCGGAGTCCCTGATCACGACGACGACACGCCGCTCACCGGCGATAACTCCGTACACCACCTCCGAAGACGCGATAGGATGCAGAAAATGGCTGAAGAACTAGCGGGCGGCTACAACACTGCCCCCATCCGCGAAGGCAATACCGTGGTGAGAAGCACAGGCACATGGAGCGTGAACGTCCACGCGCTGCTGCGCCACTTCGAAAACGCCGGATTCGCCCAGGCACCCCGGTTCATCAGCGCCGATCACGAAGCGGGCACCGAGACGCTCAGCTACATCGCTGGGCAACCCGGCACCTACCCACTCACCGCCCCGCAGCGCTCCGACGAAGCCCTCACCCACGTCGCCGCCACCATACGCGCTATGCACGACGCCACCACCGGATTCACCGCGCCTGAACCCGGCAACTGGCAATACCGCACCACCATTCCCGTTGACATCGACTGCATCGGACACAACGATCTCGGCCCCTACAACACCGTGTACGATGGCACCAAGGCCACCGCGATCATCGACTGGGACTTCGCCGGACCGTCCAACCGGCTCTGGGACCTCTGCTACGCCGCTCACCGGTTCGTCCCGCTCTCCGCGCCCCGCTCCACCAAAGCGTTCGGCTGGGACCCGATGCCCGACCAAGCCAAACGACTACGCCTGTTCACTGACACTTACGGACACTGCATCAAGCCAGTCGGCCTGCTCGACCTACTCATCGTCCGACTCGCATCAATCGCCGCCAACATCGAAAAACAAATCCGTCTCGGCAATCCAAAATTCAACCGCCAACGCGACGAGCGCCACACCGACGGCTACCGAGAAGACATGTGCTACATCCTTAGCAACCATCAAAACCTCCGCGGCGAAACCTACACTAAAATGAAACCCTCGTCATCGCCATGAGAAAATTCTCCACCTTCCGCCAAGCCCACACGGGCACCCGCCTACTCCAAACCGGCCTCGAACAACACTCTGGAGTCCACTGTTCCCGGGAACCATTCAGCGACAAAGCCGTCCAACACTTCCCCTACACCCTCGACACACCAGCCGATGACATTCTCCAAATGCTGTGGCGGCCACGACCTGGCGTACTCGCCGCCAGATTTCCCCTTCACCTCACCCACAGCCGAAATGGGCGGGCATGGAGCGAAATCTGGGAAATACTTGCCCCGGACTGGCTGGCCATCGGGATCCTCATCCTCTTACTCATCGCCAGCCACCTGATCTGGACAGGAACGTCGGCCGTCGTCGCAATCGTGGTTCTTGTCGTCCTGCATCTCTGCGTCGTTGTATTGACCGGCGATCCCCCTGGCGGACCAGGGTGAGGTCCGGCGAGGTGATCCAGCGTTGTTGGAGCGGCGAGTACTACGGCTACCCTGGTTGGCGACGAGGCCCCCCTTGGTTCGTCTGCAGGGTCGCTGCCGGACCATCATGTCGTCATGAACGTCAGGCCTCTCGAACCGGCTGACATCCCCTGGGCGGCGGATCTCCTGGAGAGCCGTCGTCAGCTCTATGACCCGGGAGGCGCTGTGCTGCTCGCCGATCGGGTAGCCGTCGAGGCCGAACTGGCGATCCTCGAACGTGAGGCGGCGCATCTGGGCGCCGTGTTGGCCGTCGTGCCCTCCGAGCCACACGCTGCCCGCGAGAAGGATCTCCGACTCCGCAACTGGACCGTCGCATCTCAATGGTACCTGGGTCAGCCACAGGCGGCGGCCACGTGAGCTGATCCGATCAACGGGCACCAGCATCCGACCAACGGGGTGATCGACTATTGTCGACACTGCATGATGCAGGGCTATTGCCGCGTCTCGACAGCGGACCAGAACCCCGACGTGGCGTTCAGTCCCGGATGACAGCTTTGGTGCGCATGAGGAATTCGGCGAGGTATCCGTCGTGCGGGATTCCGGGTTCCATCCAGTAGGTGGGGTGGTCCCCGAGATAGAGGTTGCTGATGGTCGGCTCGGTGAACAAGTCGTCGATCAGGCGTTCGTTGTGGGTGAAAGCGGTCAGAACCAGGGTCTCCTTCAATGGCGCGACACCGTCTTCAGGCGCCCAGGGCGCGATCCACACGCAGGGGAAGGGCAGTTCGATCCTGGCCTGTTCGGCGTTGGATCGGGGGAGTTGGTGGACAGCGGGCCGCAGCACGGCGCTGCCGTCACCCAGTTCCTCGACGATGCCGCCACCACCGAGCCATGCCCGGGTGCCATTCGCCTTGCTCAGCAGGTGTTTCTCGAGTGCTCGTGCCCGGTCTACCGACTGGACCGGCAGAACCGCCTTCTCGTCCTCCGGCGGCAAGCTGGGGATGGCGGACAATCGCTCGGCGATCGCCGCCGCCACCGGGGTGGGGTCGCCCTCAACGAGCACAGTCGTGGTGTTCACGCAGCCAGTGCCGCCGTGGTGGCTGACCGAGTCGATGACCGTGTCCAGATGCTCACGCCAGTCGACGTCAGCGGTGAGCAGGATCTTCGACCGTCCCGGCCCCTGCGGCAGGATCCGGGTGTTGCCGTTGTATTTGCGCACGACATCGTCGCCGCCATAGGCCATGCCCAGGTCGGCGCTGCGCAGGATCACCTCGGCGACATCGTGGTTTGTGGGCAGCAGCACCACCTGATCTTCGCCGAACCCGGCGGTCCGGAGCGCGGTGACGAGCCGGTGTGGGGTGAACGGTTCGCGTCGGGAGGGCCGCACGGCGACCCGGTAACCCATGGCGAGAGCTTCTGGCCACAGGCTGTGCACGCCAGGGTGGTTACCGGCGGCGTGCACAGCGAAGACGTCGCCGCGTCGGGCCCACACGGCGCGACCGGTGCGAGTGAGCGGATCCCGCCAGCCCTCGGCCGCCCCGACCGGCCTGGCGCGCTGCACGCTGTGGTGGGCCAGGCTGACCGAACGGGCGAGGGTGTGGGTGGTGGCCCGGACCACTGAGATCGGCACTCCGGCGACCCGGCTGACAGCGTTTTCGTAGGCGGAGGCCGACAAACCGTTCAGAATCGCGGTGGCGAACAGCGTGCCAGCACGAGTGAGAGCGGCGATCCGCTCATCACTCGGTAGGGTGTCCGCACGCCGCAAGGCCTTCATGCACCTGGTGACGAATAGGGTGGGTACCAGGCTCAATTCAGCCACCGGCTGACCGGTCACATCGGGGATGACCTGGCGGTTGTGGGCATGGTAGGAACCGCGGGGCCCCAACGCGTCCAACGCGATCAGGTCTGACTGCCGCGGCGCCATCAGTAGACCCCCTCGATCACGTCCGCGCCCTCGAATTGCGCGACCGGCGCGATGTCAGCGACTGAGTCCCCGACCTGACCCGCCATAGGCTCGATCCGGGTAGCCAGATCACGTTCCAGGTTGTTGGGCAGCAGAAAAGACTTGCTCACGTGATGCATCACCACCTGACCCCGTTCGCCGTAATCAACCGCGCGACCGTTCGCCGGGTCGATGACGGAGAAGGTGACGTAAGGTGAGAATGGATCAAAAACACACGGGTCGTCATCGGAGAGGCCTGGGCGCTCTCCGGCGGCGCTCAGGATCATCGTGCTCCCGTAAACACCGTGAAGGGTGGCCTCGGGGAAAATCTCAGTGCGGTAGAGGTGGCGACTGTCGGCGTCCAGCTGAGTGCCACCCCAACTGATTACTCGCACCTTCTGGTTCACCAGATCGACGAGCTCATCGCGACGGGCCAACCGTTCCAACAGTGGCGGTGTCACGATCATCACACCGATGTCCTGAGTCCGCAAGGCAAACGCGGCCTGATCGATGAGATGCTCCGCGTAGGCGTCCGCCTCGTCGAACCTGCCCTTGACGATGAGTTTCTTCACCCAGCGCGGATCCAGATCAATCGAGAAAATGAGGCCACCGCGGGTGGCTGCGGATCGCGCGAACAACTCACTGACGATATGCGGCCCAGAAGGAATGATCCCGAGCCAGTTCGCGCCTCGCGGAAACCCGTGCGCGTCCAGGTCAGCGTTGTGCCACGCGAGCATTCGATCAAACCAGTCGCGCAGGCAGACGACCCGCTTGGGCGCGCCGGTAGTGCCGCCGCTCTCGAACACGCCAATGACCTCGGGTGCCGGGCCGTACCCCCGCGGAATGAGATTCTGGGCACGCACGTCACGCAGTTCGTTGGCAATGTTGGGAAAGAGCTCGAGGTCCTCGTGACCCTTGATGTCCGACCGGGGATCGAACTCAAGCGTCTTGGCGCGCTCCACCCAGTAGGGCGAACCAGTGTCCGGGTTGAAATGCCACTCCATTGCGGCTCGAATGAACTCGTCGGGATCAGGTCGAGTGTTGAACGGGACGTCCATCATGAGACCCAGCATGCGCCGCCGGCAGCCATAAGTCCAACAACCAGTTCGTCTCGCAGCTAGAATTGATTGTTATGGACTTGCGGCAGCTGGCGTACTTCGTGGCCGTGGCGGATGAAGCCAACTTCACCAGAGCTGCCGCCAAGGTGCATGTCGCTCAGCCCGGCGTGAGCGCTCAGATCCGCCGCTTGGAGCGAGAGCTCGGCCAGGACCTGTTCGACCGCTCAGGTCGCACCGTGCGGTTGACCGAGGCCGGCGCCGCCGTGCTCCCCTACGCTCGTGCCGCGCTCGCCGCGGTCGCAGGTGCGCAACTCGCGGTCGACGAGCTGACCGGCCTCATGCGCGGGCATGTCACCATCGGAACCGTCACCTCAATGTCTGAGGACATCGGCCTGCCGGGGCTGCTCGCCAGCTTCCACACCGCCCACCCAGCCGTCGAGATCGGTCTCGAGGTGGCCAACACCAACGATCTGATCGAAGCGCTGCACACCGGCCGGCTCGACATGGCGTTCGTCGGCCTGGGTACCACGACACCGCTGGGAATCGAGACGCACGTCGTCAGCCGCGAACCCCTCGTCGCGGTCGTCAGCCATACCGACACCCTCGCCGCGACGACCACCATCACGCTCAAGGCCCTCGCCGACCACGCGCTGATCAGCTTGCCCCAGGGCACCGGACTGCGCGCCTGCCTCGACGACGCTTGCGCCACCGCGGGATTCCAGCCCCACATCGCCTTCGAGGCCAGCGACCCACGCGTGCTGACTCAGCTCGCGGCCCAGAGCCTCGGGACAGCCATCGTGCCCCGATCCGTCGCCAATTCGCACCGCAAGCACGTACACACCATCGCGATCACCCGCCCCGCGTTGCGGGGCGGGCTCGCACTCGCCTGGCGGACCGAAGGCCCGATCAGCCCGGCTGCCCGGGCACTTATCGCCCGGGCCCGTGCCGAGCTAGGCCCTGTTACGAAAGTCGTTTGAGCCAGCGGTCGATGTTCGCGACGTGGACTGTGGCGGTGTAGCGGACTGCGAGCTTGTCGTAGCGGGTGGCGATGGATCGTTTGTGTTTGAGGGCGTTGATGCCGCATTCGACGGCGTGCCGGTCGCGGTAGGCGACCGGGTCGAAGGCTGGTGGTCGACCGCCGGCTGACCCGCGGGTCTTGCGGTGGGCTGCTTGGTCGGCCGGGACCGGGATGGTTGCCTTGATCTTGTGGCGGGTCAGGTAGGCGCGGTTCACCCGCGAGGAGTAGGCCTTGTCACCCAGCACTCGGTCGGGTCTGGCCCGGGGCCTGCCGCGCCGGTTCGTGGCACCTGGATCCGTTCCAGGACCGGGATCATCTGCGGGGAGTCGCCGGCCTGCCCACCGGTGAGTAGGAAGACCAGCACGTGGCGTTGTCGTTCGCAGGCCAGGTGGATCTTGGTCGACCAGGTGACGGAATCGCTGCCATTCTGGACCATCTGGATGTTTACACGGGATCGGTCGGGCCAAACTTGGAGGCGGCATGGAGAAGGTCGACTACGACGCACGCCTGCACGCTGTCTACGCCGCCGGCCGGCAGATGTCGCCCGATGCACTACAAACCTGGATGGAGGCGTTCGCTCGCCACCTGCCGGAGACACGGCCACTGGTCTGGCTCGACCTGGGCTCGGGTACCGGCCGCATGACCCCCTCTTTGGCGAGTGCCTTCGGCGGCCCCGCCCACGGAGTCGAGCCGTCAGACAAGATGCGTGCTCAAGCCCTTGCCCACGCTGGCCATCCCGCCGTCACGTATGCGGCTGGGTCTGCCGAGCACATCCCGTTGCCAGATGCCTCGTGTGACGCAGCCTTGCTGTTCTTCGTCTGGCACCACGTAGTCGATCGCGAGGGCGCAGCTCAGGAGTTGCGCCGGGTCGTCAAGCCAGGCGGCAAGCTCTTCGTGCAGGCGAACTTGTCCGACAGGATGCCTGGTGTCTGGTGGTTCCGCGTCATGCCCGAATGGAGGAAAGTCGACACGGCGATGTTCCGGTCCGAGGAAGAGGTGAAAAGTGACTTCGCCGGCGCCGGGTGGACGCTCGTCTCTCGTGATGAAGTCACCTGGCTTCGCTCGGCGAACCTGGCCGAGGACTTCGAGAGGCTGACGCTGCGTCCCGTCTCGGTCTTCGAGCACATGAGCGAGGAGGTCGTCGAAGCGGGCTTCGCCAGGATCGAGGCAGCGCTGCCCTCACTCGGCGACGGGCCTCAATACGAGACCAGCGAGCTGCTCATCTTCCAGCGCTAGGAGCGCGGCCATCAAACTGAGGATCGCCGAAGGTTCAACTCGGTGGGCGCAGGCGATCACGGCTAATGCCATGCGTGCGGAGCGATGATGCGGTAGTCCTTTTCTGCGCCGTTACTCCTCGTAGGCGCCGAATCCTGGCGAGTGGGCGCCGGGTCTAGGCTGGCGCAGCCATCGCGAAGCGACGCCCGCCGGGCGGCCTAGTCGTCCAGTCCGCAGACCACTGACCTCACGTGGAACGGCGGGCCATGGAGCGCAGCACGTACTGCAGGATTCCGCCGTGGCGGTAGTACTCGGCCTCGCCGGGAGTGTCGATTCGCGGCACAGCGTCGAACTCCACCGGGTCGGCCCCGTCGCGAGTGGCCTTGATGTGCACCGTGGCGGGGATGGAGCCGTTGTTCAGCGCGGTGATTCCGGAGATATCGAAGGTCTCGGTGCCATCCAGGCCGAGCGAGCAGGCCGACTTGCCGACGGGGTACTGCAGCGGGAGCACGCCCATTCCGATCAGGTTGGAGCGGTGGATCCGCTCGAAGGACTCGGCGAGCACCGCGCGGACTCCGAGCAGCAGGGTGCCCTTGGCCGCCCAGTCCCGTGATGATCCCGAGCCGTATTCCTTGCCGCCCAAGACCAGCAGCGGGATGCCGGCGGCCGCATAGCGTTGCGCGGCGTCGTAGATGGGCACCGGGGCGGCGCTGGGTACCGCGGTGAAGTCACGGGTGTAGCCGCCGCTGACATTCTGCAGCAGCTGATTGCGCAACCGGGTGTTGGCGAACGTGCCGCGGATCATCACCTCGTGATTGCCCCGGCGAGACCCATAGGAATTGAAATCCTCGCGCTGGACACCCCGCTCGGCCAGGTAGCGACCGGCGGGGGAGTCCGCCTTGATCGATCCGGCGGGAGAGATGTGGTCAGTGGTCACCGAGTCCCCGAGCAGCGCCAGGACCCGGGCACCGGAAATGTCGGCAACCGGCACCGGTTGCGCGGTCATCCCCTCGAAATACGGGGGCTTGCGCACGTACGTGGACGCCGGATCCCAGTTGAAGGTCTCGCCTTCCGGCGTCGGCAGTGACCGCCAGCGCGCGTCGCCGGCGAAGACGTCAGCATAGTCCTTGGTGAACATCTCCTGGCTGATCGCGAACTCGATCACCTTCTGGACTTCCTCCGGCGCGGGCCAGATGTCAGCCAGATAGACCGGCTTGCCGTTGTGGTCAAGCCCCAGCGGATCGCTGGCGAAGTCGACGTCCATTGTTCCGGCCAGTGCGTAGGCGATCACCAACGGCGGTGAGGCGAGGTAGTTCATCATGACGTCCGGATTGATCCGGCCCTCGAAGTTGCGGTTGCCGGACAGCACGCTGACCACCGCGAGGTTGCCGTCATGGACGGCTTGAGACACCCCCTCGGGCAGCGGACCCGAGTTGCCGATGCACGTGGTGCAGCCGTACCCAACCAGGTGATAGCCGAGCTTCTCCAGATACGGCCACAGACCGGCCTTCTCGTAATAGTTGGTAACCACTTGGGAGCCGGGCGCCATCGACGTCTTCACCCAGGGCTTGACGCTCAAGCCGGCCTCGACGGCGTTGCGGGCCAGTAGCGCCGCACCGATCATCACCGAGGGGTTGGACGTGTTGGTGCACGAGGTGATCGACGCGATCACCACGGTGCCGTGGTCGATCTCATACCCAACGCGCTCGGCGAGCCGCACCGGTGTCGGGGAGCTGGCCCGACCCTGTGCCTTGGTGTCGCCGACACCGGTGTAGCCGACCAGGGCCTGGCGGAACGCCGTCTTGGCGTCGGACAGCGCGATCCGGTCCTGGGGGCGCTTGGGTCCCGCGATGGAGGGCACCACCGTGGACAGGTCCAGCTCAAGGTACTCGGAGTAGCTGGTCTCCCGGTGTGGGTCGTGCCAGAGATCCTGCTCCTTGGCGTACGCCTCGACCAGCGCGACCTGCGCGGCGGGGCGGCCGGTAAGCCGCAGATAGCGGAGCGTCTCCTCGTCGATGGGGAAGATCGCGCAGGTGGAGCCGAACTCGGGGCTCATGTTGCCTATAGTGGCCCGGTTGGCCAGCGGCACCGCCGCCACGCCCGCGCCGTAGAACTCGACGAACTTGCCGACCACCCCCTGCCGGCGCAGCATCTCCGTCAGGGTGAGCACGACATCGGTGGCGGTCGCCCCCGGCGGGATGGACCCGGTGAGCTTGCAGCCGACCACCTGCGGGATGAGCATCGACACCGGCTGACCGAGCATGGCGGCCTCAGCCTCGATGCCGCCCACGCCCCAGCCCAGCACGCCGAGCCCGTTGACCATCGTGGTGTGGCTGTCGGTGCCCACCACGGTGTCCGGGTAGGCCTGACCGTTGCGGACCATCACGGTCCGGGCCAGGTGCTCGATGTTGACCTGGTGCACGATCCCGGTCCCCGGCGGGACCACCGTCAGCTCGCTGAAAGCACGCTGCCCCCAGCGCAAGAACTGGTAGCGCTCCCGGTTGCGCTGGTACTCCAGATCGACATTGCGCTCGAAGGCGTCCGGGCGGCCGTACACGTCGGCGATCACGGAGTGGTCGATGACCAGCTCGGCCGGAGCCAACGGAGTGACCGCCCCGGGGTCACCGCCCAGCGCGGTGACCGCTTCGCGCATCGTGGCCAGATCAACCAGGCACGGCACCCCGGTGAAGTCCTGCATGATGACCCGGGCGGGCGTGAACTGGATCTCAGCGGAGGACTGCGGCAGCGGGTCCCAGCCGGCGAGGGACTCGATGTGCTCGGCCGTGACGTGCGCACCGGCAGTGGCTGACTCCCAGCGCAACAGATTCTCCAGCAGCACCTTCAGGCTGTACGGAAGGGCGCGCCACTGGGTGCCGAGCCGCCGGTCCAACTGGGCCAACCGGAACACCTCGTACCGAGTACCCCCGACGGACAATGCGCCACGGGTACCGAAGCTGTCGGCGCTGCCCGCCGCCTGGGTCGCTGCTGTGTGGGTCACTGCTCCTCCGCTGGTGAGGGCTAGGTTGGCGCCCTCCATCACGACTCTACGTCTGGCCAGCTACCCGCAGAGTCCGTGGGCGAAACTTTAACGGTGAAGTAAAGCACTCGAACAATCGCGGTAACCTGCGGTTCGGAGGTGGCAGATCATGCGGGTGCCCTTGACCGTCGCCGACTTCCTCGCCCGCGGTGAGGCGGCGTTCCCTCAGTCCGTCGCGGTCATCGACGAATCCGGCCAACCGGCCCCACCGGTGCCGGCGTCGACCTACCGGGAGCTGGGCCGCCGGGTCCGCGCCTGGCAAGCCGGTCTGGACGCGCTCGGGGTGGGTGCGGGGGAGCGGGTGGCCGTGGTCAGCCACAACTGCGCCCGGCTGCACGAGCTGCTGCACGCGGTCCCGGCCAGCGGCCGCATCTGCGTGCCGGTGAACTTCCGCCTGCGCTCCGAGGAGGTGGACTACATCGTGTCGCACAGCGGCTCCTCGGTGCTGCTGGTCGACCCGGAGCTCGACGAAGCCCTCAAAGGGGTGACCGCGCCGCACCGTTTCGTGCTCGGCGGGCAGACCGAGGAACAGGTGATGCGCTTCGACACCGAGCCGCGGCCGTGGGCCGAGCCGGACGAGGACGCCACCGCGACGATCAACTACACCTCGGGCACCACCGCTCGGCCCAAGGGTGTGCAGCTGACCCACCGCACCATCTGGATCAACGCGGTCACCTTCGCGCTGCACACCCGCGCCTGGGAACGCGACGTTTACCTGCACACCCTGCCGATGTTCCACGTCAACGGCTGGGGCATGCCCTTCGGGCTCGCCGGGCTGGGCGCCCAGCAGATCATGCTGCGCAAGGTGGACGGTACCGAGATCCTGCGGCGAGTGGCCCAGCACGGCGTGACGTTGATGTTTGGCGCCCCCGCCGTGTGGCAGGCGGTGCTGGAGGCCGCCGCGCACTGGGACGGCGAGATTCCCGGGCGAGGGCGGGTGCGGCTGGTCTGCGCGGGCGCGCCGCCGCCGAGTCGCATGATTCACCGGGTTGGCGAGGAGCTCGGGTGGGAGTTCACGCAGATCTACGGGCTGACCGAGACAGCACCCCTGCTGACCTTCAACCGCGCCGCGCCCACCGATGACGACCTGCCCGCCGCGGACCGCGCTCGCCGGCTGTCCCGGGCCGGCGTCCCCGCGTTGGGCGTGCGGCTGCGCACCTCGCCAGTTGGGGAAGTACTGGCCCGCTCCAACGTCGTCATGGTCGGCTACTGGCACAGCCCGCAGGCCAGCGCCGACGTGCTCGTGGACGGCTGGTTTCACACCGGTGACGGCGGGTCGGTGGATGAGGAAGGCTACCTGTGCATCACGGACCGGAAAAAGGATGTGATCATCACCGGCGGGGAGAACGTCTCGTCGATTGAGGTGGAGGACTGCCTGTTCAGTCACCCGGCGGTGGCCGAGGTGGCGGTGATCGGGGTGCCCTCCGAGCGCTGGGGTGAGACGGTCAAGGCGCTCGTCGTGCTGGCCGAGGGGGAGCAGGTCACCGAGGGCGAGATCATCGCCCACTGCAAGGAGCGGCTGGCCGGCTACAAGGCGCCGACGTCGGTGGAGTTTCGCGAGTCCATTCCACGCACCGCCACCGGGAAGATCCAAAAATTCAAGCTGCGCCAGGAATACTGGGAGGGTCAGGAGCGCCAGGTGACCTGACCGTCCCGCTGGGCGGACTATGGCAGGCTGCCGCCATGGAGATGGACGAGCTGCTGAACGCGATGGACCGGACCGCCGCCAACCTCGCCAAGCTCCAGGACATCTGGGACCGCGCCGCCCCATTCATCCCCACCGGCCCGTCTCGGGGATCCCACCCGGAGTACGACGATCTCCGTCGGGCCTGGAAAGATCTGTTGGTCGGTCTCCCTGCGATCGACGGCTGGACAATCACTGACGAACTCCCCGACACCGATGCGCTCGGCCAGGCCTACATCGACTACTTCGACATCGGCGAAGCCCCGTTCTCGGTGGACGAGGATGGCGAGAAGCTCGGCAAGGATCTCACCGAGTACCGGTTCCGGCTCAACCGAGCCCGCCGTCGGGCCGTCCGCGAGCGGCTCCAGCGTCTCACCGCCGTCATCGACACTGCACTCCCACACCTGCTCGACGGGGTGGCCCGGGACTCGCGGGACCGCCTCACGGGTCCTGCAGTCGACCA
The DNA here is from genome assembly GCA_050699655.1 of Pseudonocardiaceae bacterium. Lineage (GTDB taxonomy): Bacteria > Actinomycetota > Actinomycetes > Mycobacteriales > Pseudonocardiaceae. The sequence continues at coordinate 11,864 of JBOHFJ010000057.1, forward strand.
GATCACCGCCGCCGTCGGCGAGATCGAGCGGCTGATGGGGGGTATCACCCAACGCCGCGGCCGCTGGAATGATCTGCACCGTCATCTCAGCTTCGGAGAGGGACACGACTGGCACGACATCCACGAGTTCGACTGGCCCAGTGTCCGCTCCGATGTCCAGGCCGCCGCCTTCGCCGACACCGATCCGCTCCCGGTTCCCGACATCGACCTCGGCCAGGCGGCGGCCGGCCACCTCACCGGTACCGCAACCATCGCTCTGCCATGGGACCGGTTGAACGACGACGGCTTCGAACGCCTGCTCTACGACCTGCTTCTGACCTTCCCTGAATACCAGAATGTGCAGTGGCTCATGCACACCCATGCCCCCGATCGCGGCCGGGATCTCTCCTTCGACCAAGTCGTCCCGATCAGTACAGGTGAGTCTCGCACCGAGAGGGGCATCCTCCAGGCCAAACACTGGCGCAGCCGACCCGTCAGACCGGCCGACGTCTCAAATGCGGTGACCGGAGTCACGCTGTGGCCACCGCCCGTCGTTCGAGTGCTCGTGATCGCGACGAGCGGACGCTTCTCGACCGATGCAATTACGTGGAAAGAACAACACAACAACAAGGGCACTGCACCGTGGATCGAGCTCTGGCCAGACAGCAAGCTCGAGACCTTGCTCGCTCAGAAGCCCCACCTGGCCGCAGCTCACGGTCTTCGCTAGCTAGCGCCGAAACGACCTGAGCCCTAATGTATGCGGCCAGTCGACCATCGAGTTGATACGCCGAGGGGCTCTGAATTCTCGGCCGTCGCTCCCTGGTGTCCGCGTGCCCTTGCTCAAGCGCCCCAGTCGGAGTAATATCGAACATGTGTTCGATATTGGGGAGGGCTTGGAGTTACGACTGGCTGCCACCTTCAGTAGCCGTCCCGCCCGAGGAGATCATCGACTGTCTGGACGAGGAGTGGCCTGGGGTTGGGGAGCCGGTGCGCTGGTCGGAGTACGTGCCGGATGGCCTGCTGGCCGACATGTTGTCCTATCCCAGCGACGGGGACCCGGCGCTTCGGGAGTTCGAGTCTCTGGAGCGTGTCGGGGCTTGGGAGCGGGTCATCGCGTGGGCGCAGGCCCGGCAGGCCCGCGAGATAGCCTCGTTCATGCGCGACGCCACGGCCCGCAACACGGCTATGGGAGCACACGAGGTGCAGGCTCATGAGTCGGCGGTGGCCGAGGTTGGCCTGATGCTGGCCACCTCGGCGCGCACTGCGGCGTGCCGGGTGGGTGACGCGTGGTCGCTGTGCACCCGCCTGCCGGGCACGCTGGCGGCGCTGGAGCAGGGCCGGATCACCCTCGCCAAGGCACGCGTCATCGATGAGGAGACGATGAACCTCGCCGAGGAGCACACTGCGGCGGTCGAGCACCTGGTGCTGGCCACAGCGCGGACACAGACTCCCGGGCAGTTGCGTGTCTCAGCCCGGCGAGCGGTGCTCTCCGCTGACCCAGCAGCCGCGCGGAAACGCGCTGAGCGGGCCCGGCGTGAGCGCGGTGTCAGGGTGTGGCCAGAGCCTGACGGTATGGCCACCGTGTCCGCCTACCTGCCTGCGGCTGAGGCCACCGGTGTGTTCGCCGTGCTCGATCAGCACGCCCGCCAAGCTGGGTCCCCAGCAGATGAGCGCGGCATGGAGGCCCGCCGCGCCGACGCCCTGGTTGATCTCGTGCTGACCCCCACCGGATACCGCAGTCAGGGCACTCGGACCGTGGGCGAAGACACCACCGAACGGCCGGAAAACGGCTCAGACAGCCCCCACGATGATTCCCCAGCCCCAGCCCCAGCCCCAGCCCCAGCCGCCACCGGCTCGGCGAGCTGTCGCTGTGCGTGCGGGCGGTGTCGCCGCGGTGGGGGTGTGGATGTGCGGGTCACCATTCCGTACACCGCGTTGCTGGGCGCTGAGGACCTGCCCGGTGAGCTGGCCGGCTATGGGCCGATCCCCGCCGCAGTGGCTCGGGACCTCGCAGCCGGGGGTACTTGGCGGCGCATCCTCACCGACCCCGAATCAGGCCGTCCGCTGGACTACGGCACCACCCGCTACCGGCCACCAGCCCACCTCGCCGGGCTGGTCATCACCCGCGACCAGACCTGCCAGTTCCCCGGCTGCCGGGTACCCGCTCATCGCTGCGACCTCGACCACGGCATCCCCCACGACCCCAACACCGGCACCGGCCCCACCAGCGAGACCAACCTCGGCCCCAAATGCCGACGCCACCACCAGATCAAACAAACTCCCGGCTGGTCGGTCACCCAACACCCCGACGGCTGCACCACTTGGGCCACCCCCAGCGGGCACCAGTACCACTCGCAACCACCACCGCTGACCGACCCCGAACCACTCGCCACCCATCCGGCACCCGACCCGAACGAGCCGCCCCCATTCTGAGCGAGGGTTCCACCTTCAGACACCGGCCACGGAACCTGGCAAACACGCGGTCAAACCTGATCGTGCTCGCGGCGCGGGCCGGGCTGCCATCAGACGCTGGTCGGGTGCCCGCCACTCGTCTCTAGGTCGATTGTTGCTGATCAACTACTTAGTGTGACGACACTCTCTTGCGTGTCACACATGTGGTGGATGTTGCGAAAGTTACGCAGGGGAACTCTGGTGTGCCTGAGGGTTACGTGGCACAGTGCATCCACGTGTGTGTTTGACCAGGTCGGGCGGACCCCAGGACTGACCGGCGCCCAGCGGGGTACCGGGGAAGGAGTGCGGTGTGAGCGTCCGGACTCGGCGTCACCTCGCCGGCCGCGCGTTGGTCCCGGCGTTGTTCACGGTGCTGGCGCTGGTGGCGCAACCCGCCCTGGCCGAAGCGGTGCCGCCACCCCCGGTGAACCCCAGCGATGACGACCTCAAGGCTGGCCAGGCGCACGTGAACGCCACCGCGACCCGGGTCGGGCAACTGGCCAACCAGGTCGCCCAGGCCGACGCGGCCCTGGTGGCCCTCCAGGACCAGGTTGAGATCAGGCACGAACAAGCGAACAAGGCGCTGGTCAACGAGCAGGCCATGGACGCCGCCGCCGCCGCCGCGACGCTCGCGGCGGTCAACGCCCGCAAAGAGGCCGACGCGGCCGAGGAGCAGATCGCGGTGGCGCATCGAGACCTCGACCAATTCGCGGCCGCGAGTTTCCGGCAGGGCAGCACGGTCGGATCGATCTCGGCCTTCCTCGGGTCGAGCAGCCCGAAAGATCTGCTCGCCAGGGCTGAACTGCTGGATGCGGTGGGCGGCGCTCAGCTGCACGCCGTGGCGAACATGCGGCGCGCCCGAGTCGATGCGGCCAACCAGGATTCCCAGACCCGGGAGGCTCTGGCGACGGCTCAGTCCGCCCAGCAAGCCGCCGCGGACGCCAAGACCGCGATGGCGGGCGCCTATCGGGTGGCCATCGACACGGAGACGGCGCAATCGGCGCAAGCCACCGCCCTGCAGGACCACAAGGAGGACCTGGAGCGGCAGCTTTACGAGGCGCAGAACGCCGTCGCCGGGCTGCGCGGGCAGCGGCAGCGCTACGAGGAGTGGCGCGCCGAACGCGATCGCGAAGCTGCTGCCGCGGCGGCAGCGGCGGCAGCAGCAGCGGCCGCGGCGGCAGCGGCCGAGCGGAGCACGCCGGCTACCGCTGGCGGGTCTCGGCTCGTCACTGGCGGCATCCAGTCAGTGATCAATCGGGCGATGACGCAACTGGGGGTCCGCTACTCGTGGGGCGGCGGAAACGCCCAAGGGCCCACGATCGGCGTTCGCGACGGTGGCGTCGCGGACACCTACGGCGACTACCACCGGGTCGGCTTCGACTGCTCGGGGCTGATCGTCTACGCCTTCTCACAAGCGCTGGGCTACGCACTGCCGCACTACACCGGCTATCAGTACAACACCGGCCGCAAGGTGCCGCTCGCTGACAAGCGCCCCGGAGACCTGCTGTTCTGGAGCACGGGCTCAGACATCCACCACGTGGCCCTCTACATCGGCGGTGACCAGATGATTGAGGCGCCATACTCGGGAGCCGCGGTTCACGTCACGCAGGTTCGCTACGCTGAGATCATGCCCTACGTCGTCCGGTTGCTCTGAGCTGACCGGAGGTCGCGGTGGTAGCGCCTGAGCCGCAACCGTGCGAGGAGGATGCGTGAGCGACGCCAACGGTGCGGCGACCCCGGCAGCGACGTCAGCCGGGGACGCTCAGCTGATCGAGCGAACCGTCTTCGAGGTCCAGCGGGTGATCGTGGGGCAGGATCGGCTCGTCGAGCGGATGCTCGTCGGTTTGCTGGCTCGCGGGCACCTCCTGCTCGAGGGCGTGCCGGGGGTGGCCAAGACCCTGGCGGTGGAAACCATCGCCCGGGTGGTGGGTGGCTCGTTCGCCCGCATCCAGTTCACTCCCGACCTGGTTCCCGCCGACATCCTCGGCACCCGCATCTACCGGCAAGGACGCGAGCGGTTCGACGTTGAGCTGGGGCCGGTGATGGCCAACTTCGTGCTCGCCGACGAAATCAACCGGGCGCCGGCCAAGGTGCAGTCGGCGTTGCTGGAGGTGATGGCCGAGCGACACGTGTCGATCGGCGGCACCACCTACCCGACGCCGGCGCCGTTTCTCGTGCTGGCCACCCAGAACCCCATCGAGAATGAAGGCGTCTACCCGCTTCCCGAGGCGCAACGCGACCGGTTCCTGTTCAAGATCCAGGTGGAATATCCCACGGTCGAGGAGGAGCGCGAGATCATCTACCGGATGGGGGTGCACCCTCCCGAGCCGCGCCGGGTGCTCGATCCCGCTGAGTTGATCAGATTGCAGGACGTCGCCGCACGAGTGTTCGTGCACCATGCCCTGGTCGATTACGTGGTGCGGCTGGTAGTTGCCACCCGCGCACCCGCCGAGCACGGTCTGTCCGACGTCGCCGGGTGGGTGGCCTACGGCGCTTCGCCGCGGGCCAGCCTGGGCATCGTCGCGGCGGCCCGCGCGCTGGCGTTAATCCGCGGCCGTGACTACGTGCTGCCCCAGGATGTGGTGGACGTCTCGGCCGATGTGCTCCGACACCGCCTGGTGCTCTCCTACGACGCGTTGGCCGACGACGTGCCGGTGGAGCACATCGTCACTCGGGTGCTGCAAACCGTGCCGATGCCCCAGGTATCCGCCCGCTCCCAGAGCGCAGGCCCGACCGGATGACGGCATGACGGCGCGGGACAAGCGGCACCCTGGAGCGCCACCGGCCTTGCGCGAGGGGGGCGTGGAAGCCGGGCTGCGCGCCTTGGAACTCACGGTGCGACGCCGGCTGGACGGCCTGTTGCAGGGCAATCATCTCGGCCTGGTGCCGGGACCGGGCACCGAACCGGGCGAGGTCAGGCGGTACCAGCCCGGTGACGACGTCCGGCGGATGGACTGGACGGTCACCGCGCGCACCACCGAACCACACATCCGGGACACCGTCGCTGATCGGGAGCTGGAGACCTGGCTGGCCGTGGACCTGTCGGCCAGCCTCGACTTCGGTACCGCGGCGTGCGACAAGCGGGAGCTCGCGGTGGCCGCCTGCGCCGCCGTGACGCATCTGACCCGAGGCGGCGGGAACCGGGTCGGCGCCGTGGTCAGCACTGGGGCGGACGTGCTGCGGATACCGGCGCGGGGTGGCCAGCCGCATGCCCGCGGGATGCTCCGCCGGATCGCGCGACTGCCGCGCGCCGCCGACGGCACCCGCGGTGATCTCGCTGGGATCCTTGAAGCGCTGCGCCGCCCACCGCGCCGCCGCGGGCTGGTCGCGGTCATCTCGGACTTCCTCGGACCACGCTCGGGAGACGTCTTCGGCTGGGAGCGGCCGCTACGCGGCCTGTCCGCCCGGCACGACCTGATCGCGGTTGAAGTGCTCGACCCGCGTGACCTTGAGCTGCCCGACATGGGCACGGTGGTGCTCGCCGATCCGGAGACCGGGCGACAGAAGGAGGTCGTGACCACGCCGCTGCTGCGCCGCG
>JBOHFJ010000058.1:0-17780 GCA_050699655.1 Pseudonocardiaceae bacterium
GACTCGCATCGCCACTTACGGGCCTTAGGCTGGTGGAATGGACTACACACAACTGGGCCGCAGCGGCCTGTCGGTGTCCCGGCTGTGCCTGGGGACGATGAACTTCGGTCCGGAGACCTCGGAGGCGGACAGCCACGCGATCATGGATCGGGCGCACGAGTATGGCATCAACTTCTTTGATACCGCCAACGTCTATGGCTGGCAAAAGAGCGAAGGGATCACCGAGCAGATCATCGGTCGATGGTTCGCCTCGGGTGGCGCACGGCGGGAGCGCACCGTGCTGGCCACCAAGCTCTACGGCTCGATGGGGGACTGGCCCAATGAGACCAAGCTTTCCGCGTTGAACATCCGCCGGGCCTGCGACGGGTCGTTGCGTCGGCTGCGGACCGACTACATCGACCTGTACCAGATGCACCACGTGGACCGGGCCACCCCATGGGAGGAGATCTGGGAGGCCATGTCTGTGCTCCGGCAACAGGGTAAGGTCATCTACGTTGGCTCGTCGAACTTCGCCGGCTGGCACCTGGCCGCGGCCCAAGAGGCGGCCCGTCGGCGGCACCTCACCGGACTGGTCAGTGAGCAGTCCATCTACAACCTGCTCACTCGGTGGGTCGAACTGGAGGTGCTGCCCGCCGCGCGGCACTACGGCATCGGGCTGATCCCGTGGTCGCCGCTGAATGGCGGTCTGCTCAGCGGGGTGTTGCGCAAGCAGCGTGAGGGCAGCGGTTCGCGAAGCACGACGGGCCGCTCGGCGGACATTCTCGAGGCGAACCGGGCCCGCATCGAGTCCTACGAGAAGCTGTGTGCCGACCTCGGTGAAGATCCCGCCAACGTCGGGCTGGCCTGGCTGCTGCACCAGAGCGGGGTGAGCGCACCGATCGTCGGCCCGCGGACCGTCGCGCAACTGGACAGCTCACTGGGAGCCGTCGAGATCACCTTGGACGCCGAGGTGTTGGCTCGGCTCGATGAGTTGTTCCCGGGGCCAGCGCCGCACGGCGCCAAACCCGCCCCGGAGGCCTATGCGTGGTAGCGCGGGGGCCTGGCCGGATAACCTGGGGTCAGCAGGCGAGGTTGCCTGGCTCGTCGGCATCGTCGCGAGCCAGGAAGGTGGCCAAGCGCTCGACGGCGTCCTCGAATTCGGGGTGCTCATCGACGAACGTGCGCATTCGGGCGGCCAGCCACTCGACGCTGAGTGCTTCGTCGGCGCGTCGTTCTTCGAGTTCCTCAATGCCGCGGTCGGTGAAGTACATGGGCGTCAGACGTCGAGGGCGGTGGTGAGGATTTCCTGCTGTTCCACGTCGTGCACCTTGGCCGATCCCGCTGAGGGGGCCGACATGGCACGCCGGGATATCCGCCGCAGCGCGCCCAGCCGTCCCGGCATTAGCTCCGGCAGGGTCAGCCCGTAGTACGGCCAGGCACCTTGGTTGGCGGGCTCCTCCTGCACCCAGCACACGTCGGTGGCTTTCGGGTAGCGGTCCAGCGCCGCGGCGAGCCGGCGCTGGGGCACCGGGTAGAGCTGCTCGATGCGTACGATCGCCGTGTTGTGGACGCCACGCCGCAGGCGCGCGGCGTTCAGCTCATAGCTGATCTTGCCGCTGCACAGCAGTACCCGGCGCACCGCCGAGGGGTCAGTGACCATCGGGTCATCGAGCACCGAGCTGAATCGCCCCGCGGTGAAAGCCTCCACTGGGCTCACCGCCGTTTTGAGCCGCAGCATCGACTTCGGGGTGAACACCACCAGCGGCCGGTGTACCCCGTCCAGGGCATGGCGGCGCAGCAGGTGGAAGTAGTTCGCTGGAGTGGAGGGCTGCGCCACGGTCATAGAGCCCTCGGCGCACAGCTGCAGGAACCGCTCGATGCGCCCAGAAGTGTGGTCCGGGCCTTGTCCCTCGTGACCATGCGGCAGCAGCAACACGACATCGCAACGTTGGCCCCACTTGGCCTCACTGGAGGAGATGAACTCATCGATCACCGGCTGCGCACCATTGACGAAGTCACCGAACTGGGCCTCCCAGAGCACCAAGGCGTCCGGGTTCGCCACTGAATAGCCGTATTCGAAAGCCAACGCGGCGAACTCCGACAGTGCCGAGTCGTGGACCAAGAACTTCGCCTGGTCCGGCGAGAGGTTCATCAGTGGTGTGTACTCGGCCTCGGTCTTGCGGTCGATCAGGACCGCGTGTCGTTGCACGAAGGTGCCGCGCTGGGTGTCCTGGCCGGACAGTCGCACCATGCGGCCGTCCAGGCACACCGAGCCGAGCGCCAGCAGCTCGGCGAAGGCCCAGTCGATGCCACCCTCGCGGGCCATTGTCGCGCGTTTTTCCAGCACTGGCCGGACCCTGGGGTGTGGGCTGAAACCCTCGGGCAAGTTGACGTGCGCGTCGGCGATCAGTTCAATGACTCCGCGATCCACCCCGGTGTCCAGCCCGGTGGGCACGATCTGCTCGGCTTCCACCGATTCGCTCGGCGCCGCGGGGCGTTTTTCCAGCTCCCGCACCTCGTTGAAGACGTGTTCAAGCTGTTGCGCGTAGTCCTTCAGCGCGGCCTCGGCCTCCGCTATGGAGATGTCTCCGCGACCGATGAGCGCTTCGGTGTAGCTTTTGCGGACCGACCGCTTGCTGTCGATGATGTCGTACATTTTCGGCTGGGTCATCGACGGGTCGTCGCCTTCGTTGTGACCGCGGCGACGGTAGCAAATCATGTCAATCACGACGTCCTTGCGAAATTCCTGCCGGTAGTCCACCGCCAGCTTGGCGGCCCAGACGCAGGACTCCGGGTCATCGCCGTTGACGTGAAACACCGGCGCGCCAATCGTCTTCACGACATCGGTGCAGTATTCGCTGGACCGTGAATACTGTGGTGCCGTGGTGAATCCGACCTGATTGTTCACGATCACGTGAACGGTGCCACCGGTGCGGTAACCGCGCAGTTGCGACAGGTTGAGCGTCTCGGCCACCACGCCCTGCCCGGCGAAGGCGGCATCCCCGTGCAGCGCCAGTGGCAACACGGTGAAGCCGTCCGGGCCCTTGTCCAGGATGTCCTGTTTGGCCCGCACGATGCCTTCCAGTACCGGGTTCACGGCCTCTAGATGCGACGGGTTCGAGATCAGCGACACCTTCGTCTCGCCGTCGCCGAACATCCGGTAGTGCTTGCCCTCGGCCCCCAGGTGGTACTTGACGTCACCGGAGCCGTGTGCCTGCCCGGGGTCAAGGTTGCCCTCGAACTCGCGGAAGATCTGCGAGTACGGTTTGCCCACCAGGTTGGCCAGTACATTGAGCCGGCCGCGGTGCGACATGGCGAGCACGACCTCGTCCAGCTTGTACTCGGAAGCCTTGTCCAGCACGACGTCCAGCAGCGGGATCACGGTCTCGGCGCCTTCCAGCGAGAAGCGCTTCTGGCCGACGTACTTAGTCTGCAGGAAGGTCTCGAACGACTCCGCGGCGTTGAGCTTGGACAGGATGTACTTCTGCTCGGCGCCCGTGGGTTTGTCGTGCGCCCGCTCCACGCGTTCTTGCAGCCACCGCCGCTCATCGGGTGCGCAGATGTGCATGTACTCCACGCCGACATTGCGGCAATAGGCGTCGCGCAGCACGCCCAAGATGTCGCGCAACAGCATGTGGGAGCGCCCGGCGAACCCGCCGACGGCGAACTCTCGCTCCAGATCCCACAGGGTGAGACCGTGACGCAGCACGTCGAGATCAGGGTGTTGGCGCTGCCGGTAGTTGAGCGGGTCGGTGTCGGCCATGAGGTGCCCACGGGTGCGGTAGGCGTCGATGATCTCCAGTACCCGGGCTGTCTTGTCGACCGTTCCCTCGGGAATGTCCTGCACCCAGCGCACCGGCTCGTAGGGGATGCGCAGCGAGGCGAACACCTCGTCGTAGAAGCTGTTCTCGCCGAGTACCAGCTCGTGCACCCGGCGCAGGAATTCGCCGGACTCCGCGCCCTGGATGATGCGGTGGTCGTAGGTGGAGCTCAGTGTGATGATCTTGCTGATGGCCATCTCAGCGAGTGCCCGGTCACTGGCGCCCTGGAAAGCCGCTGGATACTCCATCGCGCCAACGCCGATGATGGCGCCCTGCCCGGACATCAGCCGGGGGACCGAGTGGTTGGTGCCGATGGTGCCCGGGTTGGTCAGCGAGATCGTGCTGGCCGCGAGATCCTCGGCGGTGAGCCTGCTCTCCCGGGCCTTGCGGATGATGTCTTCATAGGCCTGCCAGAACTGAGCGAAGGTCATCACCTCGCAACCCTTGATTGAGGCGACGAGGAGGCTGCGGCCCTTGTCGGTCTTGAGGTCGATCGCCAGGCCCAGGTTGACGTGCTCGGGCGTCACGACAGCGGGCTTGCCCTGGCCGTCGGTGGTGTAGTGCTGGTTCAGCCACGGGTGCTCGGCGAGTGCGCGCACCACCGCGTACCCGATGAGGTGGGTGAAGCTGACCTTGCCGCCGCGGGTCCGCTTGAGGTGGTTGTTGATCACTATGCGGTTGTCGACAAGCAGTTTCGCCGGTATCGCCCGCACACTGGTGGCCGTCGGGAGCTCCAGCGAGGTCTCCATGTTCGCCACCACGCGGGCCGCCGCGCCACGGAGCGGGGTTGCGGTGTCCTGCTCTGGATCGTGCCGTCCTGGCGTGCGGGCGACGGTCTGGCCCCGGGCACCGTTGGCTGGTGGCTGCTTAGGGGGCGCCAGGTCGCTGGCGCGCGGCGCGTTGCCGTTGTCGCCGCGCGGTGCGGGTAGGTAGTCGGCGAAGAAGTCGTGCCAGGAGGAGTCCACCGCTGAGGGGTTGGCGAGGAACTGCTCGTACATCTCCTCGACGAGCCACTCGTTAGGGCCGAACTGCACGGGGCGGTCGGTGCGGGACACGTGCGCCTATCCGTTCTATCCGTTCTGTGCGCCGGCCGGCAACCCACGGCGCGCCGGCCGGGGGCCGACCGCAGTAAGGGTAGTCGCGTTCAGCCACGCCGTGCGCCTTCATTTTGGTGAACACCCAGCGGGCCGGTGACTCCGGACCGGATCCTCACCCTTGTAGATCAAGAGCGTTTGATCGATGCCTTGCCGGCTTCGCGCCGTGGAGAGGGCACGTCCGTTGTGGTCCGTTCAGCGGCTGGAGCGTCGGGCTGACGCGGGACCACCACCACGTGGCGCGGCCGGCAGAAGGGATTGGAGTTCTTCATCGAGCGTTCGATCGGCGCTGTGGTGTCACCGATGAGGTGGCGGTGCGCGGTGACCCAGACCTCGCAGGGCCAGCGGCGTCGACGCAGCCAGCCTGAGCAGACCGGGCAGCGACCGGTGGCGTCCACTTGGTGCTGGACGAGCAACTCGCGCCATCCGCCAGCGATGGTCTGGATGTGCTTGCGGGCTAGTGGTGCCGATAGCGTCGCGGCCGCCCGGGCGGCTATCGCCTCAAGCACCGCCAATCGCCCCAGCACCGCGCGCCGCACTCGACGATCCACCGACCCAACCTCCTTGTCGCCCTCGACCACCTCGAGGGCGCCGCCAACAGGTTCTAACGACGCCACCGAAAAGCCGTCACGCCGCAGTCACCTGTCTGTCTACCGGACTGCGCGCGCGGACTTAACCCCCCTCACCCTGGCGTCGTGGTGGTTTGCTGGGCAAGGGCCGCAAGTGCACCCAGATTGACTAGTATCTGGCAGACGTCTGGCGGATTGCTGAGCTCGAAGCCGAGGAGGATGCCGTGCGCGTTGAGGTCGACCCGAACATCTGCGAGGGCCACGGTCAGTGCAACGCCGCCGCGCCCGGGGTCTACGACCTCGACGATGGCGGATACTGTCTAATCCGCAACCCGGAGGTCGCGCCCGAGCTGGAGTCCCAAGCCGAGGCGGGCGCCCTCGCGTGCCCAGTGCAGGCCATCACGGTCACTCGCTGAGCGGGCCTTCCCGGGTGGCGGCTCGACCGCACGTCATCGTTTCGGTGGCGATGTCCCTCGACGGCTGCATTGACGACCGGCGCCAGGCTCGGTTGATGCTGTCCAACGCGGAGGATCTCGAGCGGGTCGATGTGGTGCGGGCCAGCGTCGACGCCATCTTGGTGGGGGCGAACACGATCCGCCGGGACAATCCCCGGTTGCTCATTCGCTCGGTCGCGCGCCAGGAGGAACGGGTCCGGCGTGGCCTGGCCCCGCACCCCATGAAGGTCACCCTGACCGGTCGCGCCGCCCTGGACGTCACCGCACGCTTCTTCTCCGCTGGTGACAGCGAGAAACTTGTCTACACCAGCGATCGGGTGGCGCCGGCGCTTCGCGAGACGCTGACGGATGTCGCGACCGTGGTCGCGGCGGGGGACCCGCTCGAGCTGGGTGCGGTGTTGGCGGATCTGGGCGCGCGCAAGGTCGAGCGCCTGATGGTGGAGGGCGGCTGCGCCATCCACACCCAGTTCCTCAGCGCGGGGCTGGTGGACGAGATCCACCTTGTGATCGCGCCATTTTTCGTCGGTGACCGTGGGGCTCCCCGATTTGTGCACCCTGGTGGGTTCCCCCAGAGCCCTGCGCGTCCGCTGACACTTGTGGAGACCCGCAAGCTCGGCAACGTCGTCCTGCTCCGCTATGTGGTGTCCGCCAGCTAGCCTGGGCGTGATGGCATACGTGCTCGGTGACCGGGAGGCGACCGCCGCGGCCGTGGAGATCGCCCGGATGACGGCGGGGGAGTGATCGGCGATGAAGGTGTTCACCAGAGCCGAGGAGTTGCGAGCCGCGGCTGGCGAGCGGCTGGGCGAGAGCAACCGGATGACGATCGAGCAGCGGCGCGTCAACGCCTTCGCGGACGCGACTGAGGACCACCAGTGGATCCACCTTGATCCGGAGCGCGCCGCGGCGGGGCCCTTTGGCGCCACCATCGCGCACGGGTTTCTCACCCTGTCGCTCTTGCCGCATCTGCTCGATCAGATCTACCGGGTCGAGGGAGCCACGATGATGATCAACTATGGGCTGAACAAGGTGCGTTTCCCCGCTCCGGTGCGGGTGGGATCCACGGTCTGGGCCGACGTCACGCTGGCCGAGGCCACCGAGGTGACCGGTGGTCTGCAGCTCGTGCTGCGCACCACGCTATGGATCGAGGGCGGCGCAAAGCCCGGTTGCGTGGCGGACTATGTCGCCCGGGTTTACTTCTGACGTGCCCAGACGAGCACACGGGCGAGGTCATCGGGCCGCAGTCGGAACACCGTCAAGCGCGCCTGGTGATATTTGTCGGTCTCGCCGACCCATTCCATCCCGATTCGCCGGGCGGTGGCTGCCGCGCGCACGTTGTCCGGGGCGACCAGGGCAAACATCTCGACCAGCGAATGCTGGAAGGCCCACTGCGCCAGTGCCCAGGCGGCCTCGGTGATGTAACCCCGCCCCCAGTACTCCGGCGCGAGCTGGTAGCCGATCTCGACGTCCGCCTCGGGCACCGGCATCGGCAGCAAGCTGATTGCCCCCACCAAATTACCCTCCACCAAATTACCCCCGACCAGCGTGCCTCCGTCGAGCACAACCAGCGCCCACCGACCGGTTCCCGGTGCCATCGCACGCGCTTCGGCGGCCCAGCCCCGCAGTACCACCTGCATGGCGGCCACGTCGGGGATGTGCTCGAGCTCGTACAGCCACCGGATGACGCTGTCATGTCCATAGATCTTCAGCGCTGCCTCGGCGTCGGCGACCGACCAGTCCCGCACCAGGAGCCGGTCGGTGCGCAGCAGCTCCGCCATGAACTGAACTTACTCCCGTTCAGTGCTCCCCGGGCGGCTCTCCGCGTGGGAGTGGCGCTGATGTCGGCCGCGGTGCGGGCTTGATGTTCGCGTTGATCCGGAACACGTTGTCAGGGTCGTAATGCGCCTTGATCCGGGCCAGTCGCTGGTGCTTCGCTGAGCCGTAGGCCGCTTGCCCGGCGCTGCCGTCGCGGTCGGCCATGATGTTGAGGTAGCCGCCGGATTCACTGGCGTGCGGGGCCAGTGCCCGCCACACCGCCTGGACCCACGCCCGATCGGGCGCCAGCGACTCGGCATCTGGCGCGATGGCCGTCACGCTGACCACGAACCGGGTCGCTCGGCTGCCACTGAAGGCTGTCTGCTGCTCAGTGACGTCGGCGAACGCCCCGCCCAGCGAAACGATCGAGATAACGGACAGCGGTGAGCGCTTGTCCGGTATGCGCTCGGTGAGGACGGTGATGGCCTCGTCGCTGAGCTCCTGAAGATAAAGGCCCTTCTGGTCGGCGTGGCTGCCCCACGGCGCGGTGTCGTCGAGCATCTTCTGCAGCTCGAGGTACGGCAGCGTGCTCACCTGCTCGAACAGCGGCGGCCGTGCCGCCTGAATCGGTGTGATCAACCGGTGGTGCTCCCGCGCCGAGGAGAATCCGGCGACCATGAGTGCGTGCCCGGGTGCCCCGCGGTGGCGGGTGGGTACGAAAGGTGCCGGTGGCGCGGTCAGGCCGACGGCGAGGAGCAGTCCGGCATCGCGGGGCAGCGCCGCCGCCACGTCCCGGCCGAGGCGAAGCACCTCGTCGCCGTGTTCCTCCCCCCAGAAAAACAGCCCGAGGTGCACCAGCGGGCGCAGCGCGTGCAGCCGGAATTCCAAGCCGGTCACGACGCCGAAGTTGCCGCCGCCGCCCCGCAGTGCCCAGAACAGATCAGGATGCCTGCGGGCGGAGACGCTCAGCGTGCGCCCGTCGGCGGTAACCACCTCAGCGGAGAGCAGATTGTCCGCGGTCAGCCCGGCCTTGTGGACCAGCCAGCCGAGCCCGCCGTCGAGGGTCAGGCCGCCCACCCCAGTGTGACTGATCATCCCCCCGGTCACGGCGAGGTCGTGCCGCTGGGTGGCGGCGTCCAGGTCAGCGGTCGTCGCGCCGCCACCGCACCAGGCCCGGTGGTTGCCGGGGTCCACCGACACCCCCCGTAGATCACTGAGGTCGATGACGAGGCCGCCTTCAGGTGCGGTGGCTTCCCAGCACCCGTGCGCGCCGCCCCGAACCGAGATCCCCAGCTCGCGCTCGCGCCCGAAGGCGATTGCCGCCGCGACGTCGGACGGCCCGGTGCACCGGGCGATGGCCGCCGGGCGGCAGTCGATGTCACCGTTCCAGACACAGCGGGCCGTGTCGTAGTCGAGGTCGAACTTGTCGATCACCCGTCCGGTGAGTTGAGCACGGAGCGCCGCGATGCCCAGAAGCTGCGTCATCGGCCAACCTCCACCATGCGGGAAGTGGCGGCCACGGCGGTGTCGCGACCAGGCCCACTTCAAGATCATTACTTTAAGCTACATCAAGCGTTTGATATCCATCCTATAGAGTGAATTTGTGCGGGACAACCTGTCCGGTTTGTAACTTTGAGTGATAACTTGTTCTGTGCGTGCACGACGGTGAACGTTTGGTCGTGAGCCCCCGCATAGCTCATGCCAGAGCCACAGCCAATCCATCTTTAGGGTGTCTGTTGGGCATCGACTGGTTTCATTAAGTGACATCTACGGCTCGCCGTTAGGCTTAATAGGTTAATTATAAGCTCTTGTGGTGGAATTTTCGTTCGTTGTTCATCTCCTGACTAGGTGGCGTCTACCTCTTCTTCCACCGAGGTTGCGTAGGTTGCGCCAGCGGCCATTTGGCTGAGGTTGTCTCCGCGTTTTGCTTACTCGTTCGGAGGTCTCGTGAAACTCCAGCGCCATCGCGCCGTGCTGGGCTCGCTGGCTTGTTCCGGGCTGCTGCTCGCAGCCTGCGGCTCGGACACCGGTGGCGGCTCGGGTTCGTCCGCCGCCACCCCCGCCACCCCCGCTCAGGCGGCGGCTATCACCTGCAGCTCGGGCTCGCTGACCGCCGCTGGATCGACGGCCCAGCAGAACGCCATGGCACGGTGGATCAAGGATTATCTCGCCAAGTGTTCGAACGCGAACATCAACTACGGTGGTGGTGGCTCCGGGCAGGGTGTTCAGCAGTTCACTGACGGGAAGATTGACTTTGCGGGGTCCGACTTTCCACTGGCCGAGGGCGCGGAAGCGCAAGCGGCGGACGCGCGTTGTCGGAGTGGACCCGCGATCAACATCCCGATGGTCCCTGGCTCGATCGCCATTGGCTACAACGTGCCCGGGGTCACCACGGCCCTGAATCTTTCCGCGACCAACTTGGCCAAGGTTTTCAGCGGAAAGATCACCAATTGGAGCGATCCGGCGATCGCGCGGGACAATCCCGGCACGCGGCTTCCGTCGCTGGGAATCCAGAGTTTCCACCGGTCTGACGGTTCGGGGACGACCTACAACTTCACGAACTACCTGGCGCATGACGCCATGGCTGACTGGGCCTTCGGGACCAACAAGAACTGGGCCGCGCCGAGTGGGCAAGGCGCCAAGGGCAGCCAGGGTGTCGCGCAGGGTGTCAAGTCAACTCCGGGCGGCATCGGATATTTTGAGCTATCATTCGCGACGCAGAGCGACATCCCCTACGCTGCGGTCGGAAACGCTGAAGGAAAGTTCATTCCGCTCACCCGACAGAACGCGGTAAAATTCCTGGCCGGGGCCAAGGTGGTGGGTACCGGTGGTGACCTGAAGTTGCGGTTCGATTACGCCACCACCGACACGGCCGCCTACCCGAATCTCCTTGTCACCTATGAGATAGTGTGCTCGAAGGGCAACGCTGCGGATAAGCTGCCGTTGCTCAAGAATTTCTTGGGATACGTGGCCAGTCCGGCTGGTCAGCAGGAGCTCCCGGCTCAGGGGTACGTATCGTTACCGGGTGATCTCCAGCAACAGGTGCGGCAGACGATTGGTTCTCTCGGCTAGTGACGTGGTGATGACCGGTATTGCGATGTCAGGTATGAGGATGGAGTATGGACGAACCGGGACTCACGAGAGTATCGATGGAGTTATCCGCACATGTTCCGGGCAGTGGTGGCACTCGCGGTGGCGCGTCGCCGGCCGCGCCACCGCTGATATCGGGCACGCCTGCTCCCGGCGCGGATCGTGGCCGCGGGCGTCGCCGACGCGGCGATGCGATCTTCCAGATGCTGGCCCTGGGAGCAGGCGTAGCACTGCTGGTCATCATGGCCGCAATCGCGGTGTTCCTCGTCCTTCAGGCCATTCCCGCGCTGGCGGCGGACACCACTGGCTTCCTTGCCACGCTGAAGTGGGATCCAGACGGTGCACCCTCGTCTTTCGGCATCGCGGCCCTGGCTTTCGGCAGTGCTCTGACGTCGCTGCTCGCGCTGCTGATGTGCGTGCCGGTGGCCGTGGGGGTCGCACTCGCGACCAGTCACTATGCGCCGCCCTGGTTGGCCAGCCCACTGGCCTACGTGGTTGACTTGCTGGCCGCCGTGCCCAGCGTCGTCTTCGGGCTGTGGGGACTGATCTATCTCGTGCCCCACCTCATCTCACCGTCGAGGTCCCTGAATCACTATCTGGGTTTCATCCCACTCTTCGCGTCCAACGGCACTTACGGAAAGTCGATTTTCGCCGCATCGATAGTGCTCGCGGTCATGGTGATCCCGATCGTTGCCGCGATCTCGCGGGAGGTGTTCACGCAGACACCGCGGGAGCACATCGAGGCGGCGTGGGCGATCGGGGCGACAAAATGGGAGGTGGTGCGCGTGGCGGTCCTGCCCTACGGGCGCTCGGGCGTTGTCAGTGGGACGGTTCTCGGGTTCGGGCGAGCGATAGGAGAGACCATCGCGGTGGCGTTGGTGCTGTCGGCGAACTATGTGATCAGCCC
This sequence comes from Pseudonocardiaceae bacterium, assembly GCA_050699655.1. Lineage (GTDB taxonomy): Bacteria > Actinomycetota > Actinomycetes > Mycobacteriales > Pseudonocardiaceae. The sequence continues at coordinate 11,668 of JBOHFJ010000058.1, forward strand.
GCACATCCTCGAACCTGGTGGCAACACCATCGCGGCCAACATCGCCAACAGTTACGGGGAGGCCGGCGATGTGGGCCGGGGTGCCTTGATCGCGTCGGGATTGGTGCTGTTCGTCATTACATTGATCGTCAATTTCGGAGCGAGGGCGATCGTTGCCAAAAATGGCCGGGGAGGTTCCTCATGACTCAGTCAGGCACCGCTGTCACGATGGGCTCACCGTTTGTGCGGGCACGGCTGCCCCGTTGGTCGCTTGTCGCGATCGCGGCAGGGGCGATCGCGGCGACTCTGGTCCTGCTCACCGCGACGCGGATGCCGGGCTGGGTCGGATTCGTGCTCGTCGCGGCGGGGTTCTACATTGCCGCGCAAACTGCGGTGTCGGGTCTGGTCGAAGGCTGGCGCAGGGCGAAAGATCGGTTGGCGACCAGTATCGTGGTGGCGTGCAGCTGTGCGGCGATCCTGCCGCTTGCCGCGGTGCTCGGATTTACTGTTGTCAAAGGCGTGGTCGTGCTCAACGGGTCATTTCTCACTCACACGATGCGCGGGGTCGCCGAGCAGGACGCGGACGGTGGGATCTATCAAGCCATCATCGGCACGCTCGAACAGGTGGGTTTGGCGTCGCTCATGGCGGTCCCGTTCGGGCTGCTCGTCGCGATCTATCTGGTGGAGTACAGTTCTGGGCGGCTGGGTCGGGTGGTGAGTTTTTTCGTCGACGTGATGACCGGCCTGCCATCCATTGTTGCTGGGTTGTTCATCTTTGCGCTGTGGATTCTGGCGTTGGGGCGGGATTTCTCCGGGTTTGCGGGCTCGTTGGCTTTGGCGATCATCATGTTGCCGACGGTCGTCCGGTCGGCCGAGGAGATGCTGAAGATAGTTCCGGACAGTCTCCGTGAGGGCAGCTACGCGTTGGGGGTGCCAAAGTGGGTCACCGTGCTGCGTGTCGTCCTGCCCACCGCCCTGGGAGGAATCGTGACGGGGGTGATGCTCGCTGTGGCGCGGGTGACCGGGGAGACCGCTCCATTGTTGCTCACGGTGTTCGGTAACCCCGCGCTCAATTTCAATCCGTTCTCCGGTGCGCAGTCCTCGCTATCACTGTTTGTGTTCAGTGAAGCCGGCCTGCCGAACGAGACAGCGATCAATCGGGCTTGGGCGGCGGCGTTGGTCCTGATCCTGACCGTTTTGATTCTCACCATCCTCGCCCGGGTTGTCGCACGCCTCGCGAGTGTCCGTATCTAACCCACAAATTGGATCTGTCATGGCCAAGAATGTTCAGTTGAAGGATGTTGACATTTATTACGGAAAGTTCCACGCCGTGCGGGGTGTGAACCTGTCGGTGCCACCGCGCGCTGTTACCGCGTTCATCGGTCCTTCGGGTTGCGGTAAATCTACCGTGCTGCGCGCGATCAACCGCATGCACGAGGTCATCCCGGGGGCGCGGGTCGAGGGTCGGATAGAACTGGATGGCGAGGACATATACCGGGCCGGTGTTGACCCAGTTGAAGTGCGCCGCGCGGTCGGCATGGTGTTCCAGCGACCGAATCCTTTTCCGACCATGTCCATCCGGGACAACGTGGTGGCCGGTCTCAAGCTGCGGGGGATGACCAACAAGACCAGGTTGGGTGAGGTGGCTGAGCGCTCACTGCGCGGCGCGAACCTGTGGAACGAGGTCAAAGACAGACTCGGCAAGCCGGGTGGCAGCCTGTCGGGAGGGCAGCAGCAGCGGTTGTGCATCGCACGCGCCATCGCGGTGCAACCCGACGTTCTGCTCATGGACGAGCCTTGCTCGGCGCTGGACCCGATCTCCACGTTGGCGATCGAAGACCTGATGGGGGAATTGAAGAAGGACTACACGATCATCATCGTGACCCACAACATGCAACAGGCCGCTCGGGTGTCTGATCAAACCGGGTTCTTCAATTTACCGGCCACCGGCGAGCCGGGTCGCCTCGTCGAGCTGGACGACACAGAGAAGATCTTCTCTAATCCGCGACACAAAGCGACTGAAGACTATATCTCTGGGAGGTTCGGCTGATGTCATCGCTTGAGAGCTGGGGGCCGACGGACACATCGGAGGCAAGTCGTTACTTGTCGGTCGATCCCCAGACTCTCGGGCGTCTGCGGATCCTGAGAATCGGTGATGTGGAACTGCAGCTCGATGGGCACAGGCTCCTGGTCCGCGGCGCACCCGTTCACCTGCCGCACAAGGAATTCGTGATTCTACGGCAGCTGATGGACAATGCTGGTCGGGTCGTCACCCGGAGTGAGTTGCTGGACAACGCGTGGGGCCCGGACCGGGCGGATGTGCGGAATTACCTAGAGGTGCACATCCGCCGGCTTCGCACAAAGATTGAAAGTGACGTGGAGCGGCCAACTCGCATTCGGACGGTCCGCGGGGTCGGCTACATTTTCGACTTGCCGCGAGACAATTAACGCCACCGGCCGCCACCGGATCAGGGTGCCGGCGGTGCCCGGTGCGGCGCCGGGCATCATGGGCGGGGTGCGCGCCTCCACGGAACAGCCGTCTGGAACACCGGGGTCTGGAACATTGGGGTCTGGGACATTGGGGTCTGGGACACAGCGGTTTGGGACGGAGCGGCTGTTCCGCGTCACGATCGCGCTCAAGGGCCTGGATGGCGGGCTCCAGCTGCTGGGCGGCATCCTGCTGAGCTTCCTGCCGGCCACCGCGATCACGCGCTTGATCGACATGGTGGTGATCCGTGAGCTGGCCGGCGCTCCGACGGGGAAGCTCGCTGTTCACCTGCATGCCGTGGCGGACCACTTCGCGGGGGGCACCCGGTCGTTCGCGATCGTGTACCTGCTGTTGCATGGCGTCATCAAGATCGCGCTGGTGGTGGCTCTCTGGCGCAAGCTCCTCCCGGCTTACCCGATCGCGGTAGTGGCACTGGGAGCCTTCGTGGTATACGAACTCCTTCGGACAGTCCATACCCACTCGATTGCGCTGCCGATCTTCGCTGCCCTGGATCTGGTGATCATCGTTTTGGTGATACGGGAATACCGACAACTGCGCCGGGAACGGCGCGCTGTGGAGTGACAGCGAGCGGAGCTCCAGTACCGCTGCCCCCAAGGCCAGCTAGCTGGGAGGTGGCCCCTCGGGCGCCTGGGTCGCGGGGGAAGACTGGGCCGCCGGGGAAGACTGGGCTGCCGGGGGCGGCGAGCTAGCCGTAGCCGTCGGGGGGAGCTGCTCGGGTTCCTTCTCACCGGACAGCGCGCGGGTCTCAGCCTTGAAGATCCGCATCGACTGACCCACCGAACGGGCCATCTGCGGCAGTTTGGCGGACCCGAACAGCAACACCAGGACCGCCGCCACGATCAACAAATGCCACGGGCTGAACTCGCCCATCGCAGCCTCCTTGGTCAACACCGCGCCGTGACGCTTAACGCCGTGACGCTCAACAACGCTTAACAACCTGGACACTCAACGTACTCGCCCCAGGCGGTCGTGGTTCAGTCCACCGCCCCGGCCCTGAGCCTGACCCTACCCGGATTCGGTCAACCGGTGCATAATGCTTGCGGGTCGGGCTGACCACTGCGGGAGGCTGTGATCATGGCGCAAACGTCGGTGCGCGGGGCGGTGCCTGAGGAGCGGCGGAGTTTCCGGCGTGACGTTGGTTTGATGGCGTTGATGTTCCTCTCGCTGGGTTCGATCATTGGGTCGGGATGGTTGCTGGGCGCGTTGACGGCGGCCACGTCGGCGGGCGGGGCGTCGATCCTGTCCTGGCTGCTCGCCGGTGTGATCATTGTGTTGTTGGCTCTGGTGCACGCGGAGCTCGGTGCGACCTATCCACTCGTGGGGGGAACGGCGCGCTGGCCCCGATTGGTGTTCGGTTCGCTGGGCGGGTTCACCGCCGGTTGGGTGGCCTGGCTGCAGGCCGTGACGATCGCCCCGATCGAGGTCGAGGCCGCGCTGAGCTACCTGGACCACAAGTGGCATGGATTGATCAACGGGGCGGGGGCGCTGACGCCCACGGGCTTGACCTCGGCCACGGTGCTGATGCTGGTGTTCACGGTCGTCAACATTCTCGGGGTGCGGTGGCTCGCGGAGAGCAACAAGATCGCGGTGCTCTGGAAGATCGCGGTGCCGGTCCTGACGGTCGGCGTGTTGATCGCGGTGTCCTTCCGGGCCTCGAACTTCACCGCCGGTGGCGGTTTCGCCCCCTACGGTGCGCACGGGGTGTTCGCGGCGCTACCGCTGGGTGTCGTATTCGCGTTGCAGGGCTTTGAGCAAGCGGCGCAGATGAGCGGTGAGGCGCGTGACCCGCAGCGCAACGTGCCCCGGGCGATGATCGGCGCGGTGGTGTTGGGCACCCTGTTGTATCTGGGGTTGGAAGTCGCCTTCGTCGGTGCGCTCAACCCGAGCGACCTCATCCACGGGTGGGCTCACCCGGTGGGCAAAGGCGACTTCGGGCCGTACGCGACGTTGGCGACCGGTCTGGGTCTGGGTTGGCTGGCTGCTATTTTGTACGTCGATGCGTTTATCTCACCGGCCGGTACCGGCTTGATCTATGTGGGCACCTCGGCGCGGTTATCTTACGCGCTGGGTCACGCTGGTTATGTTCCCCGTGGTATCAGCCGGATCAGCGGTCGCGGCGTCCCGTACTTAGCGATTATTCTCGCGTTTGTCGTGGGCCTGATTTGCTTTTTGCCCTTTCCTAGCTGGCAGAGCTTGGTCGGACTGGTTACCTCGGCCACAGTGATCATGTATGCGTTCGCGCCCATCACCTTACTGGCTCTGCGCCAGTCTGACCCTGACCGCGCCCGTCCCTACCGGCTGCCGGCCGCCTCGGTCCTGGCGCCGCTGGCGTTCATCGCCGCGAACGAGATTATCTACTGGACGTCCTGGGCCACGGTATGGAGGCTGATGCTCGCTATCGTCGTCGGGTATGCGCTGTTCGGATTCTCCTACCTACTGGGCCGTCCGATGGAGCACCCGCCGTTGGACGAACGGTCGTTGTGGTGGATGCTGCCGTGGCTCGCTGGCCTGACGGCGATCTCCTACCTGGGGCAATACGGCGGGATCAAGGTCATTCCGGAATGGGTTGACTTGGGTGTGGTGGCGGTGTTCAGCCTGGTGATCTGCTACCTGGCTGTCGCGCTCAGCCTGCCCAGCCACCGAGTCCTCGCGGCCATCGCGGCCGACGAGCGCGAAGCGGCAGTCCACCCCGAGCTCAAGACCGCGTGAGGGCTGGCCGTGGGAGCTAGCAGGGTCGCCCGCACCGTGGGAGTGGAGGAGGAACTGCTGCTGGTCGATCCGGGCAGTGGCCGGGCACTGGCGCTGGCCGCGGCGGTGCTGCGGGACGTGGCCGACGGTGGGCCCGCGACTGATCAAGTCCTCACCGCTGAGTTGATGCGCCAGCAGATCGAGACGAATACCCGGCCTTGTGTCAAGCTCGACGAGCTCGCCGGTGAGCTGCGGCGGTGGCGGCGAGCGGCCAGCGTTGCCGCCGAAGGCAGGGGCGCCAGGGTCGCCGCACTGGCCACTTCGCCGCTTCCGGTCGATCCGTCGATCAGCACCGTACCTCGTTACCGGCGGATAGTGGATGCATTCGGTCTTACCGCCCGGGAGCAGCTCACCTGTGGTTGCCACGTTCACGTGCGGATTGAGTCGGAGTCGGAGGGTGTGGCGGTCCTGGACCGTATCCGCGGCTGGCTGCCCTGTCTGCTCGCGCTCAGCGCCAACTCGCCGTACTGGCAAGGGCGAGACAGCGGCTATGCCAGTTTTCGGTCACAGGTCTGGGGTCGATGGCCATCGGCTGGACCCACCGAGCTCTTCGGCTCCGCCGAGGCCTATCACGCCACGACGCGGGCAATGATCGAGTCTGGGACGCTACTCGACGCGGGGATGCTTTACTTTGACGCCCGGTTGTCTGATGCGCACCCGACAGTTGAAGTGCGCGTCGCCGACGTGTGTCTGGTCGCCGACGATGCGGTACTGCTGGCGGCCCTGGCCAGGGCGCTGGTCGAAACAGCCGCCCGGTCCTGGCGAGCCGGCGTGCCCGCGCCGCCACTTCGCACCGAATTGCTTCGGCTCGCGGGCTGGCGAGCTGGTCAATCAGGTCTCGACGGCGATCTCGTTGATGTGACGGGTCGGCCGGCGC
>JBOHFJ010000059.1:0-17779 GCA_050699655.1 Pseudonocardiaceae bacterium
ACCCCATTCCGTCAGAGTCGCCTGCTTCGGCCGTTCGAGTGTTATCGACCGAAGATGGCCCGAAGGAAGTCCATCACTGCCACCTCGCCTGCCGCGTCCCTGTCACAACGTCAACGAGAGGACGACCGCCGGAGCGGGAATGGCAACCGCCGGAGCCGGAGTGCCAGCCGACGGAGCCGGAACGGCAGCCGCCGGAGCGGCAGTGCCAGCCGACGGAGCCGTCACACCAGCCGACGGAGCCGTCACACCGACCGACGGAGCCGTCACACCAGCCGACGGAGCCGTCACACCAGCCGACGGAGCCGTCACACCAGCCGACGGAGCCGTAGCACCAGCCGACGGAGCCGTAGCACCGACCGCCGGAGCCGTAGCACCAGCCGACGGAGCCGTAGTGGCCGTGCCGGCCGGTGCCGGTGCCGGTGCCGGTGCCGGTGCCGGTGCCGGTGCCGGGCAACCGATTGCCGACTTGGTGGGGGCGGGCACCGCAGTCAGCGCCACCATGTTGCCCTGAACGACCGACGGGGCGGCGTTGGACACCCCAGCGATGAGCAGCACTCCTCCGGCCGCGACGGCGGCCACGAGGGCCCCTGACGAGACCCGAGCCAAGAATCTGTTCTTACTCACGACATGACTCCTTTTCTGGTCAGATGCAAGGAACATTCACTACGGGGATTTGGATTTTGGCGTCGGAGTTGCCCGACGCTGAGCAGTGTGAGATGCACCCTCATTTGCCCCCGGCGTTCCGCTGTCCTCCCGCATGTGAATGTCGACTGTGCCACGTAATCTCATCGGCGTGAACATGTGCCAAGTCAGTCCCGTGTTCACGGCGTCTCGGATTCGTTCGCGGTGTGTCGCCGCCGCGTAAAGGCCCTGTTCGGCAGCCGCCGACCGAGACCCGGTTACCCGATATGCGTCACTCCCGCTCCGCCTGTAGCGGGGCACCAACGGCGTCCCGGCGACACCGCGGTGACGTATGGGTGATAAGCCTAGCCCAGGCTAGCCGAACAACCATCGCCCAGGGCCGTTACGGAACACCCGGGTCCCGACATCGAGTAGGAGGACAACGACCGAATGAATGGTGTGGTGATCTGGTTGACCGGACTGCCCGGAGCCGGCAAGTCAACCCTCGCGCAACGACTGCGGAAAGAGCTGGCCGCGCTGAGACGCAGCCCGGAGGTGCTCGACGAGGACGAGCGCACCGGTTACCTGGCCCGGCTGATCGCCCGCGCGGGCGGAGTCGCGATCGCCGCCGCTATCTCGCCCTCTCGGCAGGCGCGCGAAGAGCTCCGAGACGGTGGCCAAGATCGTGCGCGAGCTGGAGCGGCGGCATTGCCCCCGCCGGGCAGCGGGGAGACCGGCAGGCTGGCCGGCGGCGCACCGTTCACGCTGCCGATCCAGCTTCGCGTCGAAGCCGATGCCGCACCCGCGGTGAACTCGGCCGAGTGGCTAGGCCTGCGCCAACAGGGCCAGCTCGGCGGCCCGCTCAAGCCCACGGGTGCCTTACGGACCGACACCGAGGCCGAGGCGCTGGCCCGGTCGCCTTCGGCCTTCCCCGCCTACGATCTCACCCCCAGCGACGTGCGGGCGGCAGCCACCAAGCGTGGCTGGCGGACCATCGTCGGTTTCCAGACCCGCAACCCCGCCCACCGCACTCATGAACACCCCCACCAGGTGCGGCTGAGCAGGGTGGACGGTCTGCTCCACCCGTTGGCGCGCGAGGCCGGTGACGTGCCATGCGGTGTCATGAAACGCTCCTGGCCAACTACTTCGACAACTCCTGGGGAGATCCAGGCGGCCAGATCACATGTCAACGGGGTTCGAGCTCGACGCACCAGCCAACGGGGTTGAGGCAGCGGTACTCCACCTGGATCTGGGTGGTGCCATCGGGAATCTCCCACCACTGCCGTCCGTTGGCGGGCAGCGCGCCCTGACCGTCGCCCCGCGCGGGCAGCTGGGTGCCCGAGTCGTCGTAGAACGCGACGTGGCGGTCCGCGCCCGCGCCCCAGCCGGTGGCCAGGGAGAACCAGCCCCGCTGGACGAGGCTGCTGGCCTTGCCGACGGGGGCGCACAGGTAGCCCCGCTTGGGGACGATGTTGCCGGCGCTGTCCTTGGTGCAGGGGTCCCAGGTTCCCTGGCTCATCAGGTCATCTCCTGTTCGGTTGCCGCCGAGGCCGGCTGCCTGCCGTGCCTTGTCGATCACGTAGTCCCAGGGGAAGCTCGGCCCCGGGTCGGTGTGGGTGCCATCGCGGGCGCCGATCGTGTAGTCCCAGTGCCCGATCACGCCGGGGGCGCGGCTCGCGACCCCGGCCGACCCGATGTGGTCCAGGGGGATGCCACGCACCCGGGCGCGCTGCGCGAGCCAGCGGGCGATCCGGTCGAGCATCCCCTGGTGCTGCAGCCACGTGTCGCGGGACCAGGCCGCGAACCCGGTGCAGCACACCTGATCCGAACGGGGATTGCCGCCCAGCATCGCCCAGGCTTCCTCGGCGTAATCGACGCACTGGATCGTGGTGGAGTCATCGCACACGGCGTGGTAACTCACTTGGTTGCTCGGGTTGGCGAGGTAGCTCGCCAATGATGCGGCGGTGGTCGCGCCCTCAGCGGTGTGCACGGCCAGCCAGATCACTGAGTCGCCACCGCGCCCCGAGTGGTTCGGTGACCACACGGCAGAGTCAGCCACGGGAGACCTCTCAATCGTTGAGCATCTGCAGTCGGTGTGGGTAGCTCGCGGCGCCTGGGTGGCCACTCGTGCGCGCGAGGATCCGCGCCGCGGTGAGCTCGGTGCGGTTGCGGTCCCCCGCGTCACCACCACCAGGGAAGGCGGCGGTTTGGGAGTCCTGCCACACGTCGTAGGGGCCCCACCACGGCGCCCGCGAGTAACTGGGAGTGACCGTGAGCCGGTCCCCGATCACCGGCAGCAGCGCGTCCCACAGCGCCAGCGGCGCGTACACCGCGGCGCGGCGCCGCTGGCGGGACTCGTAGCGGCGCAGCCACCGCGCCAGGAACTCCGCCGGGTCCGACACCCCGGCCTCGACGTCAACCATCGGCCACTCGTTGGCCGGCAGCGGGCCGGTGGTGTCGGCGTAGAAGTCAGCCTGCCACTCCGGGGAGCGGCCGTCCCATACCCGCTGATAGTGACCCAGGGCTGCTAGATCATTAAAGCGGAGTCGGTCCGCGGCGAACCGCGAGTCGGCGCGGAACAAGCCAGCGTCGTCCCGCCAGCACGCCCGCAGCATGATTGTGTCGCAGGCTTGGTGATAGGCGTCGGAATCGCGGATCCAATGCCACTGGTTGGTGTCGTAGTATATCATTATCTATCAACCCACGTGAGATCATGAAACCACGGTCACCGTTTCTGAGCGATGCGGTTGTACAAGTCGGCGGGACTGATGAGGTTAGGGTCAGACAGCCCGGTGGCCAACTGGATTCCGGCATAGGAGTAGCAGTCCGCCACGAGCGCGGAGCACACCCGCCAGCGATCCTCATGGAACACCGGATCGAGCTCTTGCTCAGTCCGCAGTTTGAGGATTTCTAGCGCGAACCCCACGTATGCCGGGTAGTCGTAGGGCGTACCAACGAGGGCATGCGCCCGAGCGACGATCTTGGTGCGCTGGCCGACCGTCAACCGCTCATGAGAATTCCACACCGCATCCGGATGCGAGTCGGCTGGTGCGATCTGCGCCCGCGGGGAGATGCCCTCCACGATCTGCCCGTTACCGACGTACACAAACGCGTGCCCCGCCCACGACTCCGTCGCGTGGCGGATAAGCTCGCCCAGCACTCCCGCACCGTGGCTGACGCCGTAACATCCCGCAAGAACGGTGTCCCCATTCCGCGCCACATAGGATGACAACTCGGGGGCCAAGACTGGCGTTTTTGCGGTGGCACCGTCGACGGACCGTCCCTCGGCCTGTGTACTCATAGCATTCGCCTCCCGGTCTCAAGCCACCACTAGTCAGTGATCTTTAGTCTGAGTATTAAAGGTTGATGGAGAAAGAATCAGCGACAGTGACGGGGCCATTGTCCCAGGACTCCTGGGGTCGGGGAACGGTCACGTATTCGCCCTGCAGTGTGGTGGCCGACGCGGTGAGCCGCAGATAGCCGTGCCGGTCGTCGACGTAATTCTCCAGGGTCACGGCAGAATCGGGTACCGGCCATGGCTTAGGGAGGCGGTTACCTGCCTGGTCGCGGGCCATCGGGTGCAGGTGCCAGTACCCACCGGCACCGGCGACCACGTAGGGCACCGGCCGGCCGGCCAACGGCCGAGTGAAGCGTTGGTAGTTGTGCACATGCCCGGTGAACACCGCGTCCGGGTTGCGCCCGGCGCCCTGGAACGCGGTGTCCAGGACGCCACCGAGATGGGCGCTGCCGCCGTGGTGGGCGTCGGCCGAGTACAGCGGGTGGTGCAAGGTGACCAGCAGAAAGGCATCACGGGGCGCGGCGGCGAGCTCGGCCCGCAGCCAGGCGATCTGGTGGTCGTCGAGTCGTCCGCCCTCGGGGACGTTGGAGTACAGCCCGATGATGGTCACAAACGGCGCGCGCAGCGTCCAGAAGACGTTGGGCTGGACCATCGTGTCCCGGTGGGTCTCCTGAGCCTCGGCCGCCAAGCGCGGGGTCGTGGTGCAGAAGTTGTCCACAAACGCCGCCAGCGAGGGCTCACCCCCGGAGATCGGGTCACCATCATGATTCCCGGGGATCGCCAGGATCGGCGCGGGGTAGGTGGCGTAGGGCTCATACAACTGCGGGTAGTACTCACTGCGTTCACCATTGTAGTAGATGACATCGCCGAGCAGGTACAGAAATGCCGGCCGACCCCCGGCTGGGGCGGTGAAGTCCTTCTCCATGGTCGCGGCGACGATCTGTTGCGACTGGGGGGACTTCACCCCACCAGTGTCGCCCATCATGTGTAAGACCAGCTTGCCAGCGTTGCTGATCTCGGCCACGGAATCGTTACCCAGGACCGCGTCAAGGGTGAGCCGATAGGGGAAGGCACCGGTGGGCGCCGGCAACGGCTGGAAGGTCTGGTTCGCCCGGAACCCATGCCGCTTGATGACCTGATCCTCGGCCGGGCGGGCCAGCGGGGGACGGCGAGAAACCGGCGCGACCGGGATCGCTCTTCCACTAGCCATGAGAAGCTCCTTCCAGTCCTTGTCCGATGGACCGCCGCCGCTCCGCACTCGCCCTACCCCGAACATTACTTATTTTCACGGAAGGTTGGCGGTGGAATACTGCGACATGATTACTTATTAGCGACCTTGATGCGGCAGATCGGGCGATCGGCCGCACATTGCCCCGGTGGGAAGCTGGCCCACGTGACCTTTCACAGCGCCTCCTCGACATGCGCGTGCGCCCTGTTGTGCCAGGCGGCGATGGCGCGATCAGCATCCGGGTAGTGCCGGTGCGCCGCCGCGGGCCAGGTCGCCCACGGGTGCCAGTTTGTTCCTCCGTGGCTGATGCGATAAGCTTCCTTAGCGTTGCACAGACAGTCGTAGGCGCACGAGTCGGTTACTTCGGGATGCCAGTGACTGTTGATCTGAAACAGGCCGCGGTCGGTGGAGGGCGGCCTGTTCCCTGCCGTATTGCGAGCATCGCAGCGGGCCCCGGATTCGGCGAAGACGACGGCGAGCGCATTACGTAGCGTGCCATCGTCTTTGAACCCGGCGTTGACGAGGGTCTGGACAAGGGTGACGTCATCCAACTTTGCCATTATGTTACTCCATGAGATCTATGAGTTCCGGGGTGAAATGTGCGACGCTGGGGCCGGAGGGTAAGGCTCCCCCGGCCACCCGAGCTCCTGTGGACACAGGCGACTTGGCGGTTACCTGTGACCAACAGGAGCTTCGTTGTCCCGATCACACCAAATGGGAGTCGGTCACCTCATCAGGCGCAGCGACAGGTAAATCCGGCACAGTAACCGCCGGACCATCAACCCGTTGCACGCCTCCGGTGGCGCGATGGGGCCCTGCACACCGATGACCACATCGACGTCGCTGGGATGAGGCCTGGGGCGGATGGCTTCGGTCAACAAACTCAAAATCCGCGGCATCGCGTGGCGCCAGGATGTAGGTCTCGAGGTTGCTTTCTTGATGACGTCTCCAAGGCCGACGTCCTAGTCGCTGATGAATCCGGGAAGGCGTACCCGGCGCGGCTCGCGCCGATCTTGGCACACAGCAAACGCGATCGCGCCGGTCACAAAAGCGGTGGCAAAGCTTGTTCCCGCCAGAGTGCGGCGCACCCCGCGGACTCAGACTGGTCACCTCCTCGCCCGGTGCGCCTAGCCCACGCCGGCCCATATGGTCGAGAACGACAGGCCCGTCGAGCAACGCGACCACAATGTCCTCGCCTCCACTGGTGAGCGCCATCAGCGGCGGAAGCTGAACAAGCTCAAGCGGAGTCATTCCATCACCTTTCCCCGCCACTAGGATAGCCCGCTCGGCTAGGCCGTCAAGAGCATTATTGGAACAACCAGGCGCGACCAGAGATAAGGCGTTCATGACGCGTCACCGCACTGTGAATGACGCGTGGGAGGACTCGTCGAGTAGCAGGGAGAAACGGCTGCCGTCGAGCGCGGTCCAGCTACGGCCACTGATATTTACGTGACGCCCCACACACGCCACCGCCGGTCACTCTTGATTTTTCCGCGCATATTCTTGACAGTAGCCGTTCGGCACACAACTCTTGACGGTGTGGCCCAGCAAGCTAGCCTCCTGGCGGGGAAAGCCATTCATGCGGCTCCCCCTGAAGCTAGTCCAGCTCCCAGCGTCGCCAGCTCCCAGCGTGGATGGTATTCACCCGTGGTAGACATTGTGATCACGTCGAGTCTCGACTATCACGACCCGCTCAGTGAAGGAGTCATTTCGCCATGCCCAATGTGCCAGAAACCACGACTCTCGTCGACCTCGCCAAGGAGATAGGGGCAACGAAGGACGAGATCGATCGGCTTTCTCCGGAAGTCCGACAACTCACCAAGGGACAATTACTGGCACTGTGGGGGACCAGAGACACGAAAGGAGCGATTGACGCTTACCACAAATCCGGGGAAGGTAAGCACCTACCGTCCCCGGAGACGATCGTGGCCACCACTGGCGTACCCTTGCACTTGACATTGAAGGACGTCAGTTCCATCCAGAAGATATTCAAGCCGGAACGTGTCCGGGCGGCTCTGGGCTCGGCCGGCACTAAGGCTGGTGCCGCGGCGGAGGCTGTTTCCGTCTCGTGCTGTTGCTGTACTCCGTGCTGTACCTCCGGGACCATGCTGGAGACCCCGAATGTCCTGACCTGATCGAACCTTCAACCGGGCGGGTTGTTCGCCTCCGCCTGGCCATTGGCCGGCGGAGGCGGGCAACGACAGGCTCATCGGGGGAATTGATGCGTATTCTGCTCATCTGGCCGTTGGCGGCGACCGAGCCGGACTGGGGCGCCGACCTGGGCGCGGTGTCGGAACCATTGGCGCTGGAGTACCTGGCGGCCGCGGCCAAGGCCGACTCGCACGACGTGCGGATTCTTGACCTGCGGTTGCACCCCGACGAGCTGGACACGGTGCTTGCCGACTACCGACCCGAGCTGGTCGGTGTCACCGCGTATTCGATGCATGTGAGCGCAGCGCTCGCGGTCTGCCGGCGCGTCCGCGCGCTGCTGCCCGGCGCTCGCACCGTTGCCGGCGGGCACCACGCCACCTTCCTGCCGGAGGACTTCTTCCACGGCGAGGTCGACTACGTGGTCTGCGGTGAGGGCGTGGGGCCGTTTCAGACCCTGCTCAGCCGGCTGACCCGGGGCGAGGAGGTCGAGGGAATTCCAGGCCTGTGGTCCAGAGTCGCGGGCGTGTTCACCCTCGGCGGCCCGGAGGCGACATTCGACGTGGACGCCCTGCCGGTGCCGGACCGGTCCATCACCGCGGCCGATCGGCACCTGTACTTCATCGACTGGATGCGGCCGGTCGCCCTGCTGCGGACAACCGTTGGTTGTCCTTTTCGCTGCAGCTTCTGTTCGCTCTGGCAACTCATGGGCGGGCGCTACCACATGCGGAACATCGACGCGGTGGTGGCCGAGCTCACTACGATCCAGGAGGACTTCGTCTTCCTCGTCGATGACGAGGCCTTCATCCACGGCCCGCGGATGACGAAGCTGGCCGAGGCCATCGCCGCCGCGGGCATCCGCAAACGCCTGTTCGCCTACTGCCGGATTGACTCGCTGCTGCGCAACCGCAAGGTGCTGGCGGCATGGCGGGAGATCGGCCTCGAACGCATCTTCGTCGGCATCGACGCCGTGACTGAGAAGGATCTCGACGAATACCGCAAAAAGATCAAAATCGCGCAGATCGAAGAGGGGCTGCGAGTCGCGGAGGAAATCGGGATCGAGATATTCTCCCAGTTTGTCGTCAATACCGATTACCGACAGCGGGACTTCCATCGGCTCGCCAGATTCGTCGAGCACCACCGAATACGGTTTCCCACTTTCACCGTGCTCACCCCGCTGCCCGGCACCGAGCTGCTCGCGTCGTTCGACGGCGTGGTGGCGCGGCAGCCGAATGGGCGGCCGAACTGGGACCTGTTCGACTGTCAGCACGCGGTGACCGCGACCCGACTGCCCCCGGAGGAGTTCCACGCCGCCTACCGGAACCTCTACCAGCTCTTCCGCGGCCGAGCCGGTGAGTTCCGCCGCCAGCATGTGTCCGTCGGTGGGGCGGAACCAGACCGGGGACACAGAGCGGCGTGGTGAGCTCACGCGGAGCCTCCGCACCAGAAAGGACGTCAGGACGTGACAACCGATCACCTGGTGGAGCCGCGGCTGCGCGCGCTTCCCGTGCAACTCATCCCGATGCGCAAGGCGGTCATCCTGCGCCGGGGCGCGACCGAGGTCAGGATCGACGGCGAACGGTCCCAGGAAGCCGTCGAGACGATATTGGCGGCGGTCAGCGGGCGCGGCGCGACGGTGGCGGAAGTCTGCGAGCGGTTCGCCGAGCCGGACCGACCGGCGGTCACGCGCCTGCTGGGCCAGCTGCGCACACGCCGCCTGCTCGTCCCCGCGGGCTCGCCGACACCCGCCGGGAACGGCACCGGCACAGATACAGATAACGCCGTCACGAATGACACCATCACCGGTGGCACCTCCGTCGAGGACACCCACGCCGGAGACACCTCCGTCGAGGACAGCCGGCTCGACATCTTTTACTGGCACTTCGGGCAGCGCGGCGCTGATGTCGCCCGCTCCCTGTCCGCGCGTCAGATCGCGGTGGTGGGTGTCAATGCGGTCTCCCAGCGCCTGGTCCGCGCGCTCACCGCGATCGGCGCGACGAACGTGGCGGTCCTCGACTACCCGCCACTGCGCGGCACCGAACACCTCACGACCGACCACGACTCCGGTGGCGCCGGTGCCGCGGTGGGGCACGCGGACTGGCTGGACCGGGCCGACGCCGACGAGCTGCACTGCGTGATCGCGACGTCCGACTTCGACGCATCAGAGTGCCTGCGCCTGTGGAACCGGTTCTGCGTCGAGCGCCGCATCCCCTTCCTGCCCGTCGTGCAGCGGGACCTCCTCGGCACGGTCGGGCCACTGGTGCTGCCGGGTGAGACGCCCTGCTACGAGTGCGTGCGCGCCCGGGAGAGCTCACACCTGGACGACCCCGCCGCGCGCCACGCCGTGGCGGAAGCCGCGTCCGAGGGGCAACGGTTCGCGGCCCTGCATCCGGCCGGGACAGCCGTGCTCGCCGAGTTGGCCGCCGTTGAGCTGTCCAAGTGGTTCGGCGGCGGCCGGCCGCCCACCCGCCAGGTGGGGACGCTGGTGGAGGTGAACGTGGCGGAGCCAGCGGTGGCGGTCCGCAAGGTTCTGCGGGTGCCCCGGTGCCCGGTGTGCAGTCCCAGCAACACGCACTCGGCGGGCGCGGTCCGGGCCAGTGACCTCAACCCCAGCTGACGGAGCGGGAGCAACGATGCTGACAAACACACTCAACCCGCCGCTGCGGCGCCTAGCTGAGGTCGTGGAACACCTGGTCGACCCACGGGTC
This sequence comes from Pseudonocardiaceae bacterium, assembly GCA_050699655.1. Lineage (GTDB taxonomy): Bacteria > Actinomycetota > Actinomycetes > Mycobacteriales > Pseudonocardiaceae. The sequence goes on from JBOHFJ010000059.1 coordinate 10,004, forward strand.
GGGATCATCAGCTCGGTCACGGAGGTTCGCAAAGAAGCCGGTGGCCCGGACTTCTTCCACTACGGCGCGCAGGCCGCGAACACCCTGTCTTTGACCGGGCGGGAGAACTTCCGCGTCACCGGCGGTGCGGCCGCGACCCGGGAGGGCGCGGTGGCCAAGGCGATCGGCGAGGCGATCGAGCGCTACTGCTCGGCCTGGTACGTCCTCGACGAGCTGCCGAGGACGTCCTACCGGGACGCCCCGTTCCGGTGTGTGGCGCCGGAGGAGTTCGCGCTCTACAGCGAGGAGCAGTACGACAAGCCCGGCTTCGCGCCGGTCCGCTTCACCCACGACACCACGCTGCGCTGGACACCCGCGACGGAGCTGGCCACCGGCGAGTGCGTGTACCTGCCAGCCGCCCGCGTCTACATGCCCTACGCCTTCTACGCGGGGGCGAACGACGCCCCGATCGCCCAGCCGATCTCCACTGGGCTCGCGTGCCACCTCAGCCAGCGGCAGGCCAGCATCGGGGCGATCTGCGAGGTGATCGAGCGGGACGCGGTGACGATCACGTGGCAGGCCATGCTCGCGCCGCCGCGGATCCGCGTCGAGACGCTGCCGGAGGAGCTCTACGAACTCGTCGCCCGGTTCGAGCGCGCCGCGGGCACCGTCGTGATGTTCAACATCACGCTCGACCACGGCGTGCCGACAGTGCTGTCCGTCCTACGCGGTCACCACGACGGCGCGCCCGCGCTGGTCGTCGCGGCATCCGCCTCGCCGAGCCTGCCCGACGCCGCCCGCAAGAGCCTGGAAGAACTAGCCCACACCCGCAGGTACGCCCAACTGATCGCCACCCACAGCCCTCGGTTGGCGCCCGACCCGCCGGAGCACCCCGGTGTCCAAGACCAGCGGGACCACCTCAACTTCTGGGTCGACCACCACAACCTGCCGTTGGCCGACTTTCTGTTCGCTTCCCCGGAGCGGATGGACTACGACGACCTGCCCAACCCGAGCACCGGCGACCCCGATGAGGATCTGCGCCTGCTCGTCAATCGGATCACCGGTGTCGGCGAGCGGGTCCTGCTCGTCGATCTGACCACGCCGGACGTGGGTGGGCTCGGTTTCTCGGTCATCCGGGCCGTCGTCCCGGGCTTTCACCCGCTGCAGTTGGGCCACCGGCTGCGCGCCCTGGGCGGGCGGCGGCTGTGGACCGTGCCGCAACGGCTGGGCCACCCCGGCATCAGCCCTTCCACCGGGGACAACCCGGCCCCGCATCCGTATCCGTGAGCCCGACATCCGTGCGCCCGAAGGGGGAATCAGCGCAGTGACGAGTAGGGATCTGTGGACCGAGCTCACCCACCCACCCGCCCCGGATGACGAGCTGTGGGGCCTGTTCCACGAGAACTCCAAGGTGGGTCGGCACTTCCTCGGCCTGCCGGACGCCGCGGTGGCGGCCCGGATGCGGGAGTTGCCGGAGTCGCTGTCCTACGAGCAGTACCGGGCCGTGCCGCTGCCGAGCGACCGCGTACCGCTGAGCGCACCGTTAGGGCCGGTGATGCGCGGGCGCACCAGCGTGCACGCCTTCCAACCGGACGCCGTCCCACTGGGGCAGCTGTCCAGCCTGCTGTACCACGCCTGCGGCGTGACCCGGCCCGCGGCCGAGACCGGCCAGGTGCGGTCGTGGCGGGCCGCGCCGTCACCGGGTGGGCTGTACCCGCTGGAGCTGTACCTGCACACCACGCGAGTGGCCGGGCTGGAGGCCGGGCTGTACCACTACAACCCGATTCGCGACGAGCTGCGCCACCTGAGTGCGGGCGACCTGACGCGCGAGATCGCGTCCTGTTTCGTGCAGGGGGCCATCGCCTACGACGCGCCGGTGTTCGTGTTTCTCACCGCGTGGTTCGAGCGGGTCACGTTCAAGTACGCCGACCGCGGCTACCGCTTCGCGTTGCTGGAAGCCGGGCATGTCGCGCAAAACCTCAACCTGGCGGCGGGCGCGCTCGGGCTCGGCGCGCTCAACCTCGGTGGGTACTTCGACCACGAGCTGGACGACCTGCTGGGTCTGGACGGTGTGAGCGCCTCGACGGTGTATGCCCTCGCCCTGGGTCGACCGGATTTGGGTAGACCGGACACGAGGGAGCAGGGGGGTGACTAGTCTCAGACCCGCCCCCGCGATGGCGACCGCCGGTCGTGTCCCGTTCCAGGCGGCCCGGGCGAGCACACTCAGCGCGCTGCGCCGGCTGCTCGATGCCCACGGCGGCCCGGAGCGCTGTCTGCTCGTGGACCTCAGCCTCGGTGCCTGGCGCGGTCACGAGGCGGCCCGTCAACTGGGCGACCAGCTCGGTTTCGCCCCATCCCTGCCACACCGGGGCCCGAATCCGGGCCCGGACATTGAGCAACCAGGGACGCCGCCGCGTGGCGCCGAGCAGATCAGTGCCGGCATCGACGTCGAGGCGGCCGGCGACCCAGTGCGGCGAGCGGCTACCCGCCTAGCCGATCAGGTGATGGCCGCGCTTGGTGAGCGCGCGAGCGAGACTACCGTCCTCGTTCTCGTGCCCCGGGTTCTTGCGCCCCGGCCCGTCGCCGGGTGGGAGGACGAGGACGCGGCCTTCGTCCACTCGCTGGCGACCCGGCTGCGGCGGGCCGGTGGGCTGGTGCTCCTGGTCGCGACCGACACCAGCGAGCCCGTGTTGCCAGGGTCATGGACAGCGACGTTCCCGACGCTCACCGACGGTGACCCCACCACGACCGTCACGGCACCATCCAGTGACTCCGCATCTAGTGACTCCGCATCTAGTGACTCCGCGCTCGGTCTCGTGCCGGGTCTGCTGGACCCGATGCTCGTGCTCGCGCTGCGTGCCGACGCGACCCGGCTGATGAGTCTCCCGATGCTGCGCGGCGAGCGCCTTGTCATCCCACCGGAATGGCGGCCCGCCGCCGAGAACACCCCGCCATCAGGCTACGACGAGCTGGCGGCACGCGCGTGCGGCGTGCCGTGGCTTTGTGCCTACGCCCAAGCCCACGGTGACGCGGCGAGCGCCGACCCGAGGCTGCTGTGCGCGCAGGCGTGGGCCACGTTCCGGGAAGGCGGCGGTGGCGTCGCCATCCGGCTGGCCGGGCGCGCGGTCGAGCTCGCGCGCGGCGAACGGGAACAGGCCGCGTTACGGGCCTGGCTGGACGGCATGCGCATCGCGCTGTTCCGGTATACCGAAGCGGCGGCGGCACCCGACCCGTCCCCGGAACTGCCCCCGGCGTTGCGGGGATTCCTCCTCCAGACCAAAGGCTGGGGGCTGGCCATGGCGCCAGATGCCCCGCAAGCGCATCCGGCCCAAGCGCATCCGGCCCAAGCGCATCCGGCGGAGGCTTACCTCGCGCAGGCCCGCGAGCTGCTCGCCGATCCAGCGGACGAGCGGGAATACCTGTACCTGCTCAACATCTCCGCACTCGCCCGAATGAAGGCGGGCCACCCGGAGGAGGCGCTGGGGTGGGAGCGCGAGATCGAGACGCGGGCGGCCAAGCTCATCCCGCGTGACTACCAGCTCCTGTACGTCAACGCGATCAACCAGGCGCGACTGTACCGACGGCTGGGTGCCTACCACGCCGCCGAGCGGTATTACCACGGCGCCTTCGCGACCGCTGAGGGCGTGCGATCCGAGAGCGACGCCGTGCATGCCAACGCGTGCCTCGGGCGGGTCGCGGCCGAGGCGGGGAAGGTCGGCGAGGCGTACCGCTGCTGGCTCCGCGCGGCGTTGCACTGGCTCTGCGCGGAGGTTCCCGAAGCGCTCGCCTGGCGGGTCGTCGTCGCTGTTGTTGGCCGCCGCCCGGCGCCGACCGAGGATCTCCCGGACGTGGTCGGCGGCGCGCTCGCCGACCGGCTGGCGGCGCTGGCGGCGCGGCGGGGCCTGGGTGAGGTGATGCAACGATCCTGCCCGCCCCCGTGGTTCGCGCGGTACGCCGGGCCCGGTTCGGGTGTAGCGCTCGCCTGGGGCGCCGCGGGTGACGGATGGAGTGTGTTCGGCGTGGACCCGGCAGCCGCCGCCAGCGCGGCGACCTCGCCCGCCGGCGCCACTCAAGACACCGACGCGCAAGACACCCCACACCAGCGCCGCCTGCGCCAGCTGGTGCACGCCTTACTCCGCGCGGAGTGCCACGACGGGCGCCTGGCGCGGTCAGACACGCTTTACGTCCACGACAATCACGGGCGCGAGCTGCCAGCCGACGCGGCCAGCCTGGTGAGCGCCAGCGTGCTCGCGGGTGTGCGGGTACTCATCACACCTGGCGGCGAGGCCACGTTGTCCCACGATGCACTCGCCGAGCTGCGGGGCCGGGCGCGGGCGCGGATCGGCCCAGCGGTTAACCGGATCGAGCCGCGTGGCATGGGTGCGGTCGTCCACTTCCGCCGTTACCGGTCGCCCCTGGAACTGACGGCCGAGCAGTTCCACTTGGTCACCGTCGCTTCTGCCGGCACATCGCCTACTTGGTCAGCCGATGGGCCGGCCGTCGACGCCCTCACCACGGCCAGGGTCCTGGTTGTCGACCTACCGGAGAAGACATGTACAGAGGTTGGTGCCAGGCTGCTTACGAACACGAGCTGGACGCCGAGCTGACCCCGGTCGCGATCGGACCGACACCCCTGATCCTCGCCCGCGCACCTGAGGGCATTCGAGCTTTCGACGCGGCCTGCCCACACCGCGGCGCGCATCTCGGGTACGGCGGAGAACTCGACGGCGACGCGATCGTCTGCCCGTTCCACGGCAAGCGGATCGGCCTCGGCGCGGGCACCGGCCGCTACCACGTGCGCGAGCACCCCGTGCTGAGTTATGGCGGCATGGTCTTCGTTCAGTTGGGTGCCGGTCCCGACAACGGCTTCGGCGCGTTCCTCCACGACCTCACCGCATCCCATCTGTTCGTACCCGGCTGCACCCGGTCAGTCGCGGCGCGCGCGGATCTCGTCGTGGAGAACGCCTTCGACGCCACCCACTTCAGACCCGTGCACGGCATCGCCAACGAGCCATCGTTCACCATCCTCGCGGGAGAACCGACTATCCCCGACGAAACAGCACAGACCGGCACTTTCGCGGTCACGGGTGCCTTCGTGTTGCCCGCGTCACCGTGGCAGCACGCCGCCACGAGTACCCACACCGTGTCCGTGCCCTTCGTGGCGCGGGCGTTCAGCCCCTATGTCGTGGTCTCGCAGCTCGGCGGCGACCACCCGTACGTGGCGATCACCGCCGCGACGCCGCGTCCGGAGGGCGGCTGCGTCATCCGGTTCTCGCTGGCGATCCCCGCCGCGACGCACGCGGCGATGCCGGCGCAGCGCCGGGAGTGGCTCTACCACTACCTGATGGAGCACAGTCTCGCCGGGATCGAGCAGGACGTACCGATCTGGGAGCACCTGATCGAGCCGACCGCGCCGGGCTACGACGCCGCCGATGGCGCGGTCGTCGCGTTCCGGGGATTCCGGGAATCTTTTCGGGCACTGGACGCGAAGGAGCCAGGAAGAAGATGACGAAAAAACAGTGGGCATCGGTGCCGGGCAGCGAACGGGCCGCCCCAACGCGGGCCCGGCTGGTCGGCCGGCCGGAGGGCAACCCGCGCGCCGAGGTGACCGTTCTGGTGCGTCGGCGCTCGGCGGCCCGCCCGGCGGCGGCGGCCGAGGCGATCAGCGCCAGCGCGCGACAGCGGCTGCCCCAGCACCTGACGCGCGAGGAGTTCGCCAACCAGTACGGCGCCGACCCCTCCGACGTGGAGCGCGTCGCGGCCTTCGCCCGGGAGCAGGGATTGGACGTGGTGTCGTGCGACGCGACGCGACGCACGGTGGTGCTCGGTGGGCCCTTGTCCGCGCTCGAGTCGGCCTTCGGGGTCGAGTTCGGGCTCTACGAGCACGCCGGCGGCCGTTACCGCGGCCGGCAGGGTGCCGTGCGGGTACCAGCGGAGCTGGCCCCGGTGATCGAGGGTGTGTTCGGTCTCGATGACCGGCCGCAGGCCCGGCCGCACAGCCGGCGCGCGCAACCGGCCGACGCTTCCACCACCCCGTCGGTCCAGCAGCTGACGGCAGCCCAGGTCGCGAAGCTGTACGCCTTCCCAGTGGGGCTGGACGGCGCCGGCCAGTGCGTCGGGATCATCGAGCTCGGCGGTGGCTACCGCGAGGACGACCTCCGCACGTACTGCGCGGAGCTGGGCTCGCCGCTACCGAAGATCACCAGCGTCTCCGTAGCCGGCACGGCGAGCATGCCAACCGCCGGCCAGGATGAATCCGCCGACCACGAGGTGGCCCTCGACATCCAGGTGGCCGCGGCGGTGGCACCCAAGGCGAACTACGTCGTGTACTTCGCGCCCAACACCGACCGCGGGTTCCTCGACGCCATCACCACCGCGATCCACGACACCGAGCACAACCCGTCGGTGCTTTCGATCAGTTGGGGCGCGGCGGAGTGCCGCTGGACTCCGCAGACCCAACAGGCATTCGATGAGGCATTCACCGACGCGGCCCTGCTCGGAGTGACAGTCTGTTGCTCGACCGGCGACCTGGGCTCATCGGCGGGCGAGAGCGACGGGCTCGCGCACACCGAGTTACCAGCGACCAGCCCGCACGCGCTGGCCTGCGGCGGCACCCAGCTGATAGTGAACGGCGGGCTGACCGTGAACGGCGGCGCGATCACCGACGAGGTCGTCTGGCAGGATCAGCTCAGCGGCGGCACCGGCGGCGGCATCAGCGATGTCTTCGACCCGCCGCCGTGGCAGTCGGCCGCCGGCGTGCCGCCGTCAGCCAACCGGGACAGCCGGGTGGGACGCGGGATTCCGGATGTCGCCGGCAACGCCCACTACGGCATCGCGTACCGCATCGTCGTCGGGGGCCAGTGGAAGTCCGTCGGCGGTACCAGCGCCGTCGCGCCACTGATGGCCGGGCTGGTCGCGCTGGCCAACCAGCGGCTCGGCCAGCGCGTCGGCTGGATCAACCCGCTCCTATACCAACAGCTTGCCGGCAAGCGAGTCTTCCGAGACATCACCAGTGGCGACAACGGCGCCTACCACGCCGGCCCGGGCTGGAACCCGTGCACGGGCCTGGGAGTGCCGCACGGGAACGCTCTGCTCGACGCGCTGGGGGCGCTCGCCACGGTGCACCGAACTGACGGGTGAGTGGTTGCGCCGGCTTGGGGTACGACTTGGGGTATCGGTGGCCGACGGCTGACAGTACAGTCACGCACACGGCGACCGTTACGGGAAAGCTGAGGTAGCCCAGTGACCCGGCGCGCTGGGCACGCTCGCCCCTACTTCGGCCTCGACGCTCCGCCCATCGTGGCCGCCTACGCCACCCTGGGCATCGTCGGCGTGGTACTGCTCGCTGTGCAAGTGGGAGCCCGCATCGATCTCGGAGGCGTGGGCTACTGGATGACCCCAGTGGGGCTGCTGATCGCGGGTGCGATGATGTACAGCTCTTTGCGCGGCAAGGTCGTCGTCCGTGACCGGCTGCTGACCAGTCTAGGCATCCACGAGGACGCCAAGGTGCTTGACCTCGGCTGCGGCAGCGGGCTGATGCTGCTGGGTGCCGCGACGCGGACACCGCGCGGCACCAGCACCGGCATCGATCTGTGGCGGACGATCGACCAAGCCGGCTCGAGCCGCGAACGCTGCCTGGCCAACGCGAGGATCCTCGGCGTCGCCGACCGAGTGACACTCATCGACGGCGATATGAGTGAGTTGCCACTCCCGGACGGTTCAGTCGACGTCGTGCTCGCCTGCGTGGCAATCCACAACCTTCATGGCCGGGCAGCGCGCGCGCGGACTATCGGTGAG
>JBOHFJ010000060.1:0-17766 GCA_050699655.1 Pseudonocardiaceae bacterium
GCTGCCCCGGCGCGCTTTCATTGCCCGGCGTGCGAGCGGGGTGTCTGATGGCTTGGTACCTGCGCTCGCTCGGTGATCGAGACACTCACCGCGCCGAGTTGCCGCACCCTGATGGCACCGTCATCGCCGCCTGCGGCGTCAGGTTCCGCCCTCGTGAGTTTTTGCGCGGCACGACGGCCCTGCGGGGCGAGCCACCTGACCCCGATCAGGTCTGCCCGGCGTGCCGTCGCGTGATATCAGTAGCTCTGGGTGGGTTTCGGCTTTCAACCTCTGCCTCCGCCCTCTATGGTCGGAAGGGGCAGGGACGGGGGAGAAGTCTTTCTGGGAGAAACCGGATACGTGCTCGAGTTCGAGAGGCGTGGGTACATCCAGGCTGGCCCCTACAATCTGGAGGTCGCTGTCGACCATCCCGAGGCCCCCTACGAGCTTCACGTCGAGTTCGGGCGAGCAGAGGCGGAGGTTCACACCTGCTACGGCGGCGCACGCCACGTGCTCGGCCACGTCCGTGACCGGGCGGCGACCACGGCGGGAGGCACGGCTGCGTGAGGCTGCCCGACAGGTATCGCGAGCTCATCCTGAGCGACCTCGATCCCGGTGAGATGTACCGGCAGCTCGTGCGCGAGGTGCAGGCCGACGGGATCGCCCTCGACTACGGCCTCACCGAGACGATCATCTACGCCTGTGAGGTCCGGTACGCCCTGGACGTCATCCGCACCGGGCCGCCACCACAGTGGTCAAACTTCGCTGACCCGCGGGGGAATTTCGAGGATCTCCTGTGGCCGCTGCTGGATCCGCTCCAGCCCGTGCGGCTGGCATTCGCCGGATCGGGGCCTTACCCGATCACCGCGGCACTGGTGGCCGGGCGCTACCCCAGCGCCCAGATCACCTGCATCGACAACAACATCGTCGCCCACCTCCTGAGCCAGGCCATGTTCGAGCGCTCCGGGGTGCCGGCCCGCACACTGTTCTTGGACGCTTTCGAGGTCGACTACCAGCCCTTTAACGCGGTCATCGTCGCCGCTATGGTGACGGGCAAACGGCAGCTGGTGGAGAAGATTTTGGACAGCTCGCAAGCACTTGTGATCGTGCGCAGCCGCATCGCTCTTGAGCACCCGCGCGTCGTCGCATTCCCGTCCCCCTTCGATGAGGACGGCATTCTGAACGGGACGCTGCCGTGAAACGGCTGCTCGCGAAGTACGAGCGGGTTGCGCCCCACGCGCGGGACTACACCGCCCTGCTGCGAGACACCAACGTCTTCGGCGCCGGGCGGGACCTGGAATGGGACGACGATTCCCGCCAGAAACTGGCGGTGATGCTGGCTGAGGCGGAAGCTCAGCACGACCTGACCGCGGCGTGGCAGTGTCTCTCAGGCGGACCGGCCTATGACCCGCACGCCATGAAGGTCAGCTGTGAGCTGGAATACTGGGCGTTCTTCGAGCCACACCACTTCAGGCGCATGCTCTACATAGGCTCGGGAGCCTATCCGCACATCGCGCTGTACGCCCTGGCACGTCTGCCCGAGCTCCAGATCGACGGCGTGGACATGACGCCGCACTGTACGGTGCTGTGCTCCGCGGTCGCTGCCAGGCTGGGGTTTGCGGAGCGGCTTCGGGCCCGCACCGCTCGCGGCGAGGATCTTGATCCCGACAGCATCCATTCCTACGACGCCTTCTTCCTCTCCAGCGCCGTGCGCCCGAAAAACGCCATCATCGAGTTCCTCCTGCGCCACCGCGGCCTGCAAGCGCTCATCTACGCCAGAGAGGACCAGGCCCATCCGCACTTCTACGAGCCGGTCGAGATCGAGCACCCCGACGTGTTCTCCGCCCGCCGCGCCCGCGCCCTCTGGCAAACCGCCAAAGGTGAACTGCCCCCCTCACCAGAAGGATGCGAACTCTGACCCCCGTGGGTCTCATGGATGCTTGTGCACCTTAACGCTGTTTCGCTTCAGTCCCATCTCGGTATCGATCTCCACTTGCTTGCCATCGGGGGTAATGAGGCGTTGGTAGGGGTGGATGTTCGGCGGAGACTCCGCGTTCATGAACTGGGATCCCTTCGGTTGCGGTGCATCCGAGCGCCACGATGCTCTACCCACTGCCGGGCCGCAATTGCCATGCGGTGGGTCCACGGTTCTGGGTCGTTTTGCGCGATTTCATTCCACATGCCGGCCTGCGCCCGCGCGAACGCGTCCAGGCAACCTCGAGGGGCCGCGTGCCAGGCGGGAACCCGCGCCGCCCAGCCCTCGGCGGACTGCGGGCTGTGCCCGGGCGGCCACCAGCCAGACGACCCAGCAGGCCGGGTCGACCCAGGCGGCCCCTCTGGTCGGCCATGCCCAGTCAACGAGCTGCGCCGCATTGTTGACCACGACGTTGCCTGGACTCCACTCCGTGTGCAGCAGGTGCTCTCCCGCGAACAGCTCCGGAGCGTCCGTGTAGGACGACCATCGCTGTTCGGCCTGCTTCATGGGCAAGGCAGGGCAGGGGATCCCGCCGAGCCGCCGCATGACGTGGACGACCTTCGGGAGGTCGGGCGATCCGGGTGAGTAGTCGACGCGCCGACCCGAGATGTGCGCAAACCCCAGCAGGTTCCAGCCGTCGGTCTCGACATGCCAGCGCAACCGTGGGGAGACCTGCAGCACGTAGGGGTTGATCTCCGCTTCCTGTTGCTGGGTCCAGATCCGGCGATGGTCGCTGCGTAGTCCCTTGACGAAGGTCGCACCATCGCTCGTGCGCACGGTGACAGCGATCTCGGAGTTGAGTCCCTCCGTGGCGGGCTCCGCCGCGAGTACCGGACCGGTCTGTTCCTCAATGAGGCCCCGGACGTTTTCCCAGTCGATTCTGGCAGCCATCACGGCACCGTAGTGCCGAGGTGGCTTGAGCTGGCCGCGGACACGCGGTGCCCACGGACGTCACCGCGAGAACGCATTGCCAGAAAAAACCGGGGCTACCTGGTACTGGAACCCGGAACCCAAGTTGCAAGACCGAGTGGGCCGATCGCGACCCGACCGCCCGCGATACTTCCGGTCCGGTTACCTGCACACACTGACGCATGGTGACTGCTGCGCTAGTCGTGATAGCGATTGGTACTCGTTCCATAGGGGAGGAGCGGGATCACCGGAGTGATCCCGCTCTAGAGACAACCGTGGCTTACAGGTAGCAACTGGGATCGAAGATCGCAAATATGCCACATTCTTCGTAGGTATGTACGGGAGCTGCCATGTGTACTTGAGCCTTCATAGGTGCCGGACTAGCGGCGGCCACACCACCGGCGCCACCTACAAGCAGCCCACCGAGTGCAGTCACAACAGCGAGAGAACGAATGATACCTTGTCGCACCGTGTCCCCCAATGTCCAGTGATGCCATGTGCAATTCAGAACATTACAATTCTCATGTATCGGGGACCATCCCAGATCATCGTCTCGCGGTCTTGTTCACTCTATCAAGGTGTCAGAACCACCTTATGGCGGAATTCAAAGCACGAGGTAGTCACGTTCGGTAGTTCCACCGTCGGCTATTAGAGGGACAGGCCTCCTGGAGTAGGTGATGACGGGTGCTGCCAGCGATGCCCCGGCGATGGCCAGCAGGCGCAATAACTCGCGATGATGGTTCATGTCGTCAATCCCCGGGTACCCCTGCTGGTCAGCGTCGGGGACGGGCCTGGCCAATCTTCTACGGTCCTGGTCGTCTGGGTGCTGTCCGGGCACTGGTGCAGCTTGGTCATTGTGCATGCTCAGCGCTGGCTGGCGGGTTTGGCCGGGCAAGTCAAACCACAGGAGCTCGGTTGGTATTCGCAGTACTCGTGCCCAGTAAACCAGGGTGTCCAGGTCGCGGATGGGTAGGCCGGTTTCGATCCGGCTGATCTGGGGTTGTCGCAGGCCCAGCCAGCAGCCGAGGAGTGGTTGGGAGATGCCGCTGGGCCCGTCTCCTGGACGGGTCGATGTCGGTCTGCTGGGCTTCACGAGCTGAACCGGAGGAGGGGCACGTCGTACAATGTTGGTTCCTGGGTGCGAAGCATGGCAGGGGCGGTGACCTCGACGAGCAGCATCTCGACGAGGAATTGCACTCGGGCGGAGAGGAGATGGCTGGTGTGGCCGAGGGCTGAGCGTTCCTTGAGACCGAGGCTGGCGTGAATGTGTGGCAGCACACGGTCGGTCTCGGGCTCGTGGGCAAGAGTGCCGCAACCGATGGCTTCGACGTTGGTGAGGTGGACCTTGGACCAGACGGGGGCAGCGGGGTCGGCGAGTTTCTCGCAGGTGCCGACGATCTCTGCCTCGGCGAATCCGGCGATGAACAACGGGATGTAGCCTTGGCGGACGTTGTTGGCGGTGCAGAACGCGGTGAGTGTGTCGAAGAAGTCGTCGCCGTGGTCGAAGGCGATGCCGAAGGTTCGGCCGGTTGTCAGTTCATGGCTGCGCACGTCCTCAGCCTGGCATAGCGACGTGCCCACTGGCCGCGTCGAAGGCCGCCACGATCTCGTGGCGATCAGCGTCGGCGGCGACCAGCACGTGCAGCAGGACCCTCGCTTTGAACGGGCCGAGGAACCCAGAGTTGATCAATCCTCGGTCCTGGAGATCACGCTCAGAGCCGGGGAAACCATAGGTGCCGCGCAGGACCGGGCCGGCACCGGTTCGCGAGGTGAGCACGATCGGCATTCGGGAGGCCAGCTCAGTGAGCGGGTCAACGAACGCTGCGGGCACATGTCCGACTCCGAAGCCGGCGATGACGAGGCCGTCGAAGCCGCTGTGCAAGCGATGTAGCAGCTCAGCGTCGTCGCCGAGGCATGCGGTGATCAGACCGACTCGAACTCCCCGTGCGGGTGTGGGGTAGGTGAGCGCGACGAGCGGCCGTGCCCACAGATGCGGGCAACCCTCTACCACCCGGCCGATCGGACCGGTGTCCGGTGACGCGAACGCCCCAAGATCCGTGCTGTGCGTCTTGTGCACATGCCTGGCGGCGTGGATCTCGTCAGCCATCACGACCACACACCCGGCACCGGCCAGGTGCGCGCTGGCGGCTGCTTGGACGGCGGCCAGCAGATTTCCTGGTCCGTCCGCGCCGGCAAGCGTGGGGTTGCGCATGGCGCCGGTGACCACAACCGGTCCGGCGCGATCGACAGTTAGATCGAGGAAGTATGCGGTCTCCTCGATCGTGTCAGTGCCCTGTGTGATCACGACCCCGTCCGCGCCGGAGTCGAGTTCGTCCCGCACGGCGGCCACGAGCTGGGAAAGATCGTCAAAGCTCAGCGAGGCGCCGGGTAAGCCTCGAAAACTGTGAGTGGTGATCTTTAGAGTCAGCTCGGACAGTGCCGGTACCGCTGCTAGCAGGGCGGCGGCGTCGAGGGTAGGTATCACACCTGCGCCTCTGCCTGCCGAGCTGGTCATGGCGATGGTGCCGCCGAGGGAAAAGATCGAGACGTTCCGCGGTGCTGGCCTGCCTGTCACCTGCCCGACCCTAGCCGCCGGATGTCGGCTCGTGGCGCAGGGAGGCAACGTACCGGCAGGCCGCGTCGACGCCATCGGTTGAGAGCAGCGTTTGTCGGGTCGAGACCCGCCGGGTGGAGCCCTATGGAACGAGAATTTTCGACGGCCCATTAAAGCTAGCCTTACCGGTGACAGTCAGTGTTCACTCGAGAGCGAAATTCGTGTGAGACCATAGAATTTGTGACAACGAGCCTGCATGAGCCCACTCTCATCCTCTGGGATATAGATCACACGCTCGTCACCATTGGCGAGGTCAGCCGCGAGATTTACGAGAGCGCGTTTGAGAGGATTTTTGGTCGGCCGCCGCGTGAGTTGGCTGAAATGACCGGCCTTACCGAGCAAGCGATCCTTGTTGATACCTTGAAGCTGCATGGCGTTGCGAATCCTGAGAGTATGATCGATGACTTCTATGTGGCGCTAGCCAACGCTGCTGACGAGTTGCGTGAGCGCATGCACGCGGTCGGGCATAGGCTGCCGGGAGTCAAGAAGGCGCTTGTGGCACTGGCGAAGCTGAACGTGGTACAGACGGTTGTGACTGGCAACATCAAGCCGATTGCGGTGACGAAGCTTGAGGTGTTCCATCTTTCAGGATACATGGACTTCGAGGTTGGTGGCTATGGCTCGGATGGCGATACCCGTCCACCGCTTATTCTCAAGGCATGGCAACGCGCGCAGCATAAATACGGTCTAGTTTTCGAAGCGGATCGTGTAGTGGTTATTGGCGATACGCCGCTGGACGTGGCAGTTGCTCACGAAGTTGGCGTCCGTGCTATCGGTGTAGCAACAGGCAGCAGCAGGATAGAAGATCTCGTGACGGCGCAAGCCAACACGGTCTTCGCCGACCTGACGGATACGGAGGCGGTCGTCCGAGCACTCTGCCCAGGAGCACTCGCATGATTAGTTCACCGAGGAACGTTGCGCCGCAGTGCCGGCATAGAGTTCCCGGAAGTCGCGGGCAGGCTTGGTGGCGGCGAACGGATCTAGTGCACCGTGGAACTCTCCAAGGCGTTCGACCACGCGGGCAGAGCCAATCGCTTCGCTGAGCGCAACAGCCTCTGTAGCTACTTCACAGGCTCGCTCGACTTCGCTTTGCAGCAGGTAACACCGAGCCAGCCGTACCAGATAATGCACCCGATCGCGAACACGATGCGGAGCCTTCTGCGCCAAGAGATCGAGAGCTCTCGTCAGTGCCGTGCACGCTTCGGTGACTATGCCGAGATCGAGGTACTGTAACAAGCCCCTTCTTGGGCCGCAACCTCGATGTCGTCAACATATGAAATCCACAGCGGCTCTTCTCGTTGTCCCGCACTGCTAAATGCTATGCGCATCTCATCAAGGACGCGTAGGCAGTCGTCGGTGTGGTGTAGGCCAGCATGTGCACGGGCAAGACGAGTGGTAAGCATGGTTTTGGTCAGTGGCGTCAAGCTGCCGTTGCCGACGGTGGACGCTGTCTGCGCCAACGACAAAGCTGGGCCAAGGCGCCCTCGATAGGTTTCCTGGAGGCTCAGGTAGGCCAGCGAACTGGCGGCGAGCGCTGGTTGTTCTGCCTCGTGCGCAGCATAGACCGCAGTCGTGAGATAGCGGCGGGCCGCTGCATGACGGTTACCATCAAGAGCGAGCCATGGGCTTCCACGTCGGACTAGAGTTTCTTGCAAGTAGCGAAGGCACGCCGCTGCTGATATGGCCGGGAAACAAGAAGGGCCGATCTTACGCCCACGCCTTCGTCGGCGAGCATCCGGCGAGTAAACTCGATGTCTGCCCGGTGTTGGTGGCTGCAGGTTCGACTCGGATGGCCTCGGGTGGCACGCTGAGTTCGATCGCGTGGTCCCGGTAGCGGACGGCTTCGCCGCGGGGAAATCAGCCGACCGTCGTGGGTGTACTCGCGCCGGTAAACACGATGAACGGGAACATCGCGCGATGGAACAACTCGGCGATGTGGATGGCGACGCCAGGGTCATGGCTGCCCAACCCGATGCCGACATCACACGGGTGGAGGTCGTGGTGCATGTCGTGGTAGTCCCAGAGGGGCTCAACGTCTGAGAGGAGATAATCGGGCAGCGTATTCACGTCGGGGTGCATCGTTTACGGTCTGTCCGACGGGTCGATTCGGTGCGCATCCATGCGCGCGGCGAGCTCAATCGCCCGAGACGGGGGCCGGGGGCGGCGCACCAGCTCCTGGACGAGGATGCGGGACAGCCGGTGGTTGTGGACCTGTTCGGGAGCTTGCCGCTCAGCAGTGAGCAATGTGTCGAGCACGGAATCGACGCGGTTGCGGCGGGCGAAGGCGCGGGCGGTGTCGATGGCGTGGCGCACCCGTCGCTCGGTCGGCAGGCCAGTGGTGTCGATGCGCGGCCCGAGATCGATAGCAACCTGCACGTCGCCGAGTTCCATTGCTGCGGCAACCCGGTGGATCGCCACGTTGGTGGGCCGAACGCGGTCCACCAATAGCTCGCGTCCCGGCCGAGCCGACAAGCGGACTCCTCGGCCTCGGCCAGGAAAGTCCATGGTGTCAGCCCGGTTGTCGCGGCGGGCGACCGCCACCACACCGATTAGCTGCAACGTGCCGTACAGCGGTGGGCGCGCAGCCCGCTGTCCGTGTCCACGCCGTGCCGCTGAGACGTCGTCAGCGAGTCGGTGAGCAGCAGTGGCAGCCGGCGAGTCGACCAGGAATATCGGGACCGCTGGTAGCCTTCCCACTCGCTCGCGACCCCTGCTCCAGTCCGTCGAGGCGGACAGGGTCATCGTGCTGGTACTGTACCATGCAACAAGCCCATCATAGCTTGGTCGACCGGCGAGAACGTTCATCGGATGACGGAATGGGATACATGGAGTCATTTCTTCATGCGGTATGGTTGTACATTGCGCACCATCCGCAAGACCTCGCGAACTATGCAACCACGGCATCCGCTGTGGCCACGGTAATACTCGTAATCTTTGCCCGTCGACAGTTGCGTGGGGCGAAATTAAACACAGAAGTCGCGTTGGCGCAGCTTGAAGTAGCCAGAGGGCAAGAGATTGTTGCACGAAGGCAAGAGATTACTGCACGAGGCCAGCAAAAGGCATCCACCGAAGCGGTTGATCAACAAAAGAGAGCAGCGCGGACTGCGGAAGAGGTGAAGCTAGATAGTCAAGCTCCCGACTTGGCGGTCTTTGAGTATGGCCCGGTTGCATCTAGGGTGGGTGGGCACCAGAGGTGGTATGAAGCCGACTATGATTGGGTATTTTCTGAGGAGAATTCCTTAGTTCTACCTGAACAATTTTCGATAACACCTGGCGGCGACTATCGTTGGTGGACGATATGGGTTACTGGTTCGTTATTGATCCGGAATGAGGGTAGTCGCACGGTTCTCCTTGGTCCAGTGCCTTTCGCACAGGTGGGTCGGCGACCCTCCGCCCAAATCCAGGAATTCGGAATATATCGTTTCTCCGGGTGAGGAGTTCAAGCTCGAGTGGTTCAACATTTATACCCTAGAAAATTGGCGACTCGATGCGCTTGAATCAGGAGATAATGAACGGCTTGGCGTTGATCAAAAAAATAACATACTTATAATCATCAGTCCTCATCTTCCGAAACTGTGCGATGTCTGGTCGATCGAATACGTGTGGCATCCCGTGGAAAAAGCCTTCGGTAGCGACGACAAGTTCCTGTTTTTTGATCGCCCGCCAGTGGTCGTCATCAAGAAACGGAGATGCTACCCTACCCGCAACGAGGAATGAGACTCAAACAACGGTGGCGATGAGACGAGGATGAGCGGGTTGAGCACGTGGGCAACGAGGGTGAACCGGTAGGCCGGGACACGACTACTGTGGGTCACGACCCCGTCGTGCACCGGATGGGGTGGCCTGTCGGTGACCACGTGGTCACAGTAATCGATGAGCCGATCAGCGCCGGATTCTTGACACTGGGCCAACGGAGCACGACCGGGCAGCAGCAGGTCCAGGTCCCCCCCGCACCGGGCAAGCCAGATACGTCGTGCTGACTGGCGTTGGGGCCACGGAAAATGGCACTAACGAGAGGAGCTGCCATGCCAGTGCAGAGCGCTGGTACGGCGTTGCGCGCCCTTGACGGCGTGCGTCTGGCCGGAACACTTGTCACACCTGACGCCGCGCCCGACCGGGCCTTGGTGCTGGTGCATGGTGGTGGTGTCACGCGGGAGGAGGGCGGCTTCTTCACTCGGTTGGCGGCTGGGCTCGGTGCGGCTGGGGTGGCGTCGCTTCGCTTTGACCTGCGTGGCCACGGTGAGAGCGAGGGACGCCAGGAAGACTTGACGCTCTCGGCCGTCCTCAACGACATCCGAGCAGCCATCGCGCATATCCGTGGGCTGACCGGTGCGGAGTCGGTGAGTCTGCTCGGTACCAGTTTCGCCGGTGGAATCACCGGTTATTTCGCGGCCAAGTGTCCAGGGTTGCTGACCCGCCTGGTCATGCTCAACCCGCTGCTGAACTACAAAAAGCGCTTCATCGATGGTAAGCCCTACTGGTCCCATGACCAGATCAATGAAAGGGCAGGTCGCGAGCTGACGGAGCAGGGGTTCGTGGAGCACTCTCCGACCTTCAAGCTCGGTCGGTCGTTGCTGAACGAGGTCTTCTGGCTCCAGCCGCATACAACGCTCAGTGAGATCACCGTGCCAACGCTCATCGTGCACGGCACCAAGGACACCTTTATCTCCGTTGAATCCTCCCGCGCCGCCGCTGCTCAGCTAACTTGCGAGCATAAGCTGGTGGAGATCGACGGTGCCCAGCACGGTTTTGCGGTCCATGACGATCCGCAGTATCTTGACCCGCGAACCCAGGAGTGGCAGGCGTTCGTCATTGGCGCCGTGGCCGAGTGGGTCATGCCTGGTACCTGATTTGCATTGCCCGCTACGTGAGCACGGCCTCCCGCAACTCGCGTACGGCCATACGGCGCGCCCAAGGCTTGAGCGTGGCAAGCACCTTGGCGAGTTCGCGCACGGTGCGTTGCGAGTCGGTATCACGAGCGAGCGAAAAAGCCTCTAGGCCGACTTCCGCTGCCTCGTCAGGCTCACAAGCAAGAGCCAGAGAATGTGCCCTGAGTGAGAGAAAGTAGCCGTAGTCACGGCGCGAGAACGCATCGCCAGACAACCATTTCCCGTATAATTCAGCGGCGCGGCTGGGCTGTCCAGCCTCGGTGTAGCAGATGGCGGTCTGCATGGTCAGCAGCGAGCTGGTGTAGTGCATACCAAGTTGCCCAGGCTGCTCATCGTCAGGCGCTGCGTCACCAAGGAAGCGGCGGGCATCGTCAAGTTTCTGTTCGATGAGACTCATCGGTTCACCAAGCATGGCCAAGCCCCGTGCCTCTTGTTGCGTGGCTTCAGCTCGCACCCTAGCTGGGAGCTGCCAGGGGCCGTTCAGCGTTGCCTGGGCCAGCATCAACATCCGGAGAGCGTCACGATTGTCGTAGGCGGCCTGAGATTTCTTGAGGAGCACGTAGCCCTGCATAGCGGTATCGCCGGCCTCTTGTGCCCATTCGGTCGCTCGGTCGTGCCAGTACCTCGCGCGCCTGGGGTGATGTAAGTCGCGGCACAGCCAACCCGCGAACTCGGCGCCACGCGCTCCGACTGAGAGTAGTTCGCGACGCACACCCGGTTTGACCTCATAGGAGTGTTCCTCGATAGCGCCGAGGATGCCGAGCACGCCAGGGAGAACCTTCGCCGGGCCAAGAGCGCCGTCATCCGCCTCACAGGTATCGAGCTGGCGTTGGAAGTGCTCCACCACTGAGCCATCCAGGTAGCGACGGCTATCCGCTAGTGCAACAGTCACGTGGCGCAACTCGTCCACGTCGAAGTCGAACGCCGAGAGCAACTCATCGCTCAACACGGAGCCACCGGCTAGCGAGGTAATCGACAACTCGCCGAGCGCAAGAGTTTCCGACTCCAGTCGCAACAGCACGGATTGACCATCCACCACTGCCGGCAGCAAGACCCGTTGCGCTGACGTCGGCGGGGTGGGGAGAGGCTCGGCGTCCGGCGTTGCCTTACGGGTTTGGCCGGGCATGTCGAACCACAGGAGTTCGGCGGGTATTCGCAGTATTCGTGCCCAGTAAACCAGGGTGTCCAGGTCTCGGATGGGTAGGCCGGTTTCGATTCGGCTGATCTGGGGTTGTCGTAGGCCCAGCCAGTGGCCGAGGAGTGGTTGGGAGATGCCGCTGGGTCCGTAGATCGCGTGGTGGTGTGGGTGCGTGCGGTAGGCACGGGATATCCGGCCGATGTGCTGGGCGGCGAATGCCTCAAGGAGCTGCTCGTGCTGCCAGAACTCGGCGGGCACTCTCGGTGGGGCGATGAGCTTGTCCCGTGAGGCCTGTTGGCAGTGGGCGCACTGGAGCTCGTTGTTGTCCGCGGCCAGGTGTGTGCCGCATCGGCAGTAGCGGTGTCGTGCTGGCCGGGATCCCATGGTGCCCCCTCGCGGTGCTGATCGATTCCGGGCGAGTCTAGCGGGCGCTGATCACCCGTGATCGGGTGCCTGAGCAGGCAGGATTGTCTCGGCTTCCGTGGTGGAGTGGATGGTCCCATCTGCCGCCCGGCATGCACCTGGACTTGGTTATCCGGTTCAGTGATCCCCCATGGCCCCAGGGCCGGGATGTCTGACCCGCCGGATGCGGTGGTGCTGCCGGTCTGCCTCCGACAACGCCGCCCGCGATGGGCGGCGGATCGGACCGGCAGCGCTGCTCAGCCCATTCTGGTTCCGGTGTTCGGCCCCGGCCTTGGGCGCCACACTAGTGACGATGAGACGAGGACGAGCGGGCTGAGCATGTGGACAACGAGAGTGAACCGGCTGTCCGAGAGATGGTCGCTGTTTGGAAGGACAGCCGCATGAGACACACCGAGTGCAGGGCAATTTTAGCGTCCTGTAAGCCGTCCAGTCTATTGCTCCCCGACCGGGCCGGACGGCGTTACTGCCAGGAAGTGAGGAGCAAGATTCCATGATAGGCAGACATCGTTTCCGTCGTATTGCCACCCTTCGTGAGATCCTGGGCCGTCGCGCTCGAACGCCCGTCGCGACTGCGCTGGGGTGCACTATTGGGTTCGCGGACGGGCCGACCGGCATCGGGCACCGCGTCACCGCGGCAGCCTTCGCCGCGGGCCGTTGCGCGGGAGGTTGTTACGTCGCCCTCTGCGGGACGACGGTACTTCCCGCGAGCCTCAGCGCCCCAGTGCGATACGACTGCCCGGCGTGCGAGCGGGGCGCATGATGGCCTGGTATCTGCGTTCGATCGGCGATCGGGACACTCACCGCAGTGAGCTGATGCACCCTGACGGCACGGTCACCACCGCGTGCGGTGCCCGCTTCCGCCCTCGGGAATTTTTGCGCGGCAGGACAGCCCTGCGCGGCGACCCACCCGACCCCGACCAGATCTGCCCACAATGCCAACCCGCCCACTGACCCCAACGGTCTCATGGATGCTTGTGCACCTTGTGGCCCGCTCGTGAGGGGTCTCATGGATGCTTGTGCACCTGCCAAGCCGGGCGCGCTAGCGGCGGGGAGGGGATGTTTCCCAGGCGCGGGCGTAGCGGCGGGCGCCGGGGTGGTTGACGTCGCGGCTGCGGTAGACGACGTAGGGGCGGGTCAGGTAGCCCAGTGGGGCGCTGAAGACGTGCACCAGACGGGTGTAGGGCCACACGCCCAGCAGGATCAGCACCACCAGCGCGTGGATCTGGAAACTGATCGGGATGCCGAACATGAGCTCGGGTCGCGGGTGGAGGGTGAACAGGCTGCGGAACCAGGGGGACACCGTGGCCCGGTAGTCGTAGCCGCCGCCGATCAGGTTGCTGCCCAGCGTGTTCAACATCCCGGTGCCGATCACCGCGACCAGCAGCAGGTACATGAGCTTGTCGATGCCGGTGGTGGCCTTGCGCACCGCCGCCACGGTGGCCCGTCGGTACAGCAGGATCCCCAGCCCGGCGACGGTGGCCAGGCCGGAGAGCGTACCCATCGACACCGACATCAGGTGGTAGGCGGACTCCGACACCCCGAGCGCCGCGGTCCAGCTCTCGGGGACGCCGATGCCCATGACGTGCCCACCGAGCACGGCCAGCACCCCGAAGTGGAACAACGGGCTGCCCAACCGCAGCAGGCGGCTCTCATAGAGCTGAGAGGACCGGGTGGTCCAACCGAACTGGTCGTGCCGGTAGCGCCACAGGTGGCCGAGCAGAAACGAGGTGAACGCCACGTAGGGCACCGTCACCCACAGCAACCCGGTCATCGGCGTCCCTCCAGCTGTTCGGCCATCATCGGGTCCACCCCGTACGCCTCCAGGCCCACCTGCTCCTCCGGGGGCCCCTGCGCGGCCAGCTCGGCGACCCGGCGCCGGTCGGCCACGTTGAGCTCCGGGAGGGTGGCGCACACCGCGTCGAGCACCGCCCGATAGGGCGATCCGGCCTCATGCAAGGACAGCTTGAGCAGCTCCACCACCGGCCGGTACTCCACCAGCAACCGCCGGCCGACCACCGGGTCGATCCTCGCGGCGAATTCCAGCACCACCGCCAGGTGGTCCGGCAGCTCGTGCTCGTCCAGGGTGGCGCCCGCCGCGCGATAGGCATGCTTGAACCGCAACAGCGCCATGCCACGTTTGCGGGTGTCACCGAAGGCGTAGTAGCTCAGGTGCAGGCAGTGGCGCCGCCGCAGGTCGAAGGTCTCCACGTAGTGCTTGGCCAGCTCGAGCGGCGGCATGCGGCGGACCTCGTCCAGGAACGACACCAGCGCTGGCGCGGGCAGCGCGACGGCCGCCGCGTGCAGGTCGTCGAGCAGGTCCAGGGTGTGCTGGGTCGGATAGTCCAGCAGCAGCGCGGCGATTCGCCACACCACCCGGTGGTCGGGTTCGGTGGAATCCGGGGCCTTGCGGCGGCCCAGCCAGGCCGGACTCACGGGGTCCGCTCCACCACGGGCTTGGCGCCGTTGGTGTGCCCAGAAGTGTGCCCAGACGTGTGCCCAGAAGTGTGCCCAGAAGTGTGCGCAGACGCGTCCGGCGCGGGGGCGAACAGGCCGTTCGTACTCTTGCCGTCCCAGTTCAGCAGGTTGATCCGGCGCGCCTTGTCCGCCGGTGCCGCGACCCCGTTGCCGTCCGAGGCTGGCTGAGCGGTCAGGTGGAACTTGTCGTCCATCACGTCGAAGGCGGTCATTCCCGGGCCGCCGTCGGAATCCAAGCTGCACCCAGTGGCAATGGCGTCCAGCCGGTGCGCGTCCGAGCCGGCCGCGCTGGGGATGACGTAGCGGTGCTCGTACTTCGCGATGGCCAGCAGCCGGTACATCGCCTCGATCTCGGTGGTGCTCAGCCGCACCGACGCGGCGATCTCCGGGTCGACCGGTTCCCCGAGGTTGACCCGGCGCATGTGCGCGCGCATCGCCGCCAGCCGCTGCAGCGCGGCGCGCACCGGCCCGACATCGCCCGCGGTGAACAACTCGGCCAGGTACTCCACCGGGATGCGCAGCGCGTCGATCGCGCCGAACAGGTTGCCGGCGTTCTCGCCGTCATGCCCGCTGCCGGCCAGCACGTCCACCACCGGGGACAGCGGCGGCACATACCAGACCATCGGCATCGTGCGGTACTCCGGGTGCAGCGGCAGCGCCACTTGGTAGTCCACGATCAGCTGGTACACCGGGGACGCCTGCGCGGCCTCGATCCACTCCTGGGAGATCCCGGCCCGCTCGGCCTCGGCGACCACTCGGGGGTCGTGCGGGTTGAGGAACACACCCAGCTGCGCGGGGTAGAGGTCCTTGTCGTCGCGCACCGACGCCGCCGCGAGTACGGCGTCCGCGTCGTAGAACATCACCCCGATGTAGCGCAGCCGCCCCACGCAGGTCTCCGCGCAGACCGTCGGGATGCCCACTTCCACCCGCGGGTAGCAGAATGTGCACTTCTCCGCTTTGCCGGTCTTGTGGTTGAAGTAGATTTTCTTGTACGGGCACCCGGTGACGCATTGCCGCCATCCGCGACACTTGTCCTGATCAACCAGCACGATGCCGTCCTCGCTGCGCTTGTAGATCGCGCCGGACGGGCAGGACGCCGCGCAGGACGGGTTGAGGCAGTGCTCGCAGATCCGTGGCAGGTAGAACATGAACGTCTGCTCGAACTCCAGCTTCACCTGCTCGGAGAGCTTGGCGAGCACCGGGTCTTTGCTGACCTGCGCGGGGCCGCCGCCCAGGTCGTCGTCCCAGTTGGGGCCCCAAGTGACTTTGGTGTTCTCGCCGCTGATCAGCGAGGTGGGCCGGGCCGCCGGCGTGGTGTCCATCGCTGGTGCGGACAGCAGGTTGTCGTAGTCGTAGGTCCACGGCTCGTAGTAGTCGGACACGGTCGGCAGCTCGGGGTTGGCGAAGATGTTCGCCAGCCGCTTGAGCCGGGAGCCCGAGCGCAACGTGAGCCGGCCGCGTTTGGTCAGCGTCCAGCCACCCTTCCAGCGCTGCTGGTCCTGGTACTGGCGCGGGTACCCCTGCCCGGGTCGGGTTTCCACGTTGTTGAACCACGCGTACTCGACGCCGCCGCGGTTGGTCCAGGCCTGCTTGCAGGTGACGCTGCAGGTGTGGCAGCCGATGCACTTGTCCAGGTTCATCACCATGGCCAGCTGTGACATGATTCTCATCAGTAGATCACCTCCTGGTCGCGGCGGCGGATGGTGGTGACCTCGTCGCGCTGGTTGCCGGTGGGGCCGTGGTAGTTCAGCGCGAATGACTGCTGGGCGTAGCCGCCGATCAGATGCGTTGGTTTGATCATCAAACGGGTCAGTGCGTTGTGGATGCCGCCGCGCTTGCCGGTCTTCTCGGTGCGCGGCACGCCCACGGTGCGCTCCTGGGCGTGGTACATGAACACGGTGCCCTCGGGCATCCGGTGGCTGACGATCGCTCGCGCGACGACCACGCCGTTGCGGTTGGTCGCCTCGATCCACTCGTTGTCCACGACGCCGATCTTGGCGGCGTCCACGTCGGACATCCAGATCGCCTGCCCGCCCCGGGAGAGCGTGAGCATGTGCAGGTTGTCCTGGTAGGTGGAGTGGATCGACCACTTCGAGTGCGGGGTCAGATAGCGGACCGTGATCGAGCGCTGTCCGTTGAGACCGGGGTTCGCGCCGATTGCAGGCTCGCCGAACAACGCCGTCATGTCCAAGGGCGGTCGGAAGATCGGCATCTGCTCGCCGAGCTCGGACATCCAGTCGTGGTCGAGGTAGAAGTGCTGCCGGCCGGTCAGCGTGTGCCACGGTTTGAGCCGCTCGGTGTTGATGGTGAACGGGGAGTAGCGCCGCCCGCCGGTCTCGCTGCCCGACCACTCTGGTGACGTGATCACCGGCACCGGCCGGGCCTGGGTGTCGGCGAAGGTGATCCGCTTGCCCTCGTTCTCCGCCGCGAGGTCGGCGAGCTTGGTGCCGGTGCGCCGCTCCAGGGCGCGGAAGCCCTCGGTGGCCAGCCGCCCGTTGGTGGTGCCGGACAGCGCCAGGACGGCCTCGCAGGCGTGGATGTCCTTGGCCAGCGACGGGCGCCCGGCCGCGCTTCCGGAGAGGACCGCCCCGTTGACCGACCTGAGGTAGTCGACCTCGGCGTCCGGGTGGGTGGTGACGCCCTTGGTGGTCAGCCCGACGCGCTCGACCATCGGGCCGAGCGCGGCCATCTTGTCCCCGATCGCCGGGTAGTCGCGTTCCACCACGAGGATCCGCGGCATGGTCTTGCCGGGTATCGGCTCGCACTCGCCGGCTCGCCAGTCCAGCACCCGGCCGCCGGGCTGCGCGGTGGCGTCGGCGGTGTCGTGCAGCAGCGGCATGGCCACGACGTCGCGGCGCACGCCGAGGTGCTTCTCGGCCAGCCAGGAGAAACCCCGGGCGAGCCGGTGGAACGCCTCGAAGTCGGTCTTGGACTCCCACTGCGGGGAGATCGCCGGGGAGAAGGAGTGCACGTAGGGGTGCATGTCGGTGCTGGACAGGTCGTGCTTCTCATACCAGGTGGCGGCGGGCAGCACGATGTCGGAGAACAGCGTGGTGCTGGTCATCCGGAAGTCCAGCGACAGCAGCAGGTCGAGCTTGCCGACCGGGGCGTCCTCGCGCCAGGTGACCTCGACGGGGCGCACCCCAGTGTGGTCGCGGGCCGCCAGGTTGCTGTCGGTGCCGAGCAGATGGCGCAGGAAGTACTCGTTGCCCTTGGCTGAGGAGCCGAGCAGGTTGGCCCGCCACACGGTCAGACACCGCGGGAAGTTCTCCGGGGCGTCCGGATCCTCGCAGGCGAACCGCAAGTGGCCGGTCTTCAGCCCGTCGACGACGTGCGTGGCGGCGTCCTTGCCCAGCCGTTTCGC
>JBOHFJ010000061.1:0-17422 GCA_050699655.1 Pseudonocardiaceae bacterium
TAATCCCGCGATCAGTAAGCCAGCCCTGAAGAAGATTGGTGCGGAGGTGCGGTCCTGGCGGCTGCACAATCGCACTGGCCGAGATTTCGTCGATGTGGCGCGGGACATCAACCCGATCGTCCGTGGTTGGATGAATTACTATGGTGCGTTCAACCGGTCGGCGATGTATCCCGTCCTGCAGCGCATCAATGCCTACTTGATACGCTGGATCCGCAACAAGTACAAACGGTTGCGGGCGAAGAGGAAAGCCTTCCGGTGTTGGCGGGGAATCGTCCAACGATACCCGCGTATGTTCGCGCACTGGAAATGGACCGCTTCTGCGCCAGCTGTCTGGTGATCAGGATGACAAGAGCCCGGTAACTGGAGACGGTTACGCCGGGATCTGTGGGAGCCCGGGGCTGAAATGCCCCGGGCCACCCGACCGGCCCAGGCGGTCACCGCTGGCCGCGGTGAAGAAATGCCGGGAGCGATGCTGGAAGAAGGACTGGGTTCTGGACCTTGATGTTCAGAAGTTCTTCGACTCGGTTGATCACGATCTCATGGTCAAAGCGGTCGAGGCCAACACCGACCAGAAATGGGTGGTGTTGTATGTCAAGCGCTGGTTGACAGCGCCGATGCGGATGCCTGATGGAACGGTGGTCGAGCGGGACCGTGGGACCCCGCAGGGGTCGGCGGTGTCACCCGTACTCGCCAATCTTTTCATGCATTACGCCTTTGATTCGTGGTTGGAGCGCGAGTTTCCGACCGTCGAATTCGAGCGGTTCGCTGATGACGCGGTAGTGCACTGCGTGACAGAGCGCCAAGCCCGGCAGGTATGGGCGGCGTTGGCTGACCGGTTGGAGAGCGTCGGGTTGCGGCCGCATCCCGACAAAACCAAGATCGTATACTGTGGGGACAGTAATCGAAGGCGCGAATTCTCGTGTATTTCGTTTACTTTCCTAGGGTATGCGTTCCGTCCTCGGGAATCAAAGTCGGGGAAAACTGGAACTATCTTCACGTCGTTCCAGCCCGCGATGAGCCCGGAGGCGCTGAAGAGTAAGAGTCAGGAACTACGTCGATGGCGCATACACAGACGCACTTCCATGGATCTGCGAGAGTTGACCGAGTGGTTGAATCCCATCGTGCGCGGTTGGATGAACTATTACGGTGAGTTCAACAGGTTCGAGATGTACTCCCTTCTGGAACGCATCAACACCTACTTGATGCGGTGGGCGAGCAAGAAATACAAGCGACTGCGCACGTGGAAACGGTTCAAGGCCTGGTGGCGTGGGCTCACCGAGAGGGAGTCCGAACTCTTCGCTCACTGGGTATGGATGCGCGCGTACCGGTGGACTGGATGAGAAGAAGAGCGGAATGACGGGAGACTGTCACGTTCCGTTCCGTGGGAGCCTCGGGGTGAAATTCCCCGGGGCGACCCGACACCCAGGAAGAACTTGATAAAGTAGCGGAAGAACTGAATGGAAGACCACGCAAGACACTGGGCTGGCGAAAGCCCGTCGAAGTCTTCGAAAAGCTGATCGCGGAGCACTGTGTGGTCATGACCGATTGAAACCGCCCTGTATTACATCAGGCCTATCCAGAACTACTCCTGGACCGTGAGCCGGCTGGACGACAGTTCGACCTGTTCCGTTTTGATCACGCGCATCGAGGTTTCTACCGCCGACTCATCGAATGCCGAGACGGGCTCGTGCGCCTCAGCCCGTACATCACGGTTGCGGCCGAGGGTCAGGACATCAGCCGCTGTTCGGCATCCGAACTCGCTCGCTACATACGGGCCGCCCTCGCTCTGAAGCGTCGGGGGGAAGCTCCAAAAAGCGGATTGTCCGCTGTTTTTGTTGCTATTCCTACCGCGAATGACATGAATTCGGATGTGCGCGAACTTGTTGCCGTATCGAATGCTCTCGGTGAGAGGCTATCATGAGCAGGGTGGCGATTTTTGCCGATCGGGTCGTGATAGGTCCGGTGGACGTGGTGATCGATGATGGGGCAATTCTGTTGGATCACGACGTGGTTCGGGCAGTGGGAACACACCGGCACGTCGATCGGGTCGCCGACGCGCATACACGTCGCCATAGCTACCCGGGGGAGACGATCCTGCCGGGGTTGATCGATTCGCACGTGCATCTGGCATTCGACTCGGGCCCGGATCCCGTCGGCTCCGTCGCGAACGCCGATCCGGCCGCCCTGCTGCTAGGCATGGCGGGCCGAGCACAACAACTCTTGTACGCCGGGGTCACGACGGCACGTGATCTGGGCGATCGCGGAGCGCTGACCATTGTTTTGCGGGAGGCCATTTCCCGTGGAATCCTTACCGGGCCGAAGATACTCGCCGCCACCACCCCGCTGACCTCGGCGGGGGGACACTGCGGATTTTTGGGTGGCGAGGTCAGCACCGACTCCGACATCCGCCGACAGATCGCCCGCAACTCCAAGGCGGGCGCGGATCTGATCAAAGTCATAGCATCCGGCGGCGCCCTGACCCCCAGCGGCCCCCGCATGTGGGAAGCGCAGTTCACCGCTGCGCAGCTACGGCTGATCGTGCGCCACACAGCTGAACACGGGCTGTCGGTGGCCGCCCACGCTCACGGCACCCACACCATCGCCGACTGCGTCCGCGCCGGCGTGCGGACCATCGAACATTGCTCGTGGCGTACCGACTCGGGCGTGCGCTACGACGACGACGTTGCCCGCCAGATCGCTGCCCAGCACATCGCCGTATGCCGGTGTGTCTCCGGCGACTGGCGACTATTCTTAAAGCAACTCGGGCCGAAGGCCCCTGCACTGATGGACTCCATAAGGCGAATGCGCCAAGCTGGGGTTCGGTTCATTGCCGGTACCGACGCGGGAGTTCCAGGCTCCCGCGTCGATGACTACGTCGGAATGTTGGATTTCTTCCGCGAGATCGGCTTCGCCAACAGCGAAATCATCAGCATGGCCACCGTTACCGCCGCCCACGCACTCGGTCTGCACGCTACCGGCACACTCTCCCCCGGCGACCGGGCTGACCTGCTCATCGTCAACGGAGATCCACTCACTGACCTCAACGCACTACGTGACATCCACCTCGTGCTTGCCGGTGGCCAGCCACACGTACCCCTCCCTGTGAACCTGGGTTGAGGCACTACCCTCTGGCGATTAGTGACCCAAGGGGGATGGCGAGACTCTACGACATGACGAACACACTGACCACGCTCAACCGAGCCTCGGACCGCAGCCTTGTCGCGTTGACATGCTCTCCAACATCGCTGTTCTCGTCGAGGTAGGCCGAGCCGACCAGCAATGCGTCGGGGTGATGATGCGGTCGCGTCCTGGCGGCAACCAACGTAAAGATTCACCCGTGTGTTTGGCCGTACGTGAGTTTAGACTGAAGGCGTGGACGGGATGTGTGATGGTGCGCCGGACGATCGGAATCTGGCTGGCAAGCTCAACTGCCTCTTCGCCCGGGTGCCTGGGGGAGATGGACGCGAGTACAGCAACGAGCACGTCGCGTCGGCGATCCGCGATGCCAGCGATGTGACGATCTCCCAGAGCTACATCTGGCAGCTTCGCAAGGGCAAAAAGGACAACCCGACGCTGAAGCATCTTCAAGCGCTGGCGGACTTCTTCGGTGTGCCGGCCGCGTACTTCTTCGACGACGACGTGACGGATCGAGTCAGCGCGCAGCTGGAGGCTCTCGAGGTAGAGCGACAGCGGCGAGCCGTCAACGCCGACCGGGACGAGGCGCGGCTGATGGCCATGCGCGCCGGTGAGCTCTCCGACGAGCGGCGCAAGCAAGTGATGGACCTGCTGGATGTGGTCTACAAGCTGGAACAGGCCGAGCGAGGATCGCTCACGAACGAGTGAACGTGATGCACTACTGGTCGGCGAACCTCGCCACGATCTGAGGCTCTGACGGAGCTCCACTTGCTGAGAGGAGAAGCTAGTGAGGGAACGTGAGCTTCGCCGACACTGCAGGCGTGACTTACGTGCGCTGGGTATCGAACCGCCGTTGCGGGTGGACGTGCTCTGTCAGCGGCTCGGAGAACGCCGAGGCCGACCGATCCGACTGGTCAGCTGCCCATTGCAGGTCCCGGGACCGTTCGGGCTCTGGCTCGCCACCGCGTCGACTGACTACATCTTCTATCAGGCCGAGACAACGCGGGTGCACCAAGACCACATCATCTTGCATGAAGTCGGTCACATCCTCGCCGATCACCGCAGCGACGACACTGACGACGAGTATTGGCAGCAGATTATGCCGGACCTCTCCCTCGGCGTGATCCGACGGGCGCTGCGGCGCACCCATTATGACACAGAGCAGGAGCAGGAGGCCGAGTTAGTCGCCACGATCATCATGAAATGGGCATTGGTGCTCGACTATGTGACTTCCCGACGGTCGGCTGAGCCTGCTGTGCGACGACTCCAGAATGCTCTCGGCGATCGGCAGGGTTGGCTGTGAACTTACTAATCCTCCAGGCGCTCACTCGGGTTGGACTCCGTGGCCGCCGCCATCGACGTCATTGTTGCCGCCGGGGTGTCGAAGGTGCCGGAGAACTTGGCCACGATGGTCTTCCACTTCCCTTCGCCCGCATATACGCCATGGAGATCGGCGAGATGACGCTCCTGGCTAACGTACGGAGCGAGTCTTGAGGATCAGCCGGCCAACGCGCGCAGCCGGCGCAGCACTTCCGCGGTGCCGAGCGCTTGGGTGACGGCGTGCAGGTCGGGGCTGCGGGTGGAGCCGGTGAGGGCGACGCGGATGAGTTGCGATGCCTCACGAATCGAGCCTGGGTAGGCTTCGGAGTTTTTCTTGTATTCTTTCGCGTTCGGCGCGAAGCCGTGCTTCGCGGCTAGCTCGCGGATCTGGGTGAACCATTCCTGCGGGTCGTCTAGATGCTGGTAGCCCCCGGCGAGGTCATGAGTGAAACTCGCGGCGATGGTGGGCTCCACACCGAGTGAAACGAGGCGTTCGTCCCCGGGGCCGGACACCGGGGTGAACAGTTGCGGAAAGAAGAAGCCGTAAGCGGGCCGGAAATCCGACCATTTCCGCAGATCCTTGCGCGGATTGTCGACACCGTCGCGTTCCACGGCCAGCGCGCGCAGGGCGAGATCGCGCTCGGCGTCCAGGACAGTGACCAGTTCGGGGTCGAATTGGGCTGCCCAAGCGCGGACGTCGGTGAAGATCTGGTGTCCGGGCAGGGTGGCGATGTAGTCGGCGCTGATGTCCTCGAGCTTGACCAGGTCCACCAGGGGGCCAGCGGCGCCGCATTGGTCCAGCCGGAGGGGGGTGGCGAGTGCCTCCTGAAGGGGAATTTCGGCGAGCCGCCCGTTGGCTAGGCCCCGCAGATAATACAGGACAGCGTTAGCGGGATAGCCAGCCTCGATATAGAAATCGACGCCGGCTTCGGGGTCGGTGCGCTTGGACAGTTTGCGTTTCCCGCCGGGGATCTGTTTCATTAGCGGTGCGATGTGCGCATAAGTGACTGGCTCGAAGCTTAGTGCATCGAACAGTTGCAGATGCAGCGGGACCGAGGAAATCCACTCCTCACCGCGGATGACCAGCGTGACCCGCATCAGATGGTCGTCCACGGCGTGCGCGAAGTGGTAAGTTGGCAGCCGAGGGGATTGGTCAGACGATTTCAAAATGACCGTGTCGTTGCGATTGGCCTCGTGTTCCAGCTCGCCCCGGATCGCGTCAGTGAAGCTGACCCGCTGCCCGGTGGCGTCGGCGGGTGCCCGGAAACGCACCACATACGCCGCGCCTTCGGCTAGCTTGGCTCGCACGTCAGCGGGGTCGGCGCCGCGCCAGATGGCCCATGGTCCGTAGTAACCGGTGGGGATCTTCGCGGCTTGCTGGCGGGCGGTGATGTCGGCGAGCTCGGCTTTGGTGGCGAAGCACAGGTACGCCTTGTCCTGGCGCAGCAGTTCGCGCACGTAGGTGAGGTAGACGCGTTCGCGGGCCGACTGGTGGTAGGGGCCGTAGCCGCCGTGCTCGTCGCCCTCGTCGGGGGGGATACCGAAGTAGTCGAACGCGCGGGCGAACTGGGCCAGAGCGCCCTCAACCTCACGTGACTGATCGGTGTCCTCTACGCGCACCAGGTAGACGCCCCCGGAGTGCGCCGCGATGTCACGGTCGAGGGTGGCCACGTAAACCCCGCCGATGTGCACGAACCCGGTAGGGGAGGGACCGAACCGGGTGACCTGAGCGCCCTCGGGGAGTCGTCGCGGTGGGTAGCGCTGCTCCCAGTGTTCGGGTTCGGGGAGGCCAGCGGGGAACAGGGCGTCGATGACCGCGCGGTCCAGCATCGGTGGGCGAGTCTCACTTCTGGGGCGAACCCGATCATGGAATGGGGTGTTGTGCAGGTCTGCCAGCCTACCAATTGGGCGTTATGCTCATGGTAAGGGGGCACGGCTGATGCGTATCACCAGGGGAAAGAAAAGCCGTTGGTTTCGGGTTCTGCTGTGCGGGGTATTGGTGTTCGCGACGTCCTCAGGCCGCGCACGCGGCGCGGCCTGAGGACAGTGGATCATACCTTCTCACGGCCACCGACACCGGCGGCGATTATGAGCCCACCTTCACCGGCAACGGCTACCTCGGCGTGCGGGTGCCACCGGCCGGCCAGGGATACGCTGGTGGCACTGTTCCGGCGCAGTCCGAGGTCGCCGGTTTCTACGCCCAGCCCGCCGGGCAGATACAGCAACGCGCGAACATCCCGACTTGGTCGACATTGCGCTTCACCGACGGCGGGCAAGACTTCGCCCCGCGCCCCGGTCAGGTCACGGGCTGGCGACAGCAACTCAGCCTGCGTGACGGGTCGATCACCACCACCGCACGCTGGACCGCACCGAACGGGCACGTCAGTGAGCTGCGGTACGTGGTGTTCACCGACCGGGCTCGGGCCGGGGTCGCGGCCGTGCGCCTAGAGCTGACACCGCGGTGGACCGGGACCGCGACGATTACCGACCTGATCGACGGCACCCCGGCCACGGCGAGCACCGGAGTCACGAGCGGGTGGGACGAGACGGCCCACCAGTACTGGGAAACCGTGCGTAGCCAAGGACTCGGCGTCCTCGCCGGGCTTTCCAGCCGACTCGAGTTGAGCGAGGGCGCCAGCTTCACGTCGGTGGACGACATCACGAAGCAGACCATCGGGCAGCGCGTCACCTTCCCCGTGACCGAAAACCACCGCTACACCATCACCAAATACGTCGGCGTCGCCACCGCGCATGCCCTGCCAGATTCGGCCGCACGACAGCAGTCCTCGGCCGCCGCCGCGATCGGCTTCGACGGCCTCATGGCCGAGAACACCGCCGCTGGAACGCATTGTGGGTCGGACGGGTGGATATCCTGGGCAATCCCACACTAGCCACCGAGGTGAACGCCAGCGAATTCTACCTCTGGTCCAGCACCCGCGAGGGTCTCGACTGGAGCATCTCGCCGGCCGGCCTGTCCTCCAACGGCTACGACGGCCACATTTTCTGGGACGCCGAAACGTGGATGTACCCGGCGCTGCTCGCCAGCACCCCGAGCTTGCGGTCGGTATGAACAACTATCGCTACCAGCGGCTTGGTGCGGCCACGGCGCACGCCATGGAAACCGGGTTCTCTGACGGCAGCTACCACATCACCGACGTCACCGGCCCGGACGAGGAGAACCCAGACGTCAACGACGAGGCTTATACGAACGTCGCGGCGGCCGCCACCCTGCGGATCGCGACGCGGACTGCCAGTGTTGTGGGGGCGGTCGCGCCCAGTGAGTGGGCCACCATTGCCACCGGGCTCTCGCCGCGCTACGACTCTGCGTCGGGAATCCATCCGGAATTCCCCGGCTACCAAGGACAGCTCGTCAAACAGGCGGACGTGACGATGCTGCAGTATCCGTGGCGGTACCCGATGCCGGCGGCCACCGCGCAGCGCGACGTCGACTACTACGTGCCCCGCAGTGACCCGGGCGGTCCGTCGATGGACGACGCGATCAATGCGATCGACACGGCCGCCATCGGATCGCCTGGGTGCTCGTCTTTTGTGTATACCCAGCGGAGCATCGAACCGTTCATACGCTACGGGTTTGACCAGTTCTCCGAAACCAGGACCGGGGGCGCTTTCACGTTCATGACCGGAATCGGCGGGTTCCTGCAAGAGTTCCTCTACGGTTACTCCGGCCTGCGCTGGGACGTCGACTCGGTGCGGCTCGACCCCAGCCTGACCGGGCGGCTTGATGGCGTGGTGCTGCACAACCTGGCCTGGCACGGGACCCGGTTCACCGTCGCCATCGGGGACGAGCGGACCCAGGTGTCTCTCGACTCCGGCGGTCCGCTCCCCGTGACGGTCGCTGGCCACCCGCACACCGTCCTGCCGGGCCATCCCCTCACTGTGCCGACCCGGCGGCCGGACCGCATGCCGGCCACTGATCTCCTCCGATGCCAACCCGCGCAAGCGTCCAGCAGTCAGCCCGGCGCCGACCCGCTGGCCGCCGTCGACGGCAGCCCCGCGACCGACTGGCGTCCCGCCCGGCTTCCGACGAGCCTGAACGTACCACTGGCGAACCAGCGGACGATCAGCAAAGTGACGGTCGACTGGGGCCAGCAGTGGCCACCGGCGCCCGCTCCGAATGTGCCGCCGCCCCCTGGGCCGGTGCAGACCTTGCGCGCGAGTGACTACGACCTCGTGGTCTCCCAGGACGGCCGGAACTGGACGGTGGTCGCCCAGGTGCGTGGCCGTACCGAGGGCACGCACGACGAACTCCACTTCCGCCCCGTGGACGCCCGCTTCGTCGGCCTGAGGATCTCCGCGTCGACCAACCACACCCCGCCGTCGCTCGACGAACTCACCGCGGCGACGTCCTAACGCCGCGTGCTCATGGGCGCCACAGCCCTGACCACAAGGACGGCACGGCGGCCGGGGGTGTGCTTCTCGACATGCACGTCGTCGAAGCCGGCCGCCCGGCACTGGGCCGCGAAGGACTCGGCCTGCTGGTCGGTCCACCCATGGCTGGCTAGCCCGGTGGCGCCGGGAGCCACGCGGCGCTCAATCGCGAGGAACCGTCCGCCAGGGACGAGCACTCGCCGTGCCTCGGCGAGCCCCGCGGTGACGTCCTTCCAGTGGTGAACGCTCGCCAGCGACCACACCACCGTCGCCGACCCGTCCGGTTGCCGCAGGTTTTCCGCGGCGCCGTAGGCCCAGGTGACGGCAGGGTGGTCGCGGGTCAACGTCCGAGCGAGCCGGAGCATCACAGATGCCGGATCCACGCCGGTCACGCGCGCCCCATGGTGGGCGGCCTCTCTGACGGCGGTGCCCGGGCCGCAACCGACATCGACAACGCGGTCAGTATCCGACAAGCGGACCAGCTCAGCCGCGAGCCGGGCGACGGCGCCCCGCCCGGCAATCATGGTGAGCCCGGCCACCAGTCCGGTCACCCCGGTGAAGCCCGGCTGGCCCGCGTGATGGTTGACCGCGTCAGCTCCGGACAGATTCGTCATACCTCACGAATACTCCTGCACCATCGCCTGGTACATCGCGATGAACTGCTCCATGGCCGCGTCGGTGCCCTCGCGGTCGCCGGTGGCCAGTAGATCGAGCAGCAGACCTCGAGCCACCGCGACTCCCAGGCGGGCAGTGGCGTGAGCCTCCTGCGGAGGCATGCCCTGGCGGCGGCCCCATTCGGTCAGCGGGGCCAGCCAGCTCTCGACAATGCCTTCCAGCAACGGAGCCGCGCAAGGGTCCCCCTGAAGCGCTCGGCCATACATCTGGAAGAACAGCCGCTCGTACGGCCACATCGCCGGATCACTCAGCCGCCGCCAGAACCGCCGAGCGATGTCCGACGGGGATGCATCCGCATCCAGCTCAAACTCCGCGAAGATCTCGCGTTGACGTTGCTCCATCGTCCGGACGACCTCAAGGAACAGGCCTTCCTTGGAACCGAAATGGTAGATGAGCATCCGATGACTGGTGCCGAGCGCGGCGGCCAGCTGTCGCAGGCTGACGTCGCCAGCGCCGTTGGCTGCTAGGTAGTTGACAGTGTCAGCGAGCAGTCGCCGCTTCGGGTCGGTCATCGGGGGAGGTCGTCTCCCATCATCTGGTTGCCATCAATTGAACCATGTGGTAAGTGTACCATATGGTTCACAAGCGCGTCGACGTCCGGGTCCACACCCGCGCCGAGCCCGCCGCCATGTACGCGCTGCCGCGAGACGGCGCGAGCTGGCCGAGGTGGGCCTCGATCGATTCGTTCCAGCTGGCGCGGGCCGGTGAGCGGGAGCCGGAAGGAGTCGGCGCGATCAGAATTTTCCGCAAGGGGAGGGTGACTGGCCGGGACCAGGTCGCCGAGCTGATCCCCGACCGCCGGTTCAGTTACCTGCATCTGTCTGGCCTGCCGGTCCGGGACTACCGTGCGGAAGTCGATCTTGATCCGGTCGGGGACGGGACCAGGATCCGCTGGCACGTTTCGTTCACACCGAAGGTACCCGGTACCGGCTGGCTGTTGCGGTGGGGGATCGGACGACTCATCAGGCAATCCGCGCGAGGCCTGGCGGCGTACGCGCGCACCACAACGTGGGCGTGAGCTCTGACACGCTGCGCGCCGCGCTCGACGCGCTGCG
Source organism: Pseudonocardiaceae bacterium (assembly GCA_050699655.1). Lineage (GTDB taxonomy): Bacteria > Actinomycetota > Actinomycetes > Mycobacteriales > Pseudonocardiaceae. The sequence goes on from JBOHFJ010000061.1 coordinate 10,575, forward strand.
CCTGGTGGACCATCACGTGCACGGAGCCCTAACGGGCGATCTTGACGGTGCCGCGTTCGAGGCAGGGTTGCGCGAGTCCCCGTGGGCGGCACCCGAGGGCACGACGCACCTGGACTCCCAGCTGGGCTTCGCGCTCCGCCGCTGGTGCGCCCCGGTGCTCGACCTGCCCCCGCACGCCGGCGTCGGCGTCTACTTGGCCCGCCGGCGAGAGCTCGGTGCGCGGGAGGTGACTCGTCGGCTGCTCCGCGCCAGTGGCGTCGGATGCTTCCTGATCGACACCGGCTACCGGGCTGAGCAGATCCTGGGGCCCACCGAGATGGCGGCCGCCTCCGGCGCGAGGGCGTCGGAGATCGTGCGGCTGGAGTCCGTCGCCGAGCAGGTGGCGGCCTGCGGTGTGCCCGCCGCCGAGTTCGCCGACCAGTTCGCCTCGACCCTGGATCAACGGGCTCGGCACGCCGTGGGACTCAAGTCCGTGATCGCCTACCGGTACGGCCTCGACTTCGATCCCGAGCCGCCCAGCGCCGCCGAGGTGCGCCGCGCCGCCGGAAGCTGGCTACAGCGACACGAGCGGCAGGCCAACCAGCCACGCCTGACTGATCCGGTCCTGCTGCGCCATTTGCTGTGGGTGGGTATCGAACGCGGCCTGCCGCTGCAGTTCCACACCGGGTACGGGGATCCCGACCTCACGCTGCACCGGTGCGATCCGTCGCTAATGACGGAGTTCCTGCGCCGGGTGCAGGACCGCCAGGTGCCGGTGATGCTGCTGCACTGCTACCCCTACCACCGCACCGCCGGGTATCTGGCCCACGTGTTCCCCCACGTGTACCTGGACGTCGGGTTGGCGGTGAACCACACTGGGGCGCGGTCTCGCGCGGTGGTGGCGGAGTCGCTGGAGGTGGCTCCGTTCGGCAAGCTGCTGTTCTCCTCCGACGCGTGGGGACCGGCCGAACTGCATCATCTCGGCGCCGTGCTGTGGCGGCGCGCCATGGCCAGCGTCCTCGGCGAGTGGGTGGCGTCGGGGGAGTGGTCCAGCGCTGACGCGGTCCGGGTCGCGGAGATGGTGGGCGCGGGCAACGCGCGACGCGTCTACCGGCTGGCGGAGCCAAAATGACAGGCCGACGTGGTACGCAGGGCGACGCTCGCCGTCTCTCTATGACTGACGGTCCGCACCACTGGGGGAAGGCAACGCGATGTCCGGTAGTTCACCGTCAGTTGCGGGTGCTCAGCTTCGTCGTGAGCTGAGCGTGTGGGAGGCCCTGGGCATCTCGGTGGCGCTGATGGCTCCCTCGGCGGCGGTCAACATCAACCCGCAGGCCGCCGCCGGCACGGTGGGGCGTGCTGTCCCGCTGGCGTTCGCCCTGGCCACCGTCGGGGCGCTGCTCATCGCCTACACGTTTGTGCGACTGTGCCAGCGCTTCCACCACGCGGGCAGTGTCTACGGTTTCGTCGGGGCGACGCTGGGCGCTCGGGCGGGTGTCGTCGCCGGATGGGCGCTGCTGGGCACCTACGCGTTGTTCGGGGTCACCATCACATCGGCGGCCGGCATCTTCGGCGCGACCTTCCTGGACAGCGTGGGGATCTGGACCCACCAGCCGCCCTGGTCGGGTTTTCTTATCGGCGCCATCGCGCTGGTCGGCGTGTTCGCGCTGGCCATCGCGCCGGTTCGGGGCGCGGCCAGGTTCTTGTTGTCGGTGGAGGGTGCCACCATCACGCTGATAGTGGCCGTGACGGTGGTGATCCTCATCCGGCTCACGACCGGGGGCGCGCCGGGGGCGCACTCGGTCGACCTGTCGGTGTTCACCGTGCCGCCCGGCACCGGTGTCTCGGCGGTATTCCTCGGGGTGGTCTTCGGCTTCCTGTCCTTCGCGGGTTTCGAGGCCGCCGCGACGCTGGGTGAAGAGACCCGCACGCCGCGTCGGGACATCCCCCGCGCGATCCTCGGGACGGTGGTCTTCGGTGGGCTGTTCTTTGTGTTCGTCACGGCCGTGGCGATGATGGGTTTCGGCGCTGACGCCAAGGGGGTGGCGGCGTTCAGCGGCTCGGGATCGCTGCTGGGTGATCTCGCCTCGCGGTACGTGGCGAGCTGGGTGGGTGGGCTTGTCACGATCGGTGCGGCGATCAGCGCCTTCAGCTGCGCGCTGGCCAGCGCGGTCGGTGCCTCGAGGCTGTTGTTCGCCCTCGCCCGGGATGGCGTCGGGTTTGCGCCCTTCGGGACGCTCTCCGCGACGCGGGGGACGCCGGTCCGCGCGAGCGCGGCGGTCGTGGGCGGCATGTACCTGGTGATCGGCGGTGCCTGGTTCGTGCTGGGTGGTACGCCGTTCGGCTTGTTCGTCGCGTCCGGTGCCATCGGAACGTTGATCGTGCTGGTGGCTTATGCGCTCGCCACGATCGGCGCGAGCAGGCTACTGTTTTTCGATGGCCGCCGCCAGGTCGCGGTCTGGGAGATCGTCGTCCCGGCGCTGGCCCTGCTGCTGATCGGCTACACGTTGTTCCGCAACACCTGGCCGTACCCGACCGGTGCCGCCGGTGCCTACCCCGCGCTGTCCGCCGCATGGCTGCTGGTCGGCGTGATCTGGGTGCTCGCGCGCCCGGCGGCGACCCGCCGCGCCGGTCGAGCGCTCATCGCCGACGCAGGACTCAGCTCAGTCCCGGTCAACTCGCGGGGCGGGTAGGGCAGACCCGCAGCAGGTGCCGCGCGGTGTCGGAAGTGTGGAACTCGATAGACCGCTTGCGCACACTCTGGCAACCTGGGGCAGCGGCACCCACCAGCGAGGAGGTTCAGTGGCGTACACATTCTGGGGAATCGGTACTCGCTTCTACGGTCGTGCCGCGTTTAGAGCGGATGGTTCCCATCTGATGACGGAGTTCGTCACTATCTTGTACTGCCCTCTCATTCCGATTCGCAGTCTCCGCGCGGTGGTCATCGGCCAAGGGAGCACTGGCGTTCCTTTTCTATTCTGGTCGAGTCGTACCAACTATTCGGTCCTTGAGTCCCGTCGACCGGACTTCCGTCAATGTCTGCGGGTATATGGGCTCACTCTTGGCGTATTCTTTGGCTCCGCGCTGCTCAACCTGCTCATGCCCATGTCCTTCCCATTCCCGCTCATCGTCGCGAGCCTAGCAGCCGCCGCAATTACTTTTTTCCTGCGTAATCGGGCGCGCCGACGACCTCTTGGCAGCGGTAAATGACGCTGGTCCAGCGTTGTCCCGAGCAGGTTGGGCCGGTTTACCGGTCGTTCAGGTCACATCGATCGTCATGGTGGAGGGGCTTGGCGAGGTGGATGAGCGCGTAGCCAGCCGGGGTGGGTGTGTGGTGTGTCTCGGTTTAGCCGAGGCGCGAGTAAAGGCGGAGGTTGCTGCGCTCGCCCGTGAATAGCCGAAGCTCAGTCACGTCGGTCGACAACCGTTGCTCGAGGTCGGCGAGCAGGCGGCTGCCGAGGCCTTGCCCTTGACGGTCGGGGGCGACGGTAAGCCGCCCCACCTCAGCCACCGTTGGCGCAGCCGCGCGGACTCGAGCGCGGACTACGACAACGCGCCGAAGCGCGTTGTCGCGCGACCCCAAGGCAAGAACCTCGGGGTCGGCGAGCTCACTTGCTAAGTCCTCCAGCGACGGACGCAACGGCGGGAGATCGAGGTCGTTGTGTGCCGCACTCCGCGTGCACCTTGCCGCTGGTGGGGCGCAGCTCGCCGTGGTGGGTGTCCCGGTCGCCGAGTGAGCGCAGATACCACGTCATCGCAGCCACGCAATTAAAATGTCCCGCAGCGCGGTGGCCGCGTCCTCGTCGAAGGTGAGTACGCAGTTACCAGTGACGTGCGGGTCAACAATGATCCCGTCGTTATGTTTGCTGACCGCCACATTGGTGAAACCGTGGACGCCACCATGAACGGTGCAGCTCGCGGGGATGACGCACCGCCTGCGGACGACCTCGCCGCCTCGATTGTAATCGATCACCCGCTCACCATCGACCACAATGGCCTCCTGGCAGTGGGGCACGTCGCCCCACCAGCGGCCGCCTCTTCGGCGCTAGCGCGTCGTGTTCAGCCGGTGCGCCAGCTCGCGCAGGCGGGTTGACGGGCGCCCCCGGGTCATCAGCTCACCGACGAGCACCCGGGGCAACTCGTGGTGAAAACTCCACTCCGGGGCTGTCCGCTCCATCGTCAGCAGCGCGGACTCGGCGGCCCGCGTGTGGCCTAGTCGCAGCTCAGCGTGCGCGACGTCGGCCAGGTGCCGGCCCCGAGAGATCAACGGCAGCGCCGAGTCACCCGGCATCCGTCGAGCCACCTCAACCGCCGCTACGTAATCTTCCGTGACCACCCGGCAGTCAGCGGTCTGCATGATCACACAGTCAGGTCCGAAGATCACTCCACAGTCGGTGCGGTCCACACCGGTGCGCTGAGCCACCTCCGTGGCGTCGGCCAGCAAATCAGTGGCCGCGCCGGTCCGGCGCTGCCGGGCGGCAGCGGTGGCGCCCCGTAACAACAGCCCACCGTAAACCGACAGTTGGGCCGAACTGGCCTGCCCGGTGGGCTGCACCGTCTCCGCGGCGGCTACACAAACTCTCTCGGCATCAATGAAACGGCCCTGCCGCATCAGCACGTGCCCGAAGATGTCATACACGGACGCGGCGCGTAACGGGTCTGGCGCGGACGCGGCCAGGCGCAGCGCCTCACGGGCCGCGACATGACCGAGATCGGCCGCGTCCAGCCGAACCAGAGTGCCCGCGGTGATGTGGTGAACCTGCGCCGCAAGGTCAGCCGCGCGTCCTGACTCGACCACTGGGGCCGCGTGAGCGACGGCTTGGGCGTCGGTCAGCAGGCGAGGCAGCAGTGCCGCTAGCAGCGCGTATTTCCCGGCGAAATAGGCGCCCCACGCATAGCTGACGGCGCGCTCCAGGTCGGTCAGGTCGGGGGCGTCGGCGTCGTCCAGCTCACCCAGCAGCTCATCCACGCTGGTCAAAACATCCCTGATGGCACCCACTGGCGACTGGTCATCATCAGCGGCCTGGGTGGTCCGGGAGCGGCCGAACAGCTCCGCCACGTCCACATCCAGGGCGTGGGCGATGCGTTGCAGGGTGCCGATGGAGGCGGTGTGCCGGCGGCCTTGCTCGAGTTTGCGGATGACGTCCACGCTGACGTCGGCCGCCGCCGCGAGGTCGTGCTGTGTGAAGCGGGGTTTGCGCAGCTCACGGATGCGCTGTCCGATGATCGGCTTGGGCAACTGGCAAGCTCCCGGTTCGCGGTTGGCGGAACACCACCGACGGTACCGAAGCGGTCTGCCTGGCATGCCCGCCGGTCGCCGTCAGGTCGGCGTCTGGGAGATCGTCGTCCCGGCGTTGGGTTTGGTGGCTCGCGCGTCCGGCGGCAGTCCGCCGCAGACCACTTTGTTCCGCTCTCGGCGCAGCGCCGCGCTGAACTGGTGATCTCTTATTTCCATAGGTCTAGTGCGCCGATGATGTCTGGGCCGGCGGTAGATCGCTGGGCTGGTGTGCTCTGGCTCGGGGGGCAGGGATGTCGGTGCGCAGTTGGATGAGGGTGCGCCACAACATGAGGTGGTCCCACTGCTGGCGGATGAGGTGACCGGTGCGTCCAGTGAGTCGGTCGAGTTTGTCCAGGTCTTCCAGGTGCGCTTCGTCGGTGAGGAGTCTGGTGGCGGTCTTGTCTCCGATGCCGCGGATTCCGGGGATATTGTCGGACCTGTCGCCGGTCAGCGCGCGGTAGTCGCACCATTGGTGGGGTAGCACGCCGTGTTTGTCGTGGACCTCGGCGGGGTGGATGCGGCGGCGGTCGGCGCGTCGCTGGGTGTTGAGGACCGAGACGCGGGGTGAGAGGAGCTGGTAGAAGTCCTTGTCGGTGGACATGATCAGGTGTTCGCGTGCTGGTTGTGCGGTGATGAGGGAGGCGATCACGTCGTCGGCTTCCCACCGGTTGTCCTCGGTCCAGTGGATCCCGAGCAGGTCGAGTCCTTCATGGATGCGGGGCAGGTCAGCGAAAACCTGCTCATCGCCGGTCACGGTGGGCTTGTACTGAGGCAGCAGGGCTCGTCTGTCGGCCGCGCCGTCCTGGCCGTCGAAGACCACGATGACCTCAGGTGCTGCGGTGTCGAGGGTGCGGGCGGCGGCTCGGATCAGCGCGAAGAACCCGAACACCAGCGTGATGTCGCGTCCGCTCCGGGAGGTGATGCGGGCGGGGAAGCCGAACGCGGCTCGGTGCAACAGGTTGTGGCCGTCCACGTACAGCGCTGGCGGCGGTTCGGTGGCGCTCACGGGTTCTCCCTTCCAGCGCATTGCCGGGTGTCCTCGGCGTGGGCAGCGGGTAGCCTAGCCGATCACGGGGATATCGGAGGAGTGCCATGACCGCGAGTCGCGCCATCCTGTACTGCACGGTCAACGGTGTGTGCAATAACACCAATGGCCTGGGCCGGCAGGCAAAGACGTTGCTGTCCGCCTTGTGGTGTCATCGTGAGGAGCTGATTCGCCGCGTAGGACCATTCGACTGAACCTCGACGCTGGTAATCGGCAACAACCCCAGTACCTCAACGGGATACTGACTCCAGTGGCAGTGCGCCGGGCGACAAAAAGGCCGACGAATCGTACCTCGCTTACTTCCATATTCACCGTGTTCCCTACTGCTTGACACGGCGGCAAGCAGAACATACCTGTTGCGGGTCGGGTGGCTCGCCGGGCAGACCGCCGCGCAGGTACGGGGGAGGGGTGAACACCGCGCCGCACTCCGCGTGCACCTTGCCGCTGGTGGGGCGCAGCTCGCCGTGGTGGGTGTCCCGGTCGCCGAGTGAGCGCAGATACCACGTCATCGCAGCCACGCAATTAAAATGTCCCGCAGCGCGGTGG